>DATKEI010000496.1:0-13122 GCA_035544455.1 Binatia bacterium | reverse complement strand
CGCGAGGTGCCGAGGGCGCAGGCGGCCAGGGTCACCCACAGCTCGCGGCATACGAGGTGCGTGTCGGTGATCCACGCCGTGTCGTACCCGAGCGACTCGGCGAGGCGGACCTGCTCGACCACCACCGGCACGGGCTGGTTGCCGAGGATACCGATGTCGAACTTCATGCCACCGCCACCTCGTCGGGCAGGACGAGCCTCGCCACGTGATGGTCCACCACCTCGCCGCCCGCGCTCACCGCGAAGTTGGAGGTGATCAGGCCGCGGGCGCCCGCGCAGCCGCCGGCGCCGCCCGTGACCGTCCACACGACCGCGCCGTGCACCCAGCCGGGAACGCCGCTCGGCCCCACCACGCCTCGCCCCACCGTCTCGAACGTCACCGATCCCAGACCGCCGTAGGTGATGGTGCCGCTCTCGACGAAGGTCCCGTCACCGAACCGCTCGACCTCGGAGTCGAGCACCGCGCTCTCGCCGGGCACGGGCTCGACGCCGGTCTCGACACCCCGCTCGCTGAACACGGTGCGCAGGGCCTGGCTCGGGGCCGCCGAGCGGGCCCGGCGCCGCGCGTCCGCTCCCGGCACGGGGCCGGCCTGCCCGCGAAACTCCAGCGCGAACACGATCTCTCGCATCGCCGCCTCCCTGGAACACGCTGTCGCACCGCGCCTCTCTCGCATCGCTCGAGAGGCGGACGGGGCGGAGGTTCCGCCGCAGACTCTATCACCGCGCCCCGGGACCGATGGGGGCGTTTCCGGGCGTGGCCGCGTTGCCGAGCGGAGCGCCGCGGGCGCCGGCCCGGCCGCGGCCCGGAGGATGCGGTACGGTATGGGCATGGCGACGGAGCGCCGCCTGTTCCTGCTGTCTCCCGCACACTGCGGCGGCGAGCGAGCGCGCCTCCTCCTGAATCCGCACGCGGGCTTCGACCTGGCCCGTCGGGTCCATGGCCCGGGCGGGGCGCCGCTGGGGGAGGTGTTCTCGTTCCTGAGCGGCCTCTACTTCCGCGGGAAGATGGCGTACGCGGCGGCCTTCGCGCGGCCGCCATCGGGGCTGGCCGGGGCCTACGTCATCACCACGAGCGAGGGCATCCGCCGGCCCGACGAGATCGTGGACGCCGCGCGCCTGCGCCGGTTCGCGGCCGTCGACATCGACCTCGCCGAGCCGCGCTACCGCCTCCCCCTGGAGCGAGACGTCGGGCTCCTCGGCCGCGCGGTCGGGCCGGACACGCAGGTCGTCCTCCTCGGCAGCGTGGCCAGCGGCAAGTACGTGGACGTGCTCCGGGCCGCCCTCGGCGATCACCTGCGCTTCCCTGCCGCCTTCATCGGCCGCGGGGACATGAGCCGGGGCGGCCTCATGCTCCGCTGCGCCCGCGCGGGGACCGAGCTCGAGTACATCGCCGTCGCCGGGCCGCCGCGCCGCGGTCCGCGTCCGGCGCGGCTCACGCCGCCGCGGTGACCGGCCGGCCCCGCCGGAAGAAGCCCGCACCCCGGCGCCCCGCGACCGCACGTGTGCGCAACCAGCCCGCCAGTGGCCCGGGTTCCCCCGCCACCCGCCTGATCCCCGCCGGCGAGGAGCGCGTCGAGATCCGCGACGGCGCGCGGTCGCTGGTCCTCACCAACCTCGGCAAGACCTTCTGGCCCGATCTCGGACTGACCAAGGGCGACCTCCTCCGGTACTACGCCCAGATCGCCCCGGCGCTCATCCCGCACCTCGCCGGGCGGGCCATGGTCATGAAGCGCTATCCGGACGGAGCGGCCGGGCCCTTCTTCTTCATGAAGCGGGCCCCCGCCCCGCGCCCCGAGTGGATCGAGACCTGCGCGATCGGGCACGCGTCGGGCAGCGTCATCGACTTCCCCATCGTGTCGGACCTCCTGTCGCTGCTCTGGGTGGTCAACCTCGGCTGCATCGACCTCAACCCCTGGTACGCGCGCTGCGACGACACCAGCCGCCCGGACTACCTGCACTTCGATCTCGACCCCGTCAAGGGCGCCTCCCTGCAACAGGTTCTCGAGGCGGCCCTGTTCCTGCACGAGGCCCTCGACGGGCTGGGCATGCCGAGCTACCCGAAGACCACCGGCTCTCGCGGCGTGCACGTGTACGTGCCCATCGTGCGCGGTCCCACCCAGAAGGAGGTGTGGGAGGTGGCCAAGGCGCTGGCCCAGACCCTGGCCACCGCCCGCCCCGGGCTCCTGACCGCCGAGTACCGGATCGCGAAGCGTCCCGACCGCCGGGTGCTGGTCGATTACAACCAGAACGCCTGGGGGCGTACCCTCGCCTCCGTGTACTCCGTGCGGCCTCACCCGCGGGCCGCCGTCTCGGCGCCGGTCAGCTGGGCCGAGGTCGAGCGCGGGCTCGCCATCGAGGACTTTCGCATCGACAACGTCCCGGCCCGGGTCGGCCGCCTCGGAGATCTGTTCGCCCCCGTCCTGGCAACCCGCGGGCGGTTCAGCCTCGACCGCATCCATCGGACATGAGCCTCCCCCTGGCGCCTCCCTACCCGCCGATGGAGGCACGGCTCGTCGACGAGATCCCGACGGGGCCGGACTGGCAGTACGAGCCGAAGTGGGACGGATTCCGCTGCCTCGCGTTCCGGGACGGCGATGCGATCGAGCTCCAGTCCCGCTCGGGCCAGACCCTGACCCGCTATTTCCCCGAGGTGGTCGAGAACCTCCGCGCCGTATCCGCCCCCACCTTCGTGCTCGACGGCGAGCTCGTGGTGCCGGCGGACGGCCGGCTGTCGTTCGACGACCTGCTCCAGCGGATCCATCCCGCCGCGAGCCGGGTGCGGAAGCTGGCCGCGGAGCGGCCCGCGGTGCTCATCGTCTTCGACCTCCTGGTGGACGAGACCGGGCGCCTCCTCGTGAGCCGCCCGCTTCGAGAGCGGCGACCGCGCCTCGAGCGATTCGCCTCGCGGCACCTCGCCGACGCGCGCGACATCCGCCTGTCCCCGGCCACGCCGGATCCCGAAGCGGCCCGCGGCTGGCTGGGCATGGCCGGGGCGGCCCTGGACGGGGTGGTCGCGAAGCGGCTCGACCTGCCGTACCGATCGGGCGATCGCACGGGCATGCAGAAGGTGAAGCGAGTCCGCACTGCCGACTGCGTGGTGGGAGGGTTTCGCTACGCGTCGGGATCGCGCACCGTGGGGTCACTGCTGCTGGGCCTGTACGACGCCGCCGGGCTCCTGCATCACGTCGGGTTCACGTCCGCCTTCTCGGCGACGGCCCGGAAGACACTGGTCTCCACGCTGACCCCGCTGATCCGTCCGCCCGGCTTCACCGGGCGCGCGCCCGGGGGACCGAGCCGGTGGAGCACGAGCCGCTCGTCAGAGTGGGAGCCACTCGCCCCGAAGCTGGTGGCGGAGGTGAGCTACGACCACTTCACCGGCGGGCGGTTCCGCCACGGCACCGGGTTCCTGCGCTGGCGGCCGGACAAGCCGCCGCGCCAGTGCACGATGGACCAGGTCGAGCCGGCGGCCGCGCCTCCCGTCGCCGACGGCGACGGCGCTCGCCGCGCGTCCACCACCCTCGCGGTTGTCGCCCCGGATCGCGCCCGATCCGCCCCGCGCGCGCCGGCGCGCGCGGGGCGTGCCGCCCGTCGCGCCCCACCCCGGAAGCGCCGAGCCGGCCCCGGAGATCAGCCCTCTACCCGCTGATCAAACGCCGAGAGCGCGCTCGCGTGCGGAGACGGGTCCGGTCTCGAGCGCCAGCCTGTCGCGCAAGGCCTCCGCACGGCCGGAATCTCCGGGCTGAATGCGGGCGCCTCGGGGCGCGCCGCGCCGGCGGGGGTTGCGCTCAGCCGACGCGGCGAAACAGCATGATCGAGCGGCCAGCCACATCCATCTCAAGGCCAGACTCGAGCCCTTCGGCCGGGCCGTCGGCGACGGCGCCCGCCGTCTCCACGACGGGGAGCCACGACTTGCCCCACTCGGGCCCGGGCATGCGAAAGCGCACGGGCTCCCAGTACGCGTTGAAGGCCGCGTAGAAGCTCTCGTCCGCGATCCGCTCGCCCCGCGGCCCCGGGCTGGTGATGCCATCGCCGTTCAGGAACACGGCGAAGCTCTTGGCCCATCCCGACTGCCACTCGGCGTCGAGCATCTCCTCGCCGTCGGGCCGGAACCACGCGATGTCGCTGGCGCCCGTGCCGCGGATGGCGCGGGCGATGAACCACCGGCGCTGCCGGAACACCGGGTGCTTGCGACGGAGCTGGATGAGCTGGGTCGTGAACGCGATCAGGTCGGTGTCGGCCGTCTCCCACTGCACGTAGGAGATGTCGTTGTCCTGACAGTACGCGTTGTTGTTGCCCTCCTGGGTGCGGCCGAGCTCGTCCCCCATCAGGAGCATCGGGATCCCCTGCGACACGAGGAGGGTGGTCAGAAAGTTCCGGACCTGCCGGGCGCGCAGCGCCAGCACCTCCGGGTCATCCGTCGGCCCCTCGACCCCGCAGTTCCACGAGCGGTTGTGGCTCTCGCCGTCGCGATTGTCCTCGCCGTTGGCCTCGTTCTGCTTGTCGTTGTAGGAGACGAGGTCGCGGAGGGTGAAGCCGTCGTGGCACGTCACGAAGTTGACGCTCGCCGAGGGCCGCCGGCCGGTCCCCTCGTACAGGTCCGGGCTGCCGGCCATGCGATACGCGAACTCTGGCGGCGTGTGGTCCACACTCCGCCAGTAGTCGCGCACGGTATCCCGGTACTTGCCGTTCCACTCGGACCAGAGCGGCGGAAAGTTGCCGACCTGGTAGCCGCCTTCCCCCACGTCCCACGGTTCGGCGATGAGCTTCACCTGCTGCACCACCGGGTCCTGCTGGATCAGGTCGAAGAAGGCGGACAGGCGGTCGACGTCGTGGAGCTCGCGGGCCAGGGCGGCGGCCAGGTCGAAGCGGAACCCGTCCACGTGCATGTCCTGCACCCAGTAGCGCAGGGAGTCCATGATGAGCTGGAGCACGTGGGGGTGGCGCATGTTCAGGCTGTTGCCGGTGCCCGTGTAGTCCATGTAGTACCGCCGCTGGTCGGCCACGAGACGGTAGTAGGCGGCATTGTCGAGCCCCTTGAAGCCGAGCACGGGGCCCAGGTGGTTGCCCTCGGCGGTGTGGTTGTAGACCACGTCGAGGATCACCTCGATGCCGGCCTCGTGCAGGCTCTTGACCATCTGCTTGAACTCCTGCACCTGCTGGCCCGCCTGGCGCCGGGCCGCGTACTCGTGATGGGGCGCGAGGAACCCGATGGAGTTGTACCCCCAGTAGTTGCGCAGGCCGCGCTCGAGGAGATGCCCGTCGTGGATGAACTCGTGTACGGGCATGAGCTCGACGGCGGTGACGGCGACGCGCTGCAGGTGTTCGATGGCCGCCGGGTGGGCGAGCCCGGCGTACGTCCCCCGCAGCTCCTCGGGCACGGCCGGGTGGCGCGCGGTGAAGCCCTTGACGTGCATCTCGTACACGATGGTGTCGTGCCATGCCGTGCGCGGAGACCGGTCGTGCCCCCAGTCGAAGAAGGGGGTGACCACGAGGCTCCGCGGCACGTGGGGCGCGCTGTCGTCGTCGTTCCGGCTGCCCTCCGGATCGCCGAAGCGATACGGGAACACCGCCTCCGCCCACCGCACCTCGCCATCGATGGCCCGCGCGTAGGGATCGAGCAGGAGCTTGGCGGGGTTGCAGCGATGCCCCTCGTCGGGAGCCCAGGGCCCGTGCACCCGGTACCCGTAGCGCTGGCCCGGCCCGATGTCCGGCAGATAGCCATGCCAGCAGAAGGCGGTCACCTCCGGCAGGTCCACGCGCGTCTCCGCACCGTCCTCGTCGAAGAGGCAGAGCTCAACGCGCTCGGCCACCTCCGAGAACACGGCAAAGTTCGTGCCGACGCCGTCGTAGGTCGCCCCGAGTGGATACGGCTGTCCCGGCCACACCGCACGTGCCATTGGTCGACTCTCCCGCGTCGCAGCCGTTGCCACCGGCCAGCCGGCCCCGGCCCGATGGGCCGGACATAGACGCCCCGTTGCATGCACATGGCTCTCGCCGCACCTCAGAAACATTGCCGGCGCCGACCGTGCCGAGCGCGCCGACGACGAGGCGCCCCCGCCCTGCTGGCCAGTCCCAAGGGAGGCGCCCCCGCCGCCCGCGACCTGGTGCCACGCAGATTCGACGCGGTAGGGATTGTGCGGCGCGGGGGGCGGCGCCGCTCAGCCGCCGGCCACGGATGCGCGCGCCGCCGCCTCCGTGAGCGCGTGCTGGAGAACCTCGCCGGCCATGTCGACCAGGACGAAGCGGATGTCGCCCCTCACCTCCTCCGGCACGTCCTCCAGATCGCGCTCGTTGCGGAGCGGCAAGATCACGGTGCGGATGCCGGCCCGGTGGGCGGCGAGGACCTTCTCCTTGATGCCGCCCACCGGCAGCACCTTGCCTCGCAGGGTGATCTCGCCGGTCATGGCGACGTCGTTCCGGACGGGCCGGCCACTGACGAGCGAGGCGAGGGCGGTCACCATGGTGACACCAGCCGAAGGGCCGTCCTTCGGCACCGCCCCCGCCGGCACGTGAAGATGGATCGTCTTGCCCTCGAAGAGCCGTCCGTCGACGTCCAGGAGGGCCGCGTTGGAGCGCACGTACGAGACGGCGGCCTGGGCGCTCTCGCGCATCACGTCGCCGAGCATTCCGGTGAGGACCAGGCGCTCCTCGTCGCTCGGCATCATGGTGGCCTCGACAAATAGCACGTCCCCGCCGGTCGGGGTCCAGGCGAGCCCGGTCGCCACGCCCGGCTGGGTGGTGCGCTCGGCCACCTCGTCGAAGAACCGCGGCCGCCCGAGGTACTCGCCCACGTCGGCGGCCCGGACGAGCACGGGCTCGGCCTGGCCCTCGGCCAGCCGGCGCGCGACCTTCCGCGCCACGGCGGCGATCTCGCGCTCCAGGTTCCGCACGCCGGCTTCCCGGGTGTGGCTCCGCACGATCTGGCGAAGCGCCTCCGGCTCGAAGGCGAGCTCCTGGGCGCTCAGACCGTGGGCGGCGAGCTGCTTGGGGATCAGGTAGCTCTGGGCGATCCCCACCTTCTCGTCGTCGGTGTAGCCGGCGAGGGTGAGGATCTCCATGCGGTCCCGGAGCGGCCCGGGGATCGTGTCGAGGGTGTTGGCGGTGGCGATGAAGAGGACCTGCGAGAGATCGAACGGCACGCCCAGGTAGTTGTCGACGAAGCTGTCGTTCTGCGCCGGGTCCAGCACCTCGAGCAGCGCGGAGGACGGATCGCCCCGCCAGTCGGCGCCGACCTTGTCGATCTCGTTGAGCATGAAGACGGGATCACGCGCCTCCGCCCGCCGCAGCCCCTGGATGATCCGGCCCGGCAGGGCCCCGATGTACGTCCGCCGGTGGCCGCGGATCTCGGCCTCGTCGCGCACTCCGCCCAGGGACATGCGGACGAACTTGCGGCCGAGGGCGCGAGCGATGCTCTGTCCCAGACTCGTCTTGCCCACACCGGGGGGGCCGATGAAACACAGAATGGGCTCGCGGGCGGGCAGGTCGCCGGTGACGCGCGGCGGCTCGGCCGGCGCCGGGCCACCGTCCGGGCCCGGGCGCGCCACGCCGCCCGCCCGCTCGGTCCGGAGCTTCTTGACCGCCAGGTACTCGAGGATGCGATCCTTGATCTTCTCGAGATCGAAGTGGTCCTCGTCGAGCACGGTGCGGGCCCGGCGGATGTCGATGGCCCCGCCGGTCAGGCGGCTCCACGGCACCGCCGCCATCCACTCGAGATACGTCCGGGCCATCCCGTACTCAGGCGAGGCCGCCGGGATGTTGGCCAGGCGATCGAGCTCGCGCTCGGCCTCGCGCCGCGCCTCCTCGGGCAAGGTCGCCTCCTGGATACGGCGGCGCAGCTCGGCCACGTCGTTCTTGCCCTCGTGCTCGTCGCCCAGCTCGCGCTGGATCGACCGGAGCTGCTCGCGAAGGTAGTACTCGCGCTGCTGCTTGGACAGCCGCTCCTCGGTGTCGGTGGCGATCTTGCGCCCCAGCTCGCGCACGGCGATGTCGCGCTGGAGGAGATCGACGAGCCGGCGCAGCTTGCCCGAGATGGGATCGATCTCCAGAATTTCCTGGCGCGCCGCCGCCGGCAGCGGCAGCACGGAGGCGATGAAGTAGGCGAGCTGGCGGACCTCGGGAAACCCCTCGGCGGCCATGGCCAGCTCGTCCGGGACCTCGTTGGCCAGCCCGACCAGCCGCCGGAACAGGTCGAGGACGGCGCGCTGCAGCCCCGCCGTCTCCTCGGCGGGCCCGGCCTGGTCGGGCACGACCTCGACGCGCGCGACCAGATACGGATCGGTCCCGACGAAATCCAGCACCCGGACGCGCTCGAGGCCCTGGACGAGCAGGCGCACCGTGCCGTCGGGCGCGCGAGCGAGCTGGTGGATCATGGCCACCGTGCCGATGGCCTGGAGATCTCCCGGGCCCGCCTGCTCGATCGCGGGGTCCCGCTGGGCCACCGTCGCAATGAGCCGATTGCCCCGCATGGCGTCGTCGATCAGGTGCACGGAACGAGGCTGGCCGACAGTGAGCGGGGCCGCGGCCAGGGGCAGCACGACCGCGCCGCGCAGCGGAAGCAGGGGGAGGGTGTCGGGAATCGACATGCCGCCCTTGGCCTCGGCGGTCTCGCCCGCCGGCATCACGCGGTCCCCCCGGGCTTCGGCAGCCGGACCCGGAGCAGCCCCCGCTCGTACCGCACTTCAGCGCCGTCGGCGGCGACGGGTCCGGGCAGCGGCAGCTCGAGGCGGAACGGTCCGCGGCGGAGGCGGGCCGTGTGGTAGACGGCGTCGGTGGAGGCCGGCAGGTCGCGGCGGCCCTCGATCACCAGCGCGTCCTCGAAGAGCTGGATCTCGACGTCGTCCTCCTGGACGCCCCCGAGCTCCACGGTGATCTCGAACGCGGCCTGCGTCTCGCACAGGTCGGCATCCGGCCGCCACTGAGGCGCCCCGAACATGACGGTCAGGTCCCCGCGGCCCCACACCTGGGTGACCGGTGTCGCGCGGGCGATCACGTAGCGATAGCTGAGGCGGCGGTATCGCATGGGCACGCCCGGCCATTGTCCCCCGGGGAGGGCTTCCCGTGCAATCCCGCGATCCGCGACTTCGACGATCCGCCCGCGGGCGGGACGTGCGAGGCCGCTTCAGGACGCGGGACTCGCCGGGGGCGGATCCGGCGCTCCGGGCCGCGTGAGCTCCGGGCCCCTCGGAACTGCTCGCACCCTTTCTGCTTCGAGGCGATGACCTCCAGTTCAGGGTCGGCGGGCGCCGGGCCACCCCTGGGCGATGGCGAGGGTCCCGACGATTCCACGCCAGGGCGGGCCACTCGGAATCGAGGCCAGGCCGCGGGGCTGTGCGGCGCCGCCGACGTCAGCTGCTGTAGCGGATCCTCGGGTCGAGGTAGGCGTACAGCAGATCCACGGCGAGATTGATGGCCATGAACATGAAGGCGATGAAGAGGATGGTACTTTGCGTGAGAGGAAAGTCGCGCTGGTAGATCGACCACAGCACGAGCCGGCCCACGCCGGGCAGCGTGAACACCTCCTCGACCACGACCGTCCCCCCGAGCAGGATGCCCATCTGTACCCCGGCCACCGTGACCACCGGGATCAGCGCGTTCCGCAGGGCGTGCTTGAGGATGACGACGCGCTCGGCCAGCCCCTTGGCCGCCGCCGTCCGCACGAACTCCGAGCGCAGGACATCGAGCATGCACGCCCGGGTGGTGCGCGCGATGTTGGCGGCGCTGGCCGTGCCCAGGCAGATGGCGGGCAGGACCATGATGGTCAGATTGCGGAGCGGGTCGGCCGAGAAGCCCACCCACACCACGGGCGGCATCCAGCGAAGGTACAGGGAGAAGAAGAGGATCAGCATGGTGCCTTGCCAGAACACGGGCACGGACAGGCCGAGCAGGGTGCCGACCCGCGCGACGTTGTCCACGGCGCCGTCCCGCCGCA
The DNA here is from genome assembly GCA_035544455.1 of Binatia bacterium. Taxonomy (GTDB): domain Bacteria; phylum Methylomirabilota; class Methylomirabilia; order Rokubacteriales; family CSP1-6; genus DATKEI01. The sequence goes on along the minus strand of DATKEI010000496.1, from coordinate 3,195 downwards.
CCGCCGAGACGATCCCGGCGGGGATGCCGATGACGAGGGCGAACACCACGGCGAGGGTGGTGAGCTCGAGGGTGACGGGCAGCCGCTCCATGATGAGCTCGATCACGGGCTTGCCCGTACGCCAGGACGTGCCGAGGTCGCCCTGGAACAGCTGCCCCATCCACTGGCCGTACTGCACGTACCAGGGCTGGTCGAGGCCGAAGAAGCGCTTGAGCTCGGCGACCATCGCCGGGCTCACGATGGCGTCCGCCCCGATCATCTGCTCCACCACCGTTCCCGGGATCAGCCGCAGCATGAGGAAGATGAGCACCGTGAGCCCGAGCAGGGTCAAGCCCATCGCGTACAGCCGCACGAACACGTACCGCGTCATCCGCCCCCCGACCACCGCGGACAGGGCGCCAACGAAGCCAATGGGCCCCTCTCGGCGCCCGAAGACCCCGACCACCACAGCGGACAGGGCGGCGAGAGGGGTCCAGTGGCGAGGCGGCGCCCGAAGGCCGGGGGCGAGGCGTACTTTCTGTACGTTGAGCCCCCGGTCGAGGGCGCCAACGAAGCCAATGGGCCCCTCTCGGCGCCCGAAGACCACAAAGGCCACATCAGGCCTTGTCTAGCCAGACCCCCTCAAACCCGTAGAGCATGGTGGTCGGGTGCTGGCGCCAGCCCTTCACCGAGACCTGCGTGAAGTCGATGGTATCGGCGGAGAAGAGCCAGAGGTGCGGGACGTTCTCGAGGATCATGACCTGGACCCGGTCGTAGATCTCCTTGCGCTTCTTCTGGTCCATGGTGCGCCGGCCGTCCTCCATCAGCGCGTCGAGCTCGGGCACGCTCCAGCTGTTCCAGTTCTGGCCCTTCGTCGAGTGCAGGGCCCGGAAGAAGGCGGTGTCGGGGTCGGCGTAGCCCGGCGTGGTGTTCATGGTCATGTCGAAGTCCTTGGCCAGCCACCGCTTGATCCACACCGCGTACTCCACGTTCTCGATCTCGGCCGTGACGCCGATGCGCTTGAGGTTGGCCGCCACCACCGGGGCCCCCCCCACCATGGTGGGGAAGGTGGGGATCACCAGGAGCTTCACGGTGAAACCGCCGCTCTGCCCGGCGTCGGCCAGGAGCTTCTTCGCCCGCTCGACGTCGGGCTTGTAGAAGCGCATCCACTGATCCTCGGACAGCTGCCATGCCTTCATCGGCGCGGTCGCGGGCGCGGTCAGCCGGCCGAAGCCGGCGGCGGCCACGCGCAGCACCGCGCCGCGGTCCACCGCCCAGCTGATGGCCTGGCGCACGCGCACGTCCTTGAGCGGCCCGCGGCTCGCGTTGATGTTGAGGAAGTCGTAGCCGAGGCGCGAGCTCCGGTATCCGGTGAGGGCCTTCTCGTCCTTCAGGAGGTTCCAGTTCTTGTTGTCCTCGATGAAGGCGTGCTGGATCTGACCCGTGCGCAGCGCGGCCACGATGTTGGCCTCATCCGGGATGACGCGCAGGATGGCCTGGTCGACGAGAGGCAGGCCCTTCTTGAAGTACTGCGGGTGCTTCTTCATCACGAGCTGCTGCTCGACCTTCCAGTCCTCGAGCATGTAGGGACCGGTGCCGAGGGCGGCCTTGTTGAGGTCGCCGTGCTTCTTGATCCCCGCCTCGCTGATGACGAAGCCCCAGAAGCCACCGAGGGCGGCGAGCAGGCCGGCGAAGGGCTCCTTGGTGATGAACTTGACCTGGTACTTGCCCGACGGCTCCACCTTGTCCACCGCGATGAAGTCCGACTTGCCGGGCGATCGCTCGAACAGCCGGTCGAAGGTGAACTTGACGTCGGCCGAGGTCATCTCCTGGCCGTCGTGAAAGCGCACGCCCTGGCGGAGCTTGAACGTCCAGATGAGACCGTCCTGGGACACCTCCCAGGACTCGGCGAGCTCGGGCTGCGGGTTCATGTCGGGGTCGAACCGGACGAGCTGGTTGTAGAAGAGCGGCGAGCGCCGGCTCCGGGAAAAGGCGGGCACGAGCTGGGGATCGAGCCCGGTGGCCTCGGTGGTCTGGGCCGACACGAACGTCCCCCCGGGCTTCGGGGACTGGGCCCGCGCGGCCCGGGGGACGGCCAGGGCCCCGGCGGCGAGCGCTCCGGTCTGCAAGAGGCGTCGGCGGGTGAGATGGCTGGTGATCCGGCGCTCATCGTTGGTCATCGTGGTCTCTCCTTGTGGGGGTCAGCGGTGCGGGTGGGGACGGCGGTTCGGGTGGCGCCCGCTCACTGGGCGCCGGGGTCGAGGACATCGCGGAGGCCGTCGCCGATCAGGTTGAAGGCGAGCACGGCCACCATGATCGCGATGCCGGGGAACACCGAGATCCAGGGCGCCGTCTCGAGATAGGTGCGCCCCTCGTTCAGCATGTTGCCCCACGACGGCGTGGGCGGCTGGGCGGACAGGCCGAGATAGCTCAGGGAGGCCTCGATCAGGATGGCCTGCGAGAACGCGACAGTGCCCTGGACCACGAAGGGCGACATGACGTTGGGCAGCACGTGCTTGAGGGCGACTGCCCAGCGGGTGGCCCCGAGCGCGCGCACGGCCTCGACGTACTCCTTCTCGCGCTCGGCCAGCACCGGCCCTCGCATGACGCGCGCGAAGATCGGCGTGTACACGATCGCGATGGCGATGACCGCGCTGTTGATGCCGGGGCCGCGCATGGCAGCCACGCCCACGGAGAGGAGCAGGCCGGGAATGCTGAAGAAGACGTCGAGCACCCGGTTGATCCCGTTGTCCCACGCCCCGCCCCGGAATCCGGCGGTGAGCCCCAGCGCTCCGCCCGCCAGCATCGAGATCCCGATCGAGGTCGCCGCGACGTAGAGCGAGATGCGCGAGCCGTAGATCACGCGGCTCAGGACGTCGCGGCCGAAGCGGTCGGTGCCGAACAGGGCCTGCCGGCTCGGAGGCGCCTCGATGAGGTCGAAGTTCTGCTCGTCCGGGGGGTAGGGAGCCAGGGCGCCGGCGCCGAGCGCCATCACCGCGATCGCCAGCGCGCAGAAGGCCCCCGCCATGACCACCCCGCTCCGGAATACCCTCCGCAGCGGCCGGCCCCACCGCGCGCGCTCGCGCACGGTCGGCGGAGCGGTGATCACCCGTTCGGCAGGTAGCGCCACTGCACCGGACCGTACGCACGACGCGACGCGCTGTCAAGGCCTCATCACCGCCTGATCGTCGAGCGCGTGCCCATCGAGCGAGCACC
>DATKEI010000495.1:0-38422 GCA_035544455.1 Binatia bacterium | reverse complement strand
GCGTGGGCGCTCGAGTACACCCCGGCCAGGATGTCGACCTTCTCGACGCTCAGCAGCCGCTCGGCCTCGTTGATGGCCACCTCGGCCTTGGACTGGCTGTCGCCGTCGACCTGGACGATCTTGTACTTGCCGGCGACGCCGCCCTTCTCGTTGACGTGGTCGATCATCATCTTGGCCCCGCGCCAGCAGTTCAGGGAGCCGGCGGCCGAGAAGGGGCCGCTGTGGTCGTACAGGAGGCCGATCTTGATCGTCTGGCCCTGTGCGTGGCCGGCGCGGATGAGCGGGCCCGCGGCGGTCCCGGCCGCGGCCAGCGACGCGGTGGCGATGAACTGTCGACGCGTGACATGAGCCATTGTGCACGTCCCCCTTGAGTGTGTTCGGCGCGTCATCGGGCCGGGCAGGCACGGATCCAGCGCGGGCACGCCGCAGAAGGCCTCTCTCGCCGGCAGCCGCCAGACTCTACCGCGAAGGCCGCCCCGGGTAAACCCCGCCCCGCATATTCGTCCCGGGCGCCGGGCCCGCCGAGCGCGGCCGGGGCGCCCGCCGGGCCGCCCCTGCCATCTCGCGACGACGGCCCCCGGCCGGGAGTGCTCCCCCGGCCCACAGGTAACCACGGAGGCGCCGGTGAAGTTCGGGGTCTCCTCCTCGGTGGCCGAGGTGGGCCTCTCGACGCTGCGGAGGCGGCGAACCGGGTCCGGGCGCCTTCCGCCGGATGCGGCAGATCGCCGAGCCCGGCTGAGGGCGGCGGCCTCGCCCCTCGGGGCATCGCGAAGGGGCCGGCTCGGCCGGCGGCGCGCCGGTCATGGAGCTCGGCGCAGCCACCGGAAGGTCAGGCTGATGCGCTCTCCGCGCAGGCCGGGCTGGCGGGGCACGCCGTGCACGTAGTGGCGCTGGCACGTGCCCCCCATGACGAGCAGCGCCCCGTGGCCGAGGTCGAGGGCCACGGGTTCGCCGAGGCTCTTGCGCCGGGGCCGCAGCACGAAACGGCGGGAGCGGCCCAGGGATACCGAGGCGACGACAGGGTCCGGGCCCAGCTCGGGCTCGTCGTCGGCGTGCAGTCCCATGCTGTCCCCGCCGTCACGGTACCGATTCACGAGCACGTGGTTCAGGGGCACCCCCGCCCGCTCCCGGGCGCGCTCGAGCAGTGTGGCCACGCCTGGCGTGAAGGGGCGCGGCTCGAGGGTCTGGCCGGAGTACCGGTAGCCGATCGGGCCGGCCCAGGCGATCAGGCGCGGCTGCAGGATCGGGCGCCCGAACAGCACGATCGCGCGCTGCTCCCACGCGAGCTCGTCCTGCAGGCTTGCGTGCAGCCGATCGGCCTCCGCCCCGGCCATCCACCGAGGCTCGTGGTCGATCCAGGCCCCCGCCCCGAGCTCGATGCGCATACGCCAGGACCAGGGTACCGCGCTCGCGCCGCCGGCGGGCCTCCTCGCGCCCGGGCGCTCAACGGGAGGCGCTGGTGAGGGTGACGCCCCCGTCCACGGGCAGGACGACGCCCGTGATGTAGCGCGCCTCGTCGGAGACGAGGAACAGCGCGGCGTGGCCGATGTCCCAGCCGGTGCCCTCGATGCCCAGCGGCGACGCGCGCCGGCGACGATCGCGGAGCTCTGCGCTCATCCCGGCGGCAGAGACCATCGGGGTGTACACGGGCCCGGGCGCGATGCAGTTGACGCGAACGCCCTCGGGCGCGTGGTCGACGGCCATGGCCCGGGTCAGCGCGATGACTGCGCCCTTGGACACCGAGTACGGCGTGAGGCCGCGCGGGCGCAGGGCCGAGATGGACGAGATGTTGACGATGGCGCCGCCGCCGCCTCGGGCCATGGCGGGGATGGCGTGCTTGGAGGTCAGCATCATGCTCGTCACGTTGACGCGCATCATGTGGTCCCAGTCCGCCTCGTCCACCTCGACGACGGTGGCCCGTCCGCCGATCCCCACGTTGTTGTCGAGGATGTCGAGCCGGCCCCAGCGGCGGATCGCCTCGTCGACCATGGCGCGGCACTCCTCGGCTCGGGTGACGTCGGCGGCGAACACCGCCGCCTCGCCCCCCTCCGCGGCGATGGCGGCGCGAGTGACCTCGGCGGCGTCGGCGCTCTGGTCGACCAGCAGCACCCGCGCGCCCTCGCGGGCGAAGAGGATGGCGGCGGCGCGGCCGTTGCCGATGCCCTCCCCGCGCGATCCGGCTCCGGTCACGATGGCGACCTTGTCCTGGAGGCGTGGCGCTCCCATGTCGTTCCTCCCCTGGGGGGTCCGGTCAGTGCCGCGTTGCGCGCACGAGCCACTCGAGGCCGCGGCGGCGCTCGACCGACTGGGCCGGGGGTCCGGCCTCCTCGATGGTGAAATCGGGCGAAAGCGCCCGCAGCACGCCCTCGGTGGAGACGGGAAACGGCGGGCCGTCCGTGCCCGCCCGCAGGGGATAGAAGCAGGCGAGCAGCGTGCCCCCGGGGCGAAGGGCGGCCCGCAGCGCGCGCACGTACTCCCCGCGGCGGGCGGGATCGATGGCGCAGAAGCACGTGTATTCCCACACCGCGTCGAAGAAGGCGGGGTAGCCTGCGCCGAGGGTGAACACGTCCCGCCGCTCGAACTCGATGGCGAGCCCGTCGGCGGCGGCGCGCGCGCGGGCCGCGGAGATCGCCGCCTCCGCGAAGTCGAAGCCTGTCACCGCGTACCCGGCGGCGGCGAGGAGCCGCGCGTCGTGGCCGCGGCCGCAGCCGGGCACGGCCAGACGCGCGGGGCGGTCCTGGCCGCCGGAGAAGCGGCCACCGGCGGCGAGCCAGGCGGCGAGGGGCGGAGCGGGCTCGCCGAGATCCCACCCGTCCTCGCCGCGGGCGTAGAGATCCTCCCAGAAGCCGGGTGCGCTCACTCCGCGGTCAGCGACGTCCACGTCAGTCCCTCGAAGTCGGCCACGACGCGCTCGGCGCCGGCCCGGCGCAACTCGCCCTCGTCGTGGGCGGTGGCCACGCCGACGGCGCGCATGCCCGCCCGGCGCGCGGCCTCGATGCCGACCAGGGAGTCCTCGAAGACAAGGCACGACTCCGGCGGGACGCGCATGCGGGCCGCGGCCAGGGTGTACACTTCGGGATCGGGCTTGCCCCAGGCGACGTCCTCCACGCTGACCACGATCTCGAAGTGATGGCGAAGGCCGAGCGCGCGCAGGATCCGCTCCACGTCCCGCCCGGTCGCCGAGGTCCCGACCCCGCGCGGGACGCCCCGGCGCACGAGGTCCTCGACGAAGGCCCCGACGCCGGGGACAGCCGGGGCGCCCCGCCGAGCCAGGTCGAGATACAGCTCGCGCTTCCGGTACGCGAAGCGGCGCGCCTCGTCGTCGGGGACCGGATGCCCGAGCAGCAGGGGCACGGCCTCCTCCGCAGGCCGCCCGATGGTCAGCCGCCAGTAGTCGGGGCGCGCCGGTGTCGCCCCCAGCTCCACGAGGAGAGCCGCCCATGCCGCCCGGTGGTGCGAGCCGCTGTCGATCAGGACGCCATCCATGTCGAAGATGCAGGCCCGGGTCCTCATTCCGCCGACAACGTGCTCACGTTCCCTCGCGTCACCGCGCACTCGCGCCCCCCTTCCCGGAGGTCCCGCCCGGGAGGGGCTGTCATGGCCTCGACTCCCGAGACGGCTCACGGACGACTACCGAAGCCGGTACCGGGGGCGAGGACCTGGTAGGTCGCGCGGGCGGCCCGAGCGTCGTCGGCGGCCGGCCACATCGCCGCTTCCCGGGCGGCGACCGCGCGGCCGAGGACGAACTGCCCGTCGCGGGCCCGCACCAGCTCCTCGGCGAGGCCGGCGACCTCGTCTGCGGACAGTTCGGCGAGGATCGCGGCCGGCGTCTCGTCGTGTTCGTTCCGGAACCAGGCCAGGCCCGCGCTGCGCCGGAGGACGGGTACGAGCCGCGGCCGCCATCGCGAAGGCCGCGGGGCGGCTCGCGCGCGAGGCGGTTCCGGGCGGATCGGCCGAGATGCGAGCGGGCGCCGGCGCCCTGTTGCCGTCATGGCGAGGTGGTGTCGGGGTCGAGGGGGTAGATGGGGCGGCGGATCCGCGCGAACGCAAAGCGGCCGAGGTTCGATGACGACAGGCCGGGCGCGTCCACCTCGACGATCTCCCTCGCGATGGGCTCGAACGCGGCGCGGTAGTGGATGGTGGACTTGACGAGGAGGATCTTCTCCTCGAGGGGGTCGATTCCCACGACGCGAATCATCTCGGGATCGAGCGTCTGCGCGCGCAGCGAGATCAGGATGACCTTGATGTCGTCCACGTCGAGGACGGCGGTGGGCCCGAGCCGGCCGGCCAGCCCTCGGGCCATGGGCCCCTTGTACACGAAGCGCCCGTCGGACAGCGTGCGCACGCGGCCGGTGACGGTGAGGGGCGCGCCATGGCGGTCGTCCACCTTGCCCCCGACGGGCAGGGTGATCGAGCGGCCGACGCCGGCGGCGATGCACGCCTGCACGGCCGCGGGGTCCCAGAGGCAGGCGACCACCGCCGACCGGGCGCCCACGCGGATCAGCTCCCGCAGGATCTCGGTGCCGTCGCCGGCGGCGCCGCCGCCGGTGTTGTCGGCCATGTCGGCGAGCACGATGGGCCGCCCCTCGGCCCGGAGGGCCCGGCTGACCGCCGCCGGCACCGGCAGGGCGGCGTGCGCGAACTCCTCGCGGTGATCCCACGCCATCCGGGCGAGCTCGTCGGCGAGGCGGTCGGCCAGCGCCTGGTCCGCGTTGGTGACGACGTATACGGAGAGGCCGGCCTGGGGGATGTCGGCGTGGGGGAAGCCGGCGAACACCGACACGGAGACCACGCGCGGGTCCTGCTCCATCTCGCCGGCCCGATCGTAGAGGCGGCGCATGGGGCCGCGCGCCGTGCCCTGGCTCCCGAGGGGAGGCATGAGCGGGGGTTGCCGCAGCGCCGACGTCGGCCGGATCCGGCCCCCGATCATGTCGAGCAGTCGCTCGGCGGCCTCGACGCCCCGCTCCCCCATGTCCACGTGCGGGTAGGTCTTGTACCCGTGCAGCAGATCCGCGCCCTCCACCATCTCCCGCGACATGTTGGCGTGGAAGTCGAGGGTGACCGCGATCGGCACCTCGGGGCCGACGACCTGCCGCACGGCCCGGATGAGATCGCCCTCCCCGTCGTCGTGGTCCTCGGTGACCATGGCTCCGTGCAGGTCGAGCAGCACGCCGTCCACCCGTCCGGCGGCGCGGAGGTCGGCGAGCACGCGGTCCTTGACGTGGCCGTAGATGTCGCGCGTGACCTTGCCGGCCGGCGAGGCGGCGGCGGCCACCGAGGGGAGGAGCTGGGCTCCGCGGCGCTCCGCCGCCTCGATCATGCCCCCCACGCAGGTGCCGGTGTCGCGGAAGGTCTCGATGATCTCGCCGCCGTAGTGGAGGTGGCGCGCCTCGAACTGGGCCCGGTCGGTCGGGATGGTGCTGAAGGTGTTCGTCTCGTGAGAGAGCATGGCCAGGAACAGTCTCACCGAGGTCTCCTAGAGCTTCATGTGGGGATCGAGCCAGTCGCGGAGGCCGTTCCCCATCAGGTTGATGGCCAGCGTGGTCACGAAGATGGCGAGCCCCGGGAACGCGGCGATCCACCAGGAGTTCAGCATGTACACGCGGCCCTCCCCGAGCATGTTCCCCCACGCCGGGGTCGGCGGCTGCACGCCAAGCCCGAGGAAGGACAGGAACGACTCGAGGATGATCACCCGGGCCACCTGCAGGGTCGAGATGACGACGATGGCCGAGACCAGGTTGGGGAAGATCTGCCGGAACACGATGCGGACGTGGCTTCCGCCGAGGGCGCGGCTCGCGGTGATGAACTCCCGCTCGCGGATGGCCATGGTCTCGGACCGGATCACCCGGCAGTAGAGCGGCCAGTCGGCGGCGCCCAGGACCAGGATCATGTTGAGGAGGCTCGGGCCGAGCACGGCGATCACGGCCAGGGCGAGGAGCACGAAGGGGAACGTCAACATCACGTTCACCAGCGTCATGATCAGCCAGTCCAGGCGCCCCCCGGAGTAGCCCGCGGCCAGGCCGAGCAGGACGCCGAGGGTGGCGGACAGGAGCACGGCCGACACGCCCACCAGCAGCGACACGCGCCCTCCGTAGATGACGCGGGAGAGGAGGTCGCGGCCAATCTGATCCGTGCCCAGCGGGTGGTCCGCCGCCCCGCCCGGCATCCAGGCCGGGGGAGCCAGGCGATGCCGGATGTTGACGGCGAGCGGGTCGTGGGGAGCGACCCACGGCGCCAGCAGCGTCACGAGCACGATCGCGAGCATCACCGCGGCGGCGGCTAGCCCCCACTTGAGCCGCCACAGCCGCCGGAGGGACGCGCGTCCCCCCTCGGCGCCGAGCGCGGGGACGTCGAGCTCCCCGCGCTCGAGGGCGACCTCTCCGGAGGCGAGGGCCGTCTTCATCCGCTCACCCGGATCCGCGGATCCATGAGGCCGACCAGCACGTCCACGAAGAGGTTGACCACGACGATCACCAGCGCGAGCAGGACCACCGCGCATTGCACCACCGGGAAGTCCTGGTTCCGGATCGACTCCACCGTCAAGGTGGCCACCCCGGGCCAGGCGAAGACGGTCTCGGTCACGATGGCCCCGCCGAGGAGCTGCCCGAACTGCAGGCCGAGCACGGTGACGACGGGGAGGCAGGCGTTGCGAAAGGCGTGCTTGGCCACCACCAGGGCCTCGGCCACCCCCTTGGCCCGGGCTGTCTTGATGTAGTCCATGCTCATGACCTCGATCACGCCCGAGCGCACGAGGCGCATGGTGATCGGGGCCAGGAAGGCGCCGAGACAGAACGCCGGCATCAGGTAGTGCTCCCACGAGCCGTAGCCCGAGGCGGGCAGTACCCTGAGCCGCACGGCGAAGATGATGATGAGCATGATGCCGAGCCAGAAAATGGGCATGGCCTGCCCGGCCACGGCGATCATGGTGCACACGGTGTCCACCATGGTGTGGCGCTTGAGGGCGGCGATGATGCCGAGGGGCAAGGCGATGAGGAGGGCCACCCCGAGCCCGGCGAAGGTGAGGTAGATCGTCGGCGGCATCCGCTCCAGGACGAGACCGAAGGCGGGGGTGTCCGCATACCACGACCGGCCGAAGTCGCCCTGCACGGCCCGGCTGGCGAACTTCCAGTACTGGACCCAGATGGGCTGGTCGAGACCCATGATCTTCGTGTAGCGCTCGTACTCCTCCTTGCCCGCGTTCTGGGGCAGCAGGAGGGTCACGGGGTCGCCGATCACGTGGAGGATGGCGAACGACAGGACGGAGATCCCGATGATGACGACGACGAGCTGGACGAGCTGGCGGGCGATGAAGGCGCGCATGCGGCCGGGGAGGGAGCGCCCGGGCTCGGTCCGAGCCGGGCGCTCCCTCGGCGGATCGAGCTACTTCTTGCGCGGGGTGGCCAGGTACATCCGGTCGACCTCGTCGGCCGGCGCCTGGTACTCGACGCGGTTCGAGATGCCCCACACGCCGCGCAGCCCCCACTTGTACAGGTAGGCGGCGTCGTCGAAGAGGAGCTTCTGGGCCTTCACGTAGATCTCGGCGCGCGTCTTCTGATCGAGCGTCGAACGCCCGGTGGCGATGAGGTCGTCGAGCTCTTTGTTGCAGTAGTAGCTGTAGGCCTCGCCGCACTTGAAGACGTCGTACAGGATGGCGTCGGCGTCGAAGACGGAGTAGTACCCCCACGACCAGTTGAACATCGGGCCGCCCTTGCCGTCCTTGATGCGGGCGACGAGGATCGTGTTGTCCCCCGTGTAGTTCCGCTTGACCTTGAACCCGGCCTTGGCCATGTCGGCGACGATGGCGTCATTGGTCTGCTGGATGGCGGGCTCGACGATCGGGGGGCCCTCATGGAACGTGATCTCGACGCCGTTCGGATAGCCGGCGTCGGCCAGGAGCTTCTTGGCCTGGGCGAGATCCTGCCGGTAGGGCTTGAGGTTCGGGTCCCAGCCGAAGGCCATGGGGTTGATGCCGGTGGCCACGCGGTCCCCCAGGCCGTTGAGCACATGCTTGATGATGCCGTCGGCGTCCACCGCGAGATTGGCGGCCTGCCGGACCCGGCGGTCGGTGAAGGGGTTCGGGCCGCCGCGGGCGGCCTGGTCGAGCTGGAGCATGGCAGTGCGCAGGATGGGGGAGCTGGCCGTCCGGGCCTGACCGGACTTGTCGATGACGTCCATCTGGTCCGGCGGGACCGCCTTGATGATGTCGACGCCGCCGGAGACCAGCTCGGCGATCTGCGTGGCCTGCTCGGGGATGATCCGGACCCGCACGTACTTGAAGTACGGCTTCGGCCCCCAGTAGTCATCGTTGCGCACCAGGAGGTGCTCCTGTTTCCGGTTCCACTTGACGAGCTTGTAGGGCCCGGTGCCGACCGGGTTCTCCTTCATCCAGTCGTCGCCCTTCTCGGCGATGACCTTCGAGGACTGCATGACCTGCGCCGTCAGCCGCTCCACGAAGAGAGGGTAGGGGCCGTCGGTCTTGAAGCGCACGGTGAAGTCGTCCACCACCTCGACGGTCTTGATCTTGGCGTGGTTGCCCCGCGCCGTCATCTTCCGGGCGGGGTCCAGCACGCGCTCGAACGTGGCCTTGACGTCCTTGGCCGTGAACGGCGTGCCGTCGTGGAACTTCACGCCCTGGCGGAGCTTGACCTCCCACGTCGTGTCGTCGACGTTCTGCCACGAGGTGGCCAGGTTGGGCCCCACCTTGCGGGTCTTGAGATCGCGCACGGCGAGGTGGTCGTACACGTGGTAGCCGAGGATGATGGCCTCGCGCAGGACGGAGGCCGGCGGATCCCACGAGTCCACGTCCGACTGCAGGGCGTAGACGAGGGTGTCCTCCTTGGTCTGGGCGAGGGCGTCGGGGGCGCTCACGCCGAGGAGCAGGGCGATGGCGCACAGGAAGGCAACGGGGGTGCGACCTTTCATGGTGACCTCCTTCAGGGGATATGGGTGCTGGCGTGCGGCCCCGGCGCTGGGAGCGCGCCGAAGCCTGCCCTCGCCGATTTCTGTCGTCGGCGTCGTCGGCGCCGGGGCGATCCCGGGCCGGTCGCATCGTGGACCAGGGCGCGGGGCGACCCGCGCCAGCGCGTCGCCACAATAGGCGGGAAGGCGGCGGAGGTCAAGATGGGTGCCCCTTTGCCCCTTTGCGCCCCGGGCCGAGGTGGTTGACAACGGCGGCCTGAGGTCACCATAATTGACCGGTTTCCCGAGAGCTTGTCGAGCGCCCCAATGAGCATACCACGCCTGGCCCTGGTCACCGGGGGCGCCGGATTCATCGGCTCCCATCTGGTCGAGCGCCTGCTCGCCGACGGGTACCGCGTCAGGGTGTTCGACAACTTCTCGACCGGCGACCGCGCCAACCTCGCCTTCGCCCGCGGCAACCGCCGGCTCGAGGTCGTCCGCGCCGATCTCGTCGATGCCAGGGCCGTCGAGCGCGCTGTCCGCGGCGCGGGGGTCGTGTTCCACCAGGGCGCCATGCGCTCGGTGCCCCGCTCCGTGACGGACCCGATCGGGGCCCACGCCTCGAACGTGACGGGCACCCTGAACCTCCTCCACGCCGCGGCTCAGCAGAAGCGCAAGCCCCGGATCGTGTACGCCTCATCGTCCTCGGTCTACGGCGACCGGCCGGACCTGCCCAAGCGCGAGGAGCAGCCGACCGCCCCCATCTCTCCCTACGCCGCGACCAAGGTGGCCGGCGAGATCTACGCCGGGGTGTGGAGTCGGCTGTTCGGCGTCGAGACGGTGGGCCTCCGGTACTTCAACGTGTTCGGCCCCCGCCAGGATCCCAAGAGCGAGTACGCGGCGGTCATCCCGCGCTTCATCCTCTGGGCGTTCCGGGGCCAGGTGCTCAAGGTCCACGGCACGGGGATGCAGTCGCGGGACTTCACCTACATCGACAACGTGGTCTCGGCCAACCTTCTGGCCGCGGGCGCCGACGCGGCGATGGTGTCCGGCAAGAGCTACAACGTGGGCTGCGGGAGCCGCACGAGCCTGCTCGACATCGTGGGGCTGCTGGAGCGCTGGCTCGGTCGCCCGCTGAAGCGCAAGCACTCCCCGGTGCGGGTGGGCGACGTCGCGCACACGCTCGCCGACGTCGGGGCGGCCGAGCGCGACCTCGGGTACCGGCCCCTGGTGGAGTTCGAGCAGGGGCTGCGCCAGACCTTCGACTACTTCCGCGACGCCGACTGAGGGCCGCATCGCCGCTTTCAGCTCGACACGCGGCAGGGGCCGGGGGGGAATCGCCCGGAAAGCGGAGGGCCGCGGTTCCCCGCCCCGGAGAAACTGATGGGCCGGGTCGCGCGTTCTCCCCTCGGGGGCATCCTCGCCCCCCCGCGATTGGACGGATCGATCGGGACCTCATCCAGGAGAAGCCCATCATGAGGATCACGCGCTCTCTCGTCACCGGCGCCGCTCTCGGCGCGCTGCTGCTCGCCGGCCTCGCCGTGGGACCCGGGCCGGCGCGGGCCCAGGGCGGCAACCTGATGCTCCAGGTCGCCACCGAGCCCCCCGGGCTCGACCTCACGGCGAGCCCGGCCTCGGCCATCGCGGCCGTCGTGCACTACAACGTCCAGGAATGCCTGATCAAGGTGGACAGGTCGGGCACGCTCGTCCCCTGGCTGGCCGAGCGCTGGTACACCACCGACAACCTGAACTACACCTTCTTCCTGAAGAAGGGCGTGCGCTTTCACAACGGCCGCGAGCTGAAGGCGGCCGACATCAAGTACGTCCTGGAGCGCGCAGCCAACCCGGAGACGAAGCACCCGCAGCGGGCGCGCTATGCGGCGATCTCGGACGTCATCATCAAGGATGACCACACGATCACCCTGCGCCTCAAGGAGATCGACGCCAACTTCCTGCTCACCCTGGCCCGCCAGGGATCGGTGATCTACCCGCGCGAGGCGGTCGAGACCCTCAAGACCCAGCCGGTGGGGACCGGGCCGTTCGTCCTCGCCGACTGGGTGCGCGGCGATCGCATCGTCCTGGCTCGCAACAAGGACTACCACGTCAAGGGAGTGCCCCATCTCGACCGCGTGACCTTTCGCTTCATCGCCGACCCGAATGCCGCGCTGGCCGCCCTCAAGGCCGGGGACGTCGACGCCTCGATGTTCGGCATCGGCCCCGAGCACGTGGACGATCTCAGGCGAGATGCGCGGTTCCAGGTGATCCAGGGCGACACCACCAACGACGTGATCCTCTCCATGAACGGCAGCAAGAAGCCCTTCGCCGACCGGCGCGTGCGGCTCGCCATCACCCATGCCATCAACAAGGACGAGGTGCTGAAGGGCGCGATGTTCGGCTACGGCCGGGTGCTGGGCTCGAACGTGGACCCCCTCAACCCCTACTTCGTGGACATGAGCCGGGCCGTGCCGTATGACCCGGCCCGGGCCAAGAAGCTCCTGGGCGAGGCGGGATACCCGAACGGCTTCGACGCGGTGCTGCGGGTCGCGCCCCAGTACTACTACACGGTGCGCACCGGCGAGATCCTGGTGAACCAGCTCGCCAAGGTCGGCATCCGCGTGAAGATCGAGCAGATCGAGTGGGGGCAGTGGCTCAGCCAGGTCTACCGCGACGCCAACTTCGACATGTCCATCATCGGGCACGCCGAGCCCTGGGACATCAACAACTACGCCAACCCCAAGTACTACTACCGGTGGGATAGCCCCGAGTTCCAGAAGCTCTTCAGGGAGTCCGAGGTGACCCTGGACGACAAGAAGCGCCGGGAGCTCTACGTGAAGATGCAGAGGATGCTGGCCGACGAGGCCCCGGCGGTCTGGCTCTACATGCATCCCCGCCTGGCCGTCACCAAGAAGGGCCTCACCGGATTCTGGAAGGACTTGCCGATCTCGGCGCTGGATCTGTCCGAGGTGGCCTGGCCGAAGTAGCGGCGCTTGCGCCGGTTCGTCCTGAGGAGGGTCGCCGCGCTGGGGGCGACCCTCTTCTTCGTTTCCGTCCTCGTGTTCGTCGTGGTCCGGGTCCTGCCGGGCGATCCCGCCCTCATCATCATGGGAACGGAGGGGAGCCCGGAGGCGGCCGCCCGGCTGCGCGAGTCGATGGGCCTCGATCGCCCGATCGCCGTCCAGTACGCGGAGTGGATCGGGCGCGCGATCCG
The DNA here is from genome assembly GCA_035544455.1 of Binatia bacterium. Lineage (GTDB taxonomy): Bacteria > Methylomirabilota > Methylomirabilia > Rokubacteriales > CSP1-6 > DATKEI01. The sequence continues at coordinate 26,316 of DATKEI010000495.1, read as the reverse complement.
CGGCGATCTCGGCCTGTCGATCCAGTACGACGTGTCGGTGTCCACGCTCATCCTGTCTCGGCTGGCCGTCAGCCTGCCCCTGACCGCGCTGGCGGCCATCGTCATGGGGGGCCTCGCCGTTCCCCTCGGCGTGTTCGCGGCGACCCGCCAGCGCCGATGGGGCGACTACGTGGCCATGACCGTGTCCCAGCTCGGCGTGGCCATTCCCGCCTTCTGGGCCGGCCTGCTCCTGATCCTTCTGTTCTCGGTGCGGCTTGGCTGGTTCCGGTCGGGGGGGTTCGACGGATGGGGCCAGGGCCTCGTGCCGGCCCTCAAGTCACTGGCGCTGCCGGCGATCGCCCTCGGGTTGTTCCAGTTCGCCGTGCTCACGCGGACGACGCGTTCGGCCGTGCTGGAGGTGCTGCGCGAGGACTACGTGAAGACCGCGCGGGCCAAGGGCGTGCCCGAGCGGGGGGTCCTGTTCCGCCACACCCTCCGCAACGCGATGATCCCCATCGTCACCGTGGCCGGCATCCAGGTCGGACAGCTCATGGCCGGCAGCATCGTGCTCGAGTCGGTGTTCTACTTGCCCGGGCTGGGCCGGCTGGCCCTCGGCGCCATCAGCGCGCGCGATCTCCCGGTGGTGCAGGGCGTGGTGCTGTTCGTGGCCTCGAGCATCGTCGTCATCAACTTCGCCGTGGACATCCTGTACGGCATCCTGGACCCGCGGATCCGGTATGGCTGAGGGCGGCCGCGGCCGGTCGCCCGGCGCCTCACCGCCCGGCGCGCCGCTGGTCTCCCGTGCCGAGGGCGCGGCCCGGAGGTGGCGGCGGCTGCGGCGGGCCCTTCAGCACGTCACCTTCTCGATCGGCCTGGGCATCACCCTGCTCCTCGTGGCCACGGCGGCGGTGAGCGTCGTCTACACGCCCCGCGATCCGCTCGAGATGTCGATCACCGGGCGCCTGCAGGGCCCATCCCCCGGGTATCCCCTCGGCACCGATCAGTTCGGCCGGGACCTGCTCTCGCGAATCATGGCGGGGGCGTCGACCTCGATCCTGGTCGGGGTCATCGCGGTGGGCATCGGGATGGGCGTGGGCGTGTCCCTGGGGATGCTGTCGGGATACTTCGGCGGCTGGCTCGACGAGACGTTCATGCGGCTCATGGACGCCGTGCAGGGCTTCCCGGCCATCCTGTCCGCACTGCTCATCACCGCCGTGTTCAGCCCGAGCCTCGCCAACAGCATGGTGGCCATCGGCGTCTCGTTCCTGCCGGTGTTCGCGCGCCTGACGCGGGCCAGCTTCCTGGGGCTGCGCGACCGCGAGTTCGTGGTGGCCGCGCGCGCGCTGGGGGCCGGCGATGCCTCGTTGATCCGCCGGCACATCTTCCCGAACACCCTGTCTCCGCTGATCATCCAGGCCACCATCAGCTTCCCGGTGGCCATCCTGGCCGAGGCCGCGCTGTCGTACCTGGGCCTCGGAACGCAGCCCCCGCATCCGTCGTGGGGCCTGATGCTCAGGGAGGCGCAGGCCTTTCTCGGCATGAACCCGTGGTTTGCCATCTTCCCGGGGGGCGCCATCGCCCTCACGGTCCTCGGGCTGAACCTGCTCGGCGACGGGTTGCGGGACGTCCTCGACCCCCGGCAGTCCCCTTGATCGGGCTCACGTCATGCGCCTCGCAGACCGCCGACACGGCCTGGCCCTCCGTCCGCAGGGCCTACGACCGCGGGGCGGCCGCTCCGGCGCCGCTGCCGCCGACCTCGAGGCGGCCGGGCCGGATGGCCACGGGGGCGAGCGTGATCGCGAGTGGGAGCTGGCGCAGGCGCGGCGTGGGGTCGAAGCTCCGGACGACCCAGCTCACCAGGAGGTCGGGGATGCCGATCCCGCTCACCCGCACCTGGTCGATCGCGAAGGTGATGGGGACCTCGCCCGCGCCGGGCAGGAGGCGCAACCGGCCCTCGATGAGCGGGCCGAGGCCGCGCACCGTGGCCCGCGCCATGCCCTCGTCGAAGGCCACGCTGATGCGGCCCGCCCGGCGCCGGCGGGCGAGATAGGCGGCGAGGTCGTCCTGCGTGATGGTGAGGCGCTCGATGTCGAGCCCGGAGAGGTCGAGCACCTCGGCCTCGCTACCGCTCATGAGCGCCCCCGGATCGACGAGGAGGCCGGAGAGCCGGACGCGGACGTCGCGCACCCGCAGGGCCGGCCGATCCGGGCGCGCGAGCTCGCCCACGAGCGCGCTCTCCGTCGCGACCGTCAGCGCGTCGACCTCGCCGCGGAGGATCGCCTCGGGACGGTAGGTGGCCTTGACCCGGAGCCCGCCTGCGCTGCCGACGTAGTCCTCGAGCACCCTGGCCGCCGTCTCCTCGAGCCGCCGCGCCACCGCCGCCGGTTCCACGCCCGGGGGGGGCCGGAGCCGCCGGGCCCGCAGCTCGGCGCGACTGCCATCGGGCAGCGCGTACTCGCCCACGGCCGGGTACACCGAGGCGAGCCACGAGCCCGGCGCCGCGAACGCGCGGAGGATGCCAAGCGGCCTCGCCCCGGAGAAGCCCGGCCCCTGGTCGCCTGTCTTCAGCACGATGAAGTCGACGCCGCGGGGGACCTCTCCCCAGAGCCGCACCACCCGCAGTCCGAGCCCCCGGGAGGTCGCCTCGTAGCTGAAGTTTGACTTGGAGAAGTAGGCGTGGTTGGGCAGCACGGCCACGGTGGCCGGCTGTCCGCGGCTCTCCCGCACCACGTCGGCCAGGATCCGCGCATGCTGCCAGTCGTCCCGGCTCGGCGGGTAGGGGATGGCGATCCCGAGCGGGAAGCCGGGCACGGCGGGTGGGTTCGGGATCCCGAACGCGCTCATCGACACCTGCAGGCATCCGAGCGCGAGCAGCGCCACCACCGCCACCCGGCGCAGCGCGCGCGGCAGCCCTCCGACCCCGATGGCGGCGATCACCGAGGCGGCCGCCAGCGCGGGCAGGGTGTAGCGGAGGTTCTTGTTCTGGATGATCGTGAACACGACCACGGGGATCAGGGCCGCGAGCCAGAGCACGGCGCGTGCGCCGCGGTGCGAGCGGATGCTCCACAGCCCCCACGCGAAGGCGAGCGTGGCCAGCCAGCCGAGTTGCGAGGGGAACACGCGGGGATAGTACGTCAGCGACTCGGACGTGAAGGTCGGGGGCTGGCCCTCACGGGCGGCGTTCTGGAACGATCGGCCCAGAATCTGGCTCGGGATGCTGATCGCCCGGGGCCCGTACCACGGCAGCGAGATCGCGACAGCCAGGGCCAGGGCGGAGGCCAGCCAGAGCAGGCGCCGCCGCCGGTCCGGCCGGCGCGCCGCGCGGGCGGCGACCCAGGCGATGGGCAGGGCCATGTACACGGGGAAGGGGGGCTTGGTCAGAAGCGCCAGGCCGCAGACTGCGCCAAGGGCGAGGGTCCAGCCGGGGCGGCCGAACTCCTCGCTGCGGACGAGGGCGAGCAGGGCCACCGCCACCAGCGCGGTCAGCGGCAGGTCGAGCTGGAAATTGAGCGTGGAATAGACGACGAAGGGCGCGGTGCCGAAGATGAACGCGGCGAGGAGGCCTCCGCCCGGCCCGGCGAGGTGGCGGCCGAGGGCGAACACCGCGGCCATTCCCACCCCGAGCGAGGCGATCACGACGAGCTGCGCCGTCACCGCCGTCGGGGGAAGCACCGTGTACAGCAGCCCGGCCGCGCAGAACACCGCGGGCGGGTAGAAGCTCTCCGGGTCCTCCATGATCGTGCGGAAGCCGCCGGGTCCGCTCTCGACCAGGGTGCGATGGCAGCGAAGCGCGCGCTCCAGATGGCTGGCATAGTCCCATTCGAACGGGTGCCGGTCGACGGCAAGCCACGCGCCCGCCACCGCGGCGAGGGCGGCGAACATGGCCAGGAGGAGGAGCCAGGCGTACCGGCCGAGGGGCGGCGCGGGCGGGTCCGCGGGGGCGGTACGCGCGCCCGCGCTCACCGGTGGCCGGGGTCGAGGCTGGCCGCGACGTAGGCCTCGATGATGGAGGCGGGATCGCCGCTGGCCCGGATCCGCCCGCGCTCCAGCCAGATCACGCGGTGGCAGAGGCGCAGGATGTCCCCGAGGGCGTGCGAGACGAGCACGATGGTGACGCCGCGCTCGCGGAAGTCGGCGATCTTCTCGCGGCACTTGGCCTGGAAGTGCTCGTCGCCGACGGCGAGGATCTCGTCGATGAGGAGCACGTCGGGATCCAGGTGGGCCGCCACCGCGAAGCCGAGCCGGGCGACCATGCCGCTCGAGTACGTGCGCAGCGGCTGATCGAGGGACGCCCTCATCTCGCTGAACTCGATGATGGCCTCGAGTCGCGAGACCACCTCGGCGCGGCGGAGCCCGAGCAGGACGCCGTTCAGGACGATGTTCTCCCGGCCCGTCAGCTCCGGGTGGAATCCCGCCCCGAGCTCGAGCAGCGGCGCGATCCGACCCTGCACGTCGACGGTCCCGGCCTGGGGTTGCAGGACCCCGGCGATCAGGCCGAGCAGGGTGCTCTTGCCCGACCCGTTGGCGCCCACGACGCCCACGGTCTCGCCGTGGTCGATGTCGACCGACACGTCCTGGAGGGCCAGGAACTGCTGGGCGCGGAGCGTCCGGAGCACCTCTGGCAAGTGGAACAGGGTCTGCTTGAGCCCGCGGGTGAAGTGCTGGTAGCGGGGGTAGGCCTTCGACACCCCCTCGAGGCGGATCGCGCTCATACGAGCTCGGCGAAGCGCGGGGACAGCGCGCGGTACACCAGCCAGCCGAGCACCAGGAAGACGGCGCCCCACGCGTAGCCGATCGCCACCGCCCCCAGGTCGAGCGTGCCCGCGAGGAACAGCTCCTGCCAGGCGCCGATGATCGAGGACAGAGGGTTCAGGCGCAGCAGCGGCTGGTAGCGCGGAGGGATGTTGTCGAAGGGGTAGATGATGGGCGTCATGAAGAAGAGGAAGCTCGTGGCGATCGCGGTCAGGCGCTCGAGGTCCCGGAAGAACAGGTTGAGCGAGGCCACGATGAGCGCGATGCCGTAGATCAGCATGAACTGGGCGAGGATGAGGAGCGGCACCCCGGCCAGCCATGTCCACGACGGCGTGAAGCCATAGGCGAGCAGGAGCACCACGATGACGGGCAGCGAGACCAGAAAGTGCAGGCCGTCGTTGAGGACGCTGCTGGCCACCAGGGCCGCGCGCGGAAAGCGCACGCGCTTGATCAAGGTGGCGTTGGCGACGAAGGTGCTCGGTGCCATGTTGATCGAGTTGGCCACCCATTGCCACGGGAACAGCCCCACGACCAGGAACAGCGGGTACGGATAGCCGGGGATCTGCACGCGCATGAACACGCCGAAGGCCATGAAGTAGACCAGGGCGAACGCGAGTGGGTTGGCCACGGACCAAGCGTAGCCGAGCCAGCTGCTCTTGTACCGGACCTTGATCTCCTTCTGGGTGAGGACGACGAGGAGATCGGTGGACCACGACGTGGCGGCGAGCGACGGCTGTCTCATGCGTTCCTGTGCGGAGGCGACAGCTCCGATCCGATGCGCCCAACGGCGGCACTGTATCACAGTGCCGGGAGGCGACCGGCCGGAGCTCCCGCGCGGGGAGGATCGGTCATCGGCGCGCCGAAGAGTATAATCCGCGCGTGAACCGTCGGCGGCCCCCATGAGAGTCGCGCTCGTCCACGACTGGCTCACGGGCATGCGGGGCGGGGAGCGGTGCCTCGAGGTCTTCTGCGAGCTGTTTCCCGCCGCGGATCTCTACACCCTGCTCCACGTCCCGGGGTCGGTCTCGCCGCCCATTGAGCGCCGGCGGATCGTGACCTCGTTCATCCAGTGGCTGCCCGGTGCCCGGGACCGCTATCGCTCCTACCTCCCGCTGTTCCCGGCTGCGGTGCGCCGCTTCGACCTGTCCGGCTACGATCTCGTGCTCTCGTCGAGCCACGCCGTGGCCAAGGGCGTCCGTGTCCCGCCGGGCGCCCTGCACGTGTGCTACTGCTTCACGCCCATGCGCTACGTGTGGGACCTGTATGCTCAGTACTTCGGCCCCGCGGCCGGGGCCGGGCCGCTCACGCGCGCCGCCATGCCGGCCGTGGCCGCCTGGCTCCGGCGGTGGGACCGCAGGACCGCGGCCGGCGTCCACCACTTCGTCGCGATCTCGTCGTTCATCGCCGAGCGCATCGGCCGGGCGTACGGGCGCGTCGCCGACGTGATCCACCCGCCGGTGGACGTGGCCCGGTTCCGCCCGGACGGGAGCGCCGGCGACTACTACCTGGTGGTCTCGGCGCTCACGCCCTACAAGCGCGTGGACCTCGCGGTGGAGGCGGCCACGCGGCTCGGACGGCGCCTCGTGGTCGTGGGGACGGGGCCCGAGGCCGAGCGCCTCCGCGCCCGGGCCGGCCCCACCGTGCAGTTCCGCGGATGGCAGGACGACGCCGCGGTCGCCGATCTTCTCGCCGGCTGCCGGGCCCTGCTCTTCCCGCCGGTCGAGGACTTCGGCATCGCCCCGCTCGAGGCCATGGCCTCGGGACGCCCGGTGATCGCCTACGGCGCGGGCGGCGCCCTCGAGACGGTCGTGCCGCCGGGCGCGGGGGCCCCGCCCACCGGCCTGCTGTTCGTGCCCCAGACCGCCGACGCCCTGGCCGGGGCCATGGTCCGGCTCGAGTCGGGGGCGATCGACTTCGCGCCGAGGGCGCTCCGGCGTCGCGCCGAGGCGTTCGACCGCCCGCTCTTCCGGGACCGCGTCGACCGGTACCTCTCGGGTCGGCTCGCCGAGTACCGCGGATGCTGAAGGCGCACCCCCGGCTGCTCGAGCACCTGCTGCTCGCCAGCGACCTCGTCCTGGTCGCGCTGTCCTGGCTGCTCGCCTACCTCATGCGCTTCTACCTGATCGGGCCGCCGATCTACTACGGGCTGCCGCCCCTCGAACCCTATCTGCTCATGCTCCTGCCCATCGCCCTCGTGTGGGCGGTGTGCTTCCGTGCGCTCGGCCTGTACCGGCCCCGGCGCATCGGCTCCCATCTCTCCGAGGTGACGGACATCGCCAAGGCCTCGACCCTTGGCGCCCTCGTCCTCGTCGCGGTGATGGCCTTCGCCTTCCGCGAGTACGAGTACTCCCGCGTCGTCATCGTCTACTTCTGGGTGTTCTCGATCGCCGCGGTGTCGCTGTCGCGGGCGGGCTTCCGGGAGGTCCTGCGGTTTGCCCGCCGGCACGGCTACAACCAGCGCTTCGCTCTCATCGTCGGCAGCGGGGAGCTGGTGGAGACGGTGGCGCAGCGCGTCCGGAACCGCCCGGACGTGGGGCTGCAGGTGATCGGGGTGGTCGGCGACGCCAAGGACGACGCCATCGGCATCCGGTGGCTCGGCGCCTACGCCGATCTCCGACTGGTCCTCGACGCCCATACCGTCGATCACGTCATCCTTGCCCTGCCCCACGAGGACTATGGCCGCCTGCCGGGGTTGCTCGATGCGATCGGCGACGAGCCGGTCACCATCCACGTCGTGCCCGACCTCTTCCGGTTCGCTTCCCTCCGCGGCGGCGTCGAGGAGTTCGAGGGCGTGCCCTTCATCCACCTGCGGGACTCGCCCCTGCACGGCTGGAACCGGCTGGCCAAGCGCCTCTTCGACGTGGGGTTCTCCGCGTTCGCGCTCACCGTGCTCGCCCCCCTGATGCTGCTGGTCGCCCTCGCGGTCAAGGCGTCCTCGCGCGGGCCCGTCCTGTTCCGGCAGGAGCGCATGGGGCTCGACGGCGAGCCGTTCGCCATGCTCAAGTTCCGGACCATGCCCGTCGACGCCGAGGACCTCACGGGGCCGGTGTGGGCCACCGAGGATGATCCCCGGCCCACGGCCGTCGGGCGGGTCCTGCGGCGGTTCAGCCTGGACGAGCTCCCGCAGTTCCTGAACGTGTTGCGAGGGGACATGAGCGTGGTCGGCCCGCGCCCTGAGCGTCCGCTCCTCGTCGTTCAGTTCCGCCGCACCGTGCCCGGCTACATGCTCCGGCACAAGGTCAAGTCGGGCATCACCGGCTGGGCGCAGGTGCACGGCCTGCGGGGCAACACGTCGCTCGAGGCGCGCATCCGGTACGACCTGGAGTACATCGAGCGGTGGTCCATCGCCCTCGACCTGCGGATCATCGCCCTGACGGTGGGACGCGTGTTCATCGATCGCAACGCGTACTGATGTTCCGCCTGCCGTGGCGAGCAGGTGGGGCGACTCCGGCCGGAGGACCGCCTGCTCCCTGCCGTGCGGCGTCCCCCGAGGTCGCCCGGAGCCGCCGTCAGTACACGGCGTAGGGCTCGGTGGCGGAGCGGATCCTGAGGAAGTGCAGCTTGAGCCGGTTGACGTCGTCCTCGGAGACCAGGTCCGACACCAGGACGCAGAACAGGCCCTGTTGCTTCCACAGGATGAGGCTGAAGCCATCCACCTGGCGGAGTACCGGCCGGTAGTGCTCGATCTGGACCCGGCCCTCGTCGGGCAGCACGACGGTCCGCCCCGGGAGCACCACGTAGGTCACCGCGTGACCATCGACGGTCTGGTAGGCGAGAGACAGAGCCCGATGCCGCTCCACGAGGGTGGCCCGCGCGTTGACGAACCGGAGCTCCGGATCGCCCATGAAGACCCAGGTGAGCGGGATCCCGCTCTCCTCCATCGCCCGGGTGAGGATGGCCGGCGCCACGTCCGGCTGCACCTGTCCCCAGGCCATATTGTGAGCCTGCTCCGCCACTGCCCCGTGCACGAGCAGGGAGAGCGAGTCCACCCCCGGGGGGATCACGGCGAGCCGGGGGACGATCAGCAGGGTGGCGATCATCGCCGTGGCCAGGGCGGACAGGGCGGGCGCAAGCCACGTGCCCCACCGCCGCGCGCGCGGCGGTGGCGCGATCATCTCGATCATCGCGGCCCGGAGGCGAGGAGATGCGGGGTGCCGGGGGAGCTGCTCCCTGAGGAGCCGGGTCACGATCGGATCGTCCCCGGCCTGGTCTCTCAGTTCCCTGTCCACGCGCTCAGGTCCTCGGCTGCCTGTGGCATGCCGGCACCCGCCGGCCGTCTCTCCCTGCCCGTTCCGTGTCCCAGCGCTCCACGCCGTGGCCCGTGCGCCGATCGGACCCCCTCGGGGCCCATCCGGGCCCCCTCGGGGCCCATCTCCTCCAGTCTCCGCCCCGTCACGGCCCGGGCTCCCGCTCGTAGTCCCTCAGGAAGCCGCGCAGCCGCTCCTTGGCGCGAAAGATGCGCGACTTCACCGTCCCCACGGGGCAGTCCATCACCCGGGCGACATCCTCGAGCGGCAGACCCTCGATCTCGGCCAGCAGCAGGGGCGTCCTGAACTCCTCCGGCAGCCGTGCCAGGGCCCGCTCGAGGTCCGTGTGCAGCTCCGTGCTGACGTCGTCTTCTTCGGGAGCGTCGTGAAACATGGGGGCCCGTCCCTCGGGGACGCCGTCCTCCGACAGGGCGGGCTCGCGCTCGCGCAGCCGATAGAAGGTCAGGAACGTATTTCTCAGAATCTGGAACAGCCAGGCGCGGAGATGGGTTCCCGGCTGAAACCGATGCGAGAACCGGATGGCGCGGGCGTAGGTCTCCTGGACGAGATCCTCGGCCTCGGAGCCGTTCCGGGTGAGGTAGACGGCGAGGTGGTGCAGGGCGTCGAGGTGCTGGAGGGCGTCGCGGCGGAAGGCGTCGTCGGTCATGGCCCCCGGCCCGCCCGGCCGATCAGCCCTCGGACTCGAACCATCGCGCCGGGAGGTCGTCGGCGGGCATGACCGCGTGATCGTCTTCGAGCCGATCGAGCAGCTCCTGCACGGTCTCGTAGAGCACGGGGTGCTCGAGGTCGGGCGCGAGGTCGGCGAGCGGCCGCAGCACGAACGCGCGCTCGTGCAGCAGGAGATGCGGCACGTGCAGCCGGTCGTGACCGCTGATGACGCGGTCTCCGTACAGCAGGATGTCGATGTCGAGGGTCCGGGGCTCGTACCGCTGGTCCTCGGGCGGCGCGGGGGTGCGGACGCGACCGAGGAGCGCCTCGATGGTCTGCACGCGCTCGAGGAGGGCCAGGGGGTCGAGGGTGGTCTCGACGACGATGACGCAGTTGTAGAACCAGCCCTTCCGATCCTGCCCGGGGTCGCCGGGCCGCCGCTCCCACGGCTCGGTGAAATAGAGACGGGAGGCGTCCAGGAACGTCACCTGAGGCAGCTCTCGCAGCCGCGCGACGGCCCGGCGCAGGTGGGCGACCCGGTCGCCCCGGTTCGATCCGACGCTCAGGAAGACTCTCGCCATGCCGTCGCCGTGATGCCCACCGCCCTCCGCCCGATCCACTGCGGCGTGTTGCCCGGTTTCGCCGCCAAGGCCTATCGGCGCCGCCTCACCTCGACGCCGGGAATGCCGGGCACTCCGCCCATGGGCGGGGTGAGCTTGCGGAGCCGCACCCGGACCTCGTGACACGGATACTCGCGCAGCAGGGCCTCGGCGACCTGCCCGGCCAGCCGCTCGAGGAGGTTGACCCGCTGCCCCGTCCCGATCTCGACGATGCGGGCCGCCACCGCTCCGTAGTCGATGGTCGACACGAGATCGTCCGACAGGGCGGCCGGACGCACGTCACAGCCGATCTCGGCGTCCACCGAGAACCACCCCCCGAGCTCGCGCTCCGCGCTGGTCACGCCGTGATGGGCGTGGAACCGGACGTCCTCGAGGAAGATCTTATCAGAGCCCAGGGCCCTGGATCCCGCGGCGCGAGGCCGGCCCGCGGTGTGCGGTCACTGGCCGGGGGCCGGGCCGAGCGCGAGCACGTCCTGCATGGTGTGAAGGCCCGGGCGGGCCGTCGCCACGAAGCGGATCGCGCGCAGCGCGCCCCGGGCGAAGGTGTCGCGGCTATGGGCGCGATGGGTGAGCTCGATGCGCTCGCCGAGCGTCCCGAAGGTCACCGTATGCTCCCCGACCACGTCGCCGGAGCGCAGCGACATGATCCCGATCTCCCGCCGGGTGCGCTCGCCGGGCATCCCCTGGCGCCCGTAGACGGCGACAGCGGCGAGATCCCGGCCCAGGGCCCCGGCCACGGACTCGGCCATGCTGAGGGCGGTCCCGCTGGGCGCATCCTTCTTGAAGCGGTGGTGGATCTCGGTGATCTCCACGTCGTAGTCGGCGCCGAGCAGGCGCGCCATCTCGGCGAGGACGCGCAGGGCGACGGTGACGCCGACGCTCATGTTGGAGGCCATCATCAGCGGGAACCGCGTGGCCAGCGACGCGATCTCCGCTCGCTGCGCGACCGAGAAGCCGGTGGTGCCGATGACGGCGCGACCGCCGCCGTCCGCCACCAGGCGCAGATGGCCGAGGCTCGCGTCCGGGGTCGAGAACTCGACGAGGATGCGGTCGGGCGCGAGGACGTCCTCGGGACGGCCCCCGATCGAGATCCCGACACGACCAACGCCGGCGATCTCGCCAGCGTCGTGGCCGACCGCGGGATGGTCGGGGGCCTCGATCGCCCCGACCAGGCGCAGGTCCGCGCTCTCGTGAATCAGGGCGACCAGGCGGTTGCCCATGCGACCGGCGGCGCCGGCGACGACCACGTCGGGCATCTAGTGTCCAGAGTCCGAGATGTGCCGACACAGCGCCGGGCGGGGAGGGCCCCACCCCGCCCGGCGCCGTGAGTCGACGACCGTGCGACTCAGCCTACTCGTCTGGCCGACCGGGACCGTCGCCCGCCGTATCGCCGTGGACACGGCTACCGGGGGAGCGACACGTAGGATGCGAGGACCCGGCGCAGGCGCTCGCGGTTGCCGTCCGTCATGCGGCACATGGGCAGCCGGAACTCGGGCTCGATGAGCCCCATCATCGCCATTGCCTCCTTGACCGGGATCGGGTTGGTCTCGATGAAGACGGCGCGGGACAGCGGGAAGAGCTTGAGGTGGATCTCGCGCGCCCGCTTCCAGTCGCCGCCGAGCGCGGCGCGGGTCATCTCCGCCGTTTCCCGGGGCACGATGTTGGCGATCACCGAGATCACCCCGCGGCCGCCCACGGACATGAGGGGCAAGGTCACGTTGTCGTCGCCGGAGAGCACGCTGAAGTCCGAGCCGCAGGTGATGATCACCTGGGTCATCTGGTCGAGTGAGCCCGAGGCTTCCTTGACCCCGACGATGTTCGGGCAGTCCCGCACCAGGCGCGCCAGCGTCTCGGTCTCGACATTGACCGCGGTGCGGCCCTGGATATTGTAGACGAGGATCGGAATATCGACGGCCTCGGCCACGGCGCGGAAGTGGCCGTACAGCCCTTCCTGGGTGGGCTTGTTGTAGTACGGGTTCACCACGAGGGCCCCCGCCGCTCCCGCCTTCCTCGCGTGCGCGGTGAGGTCGATGGCCTCGGAGGTCGCATTCGAACCGGTGCCCGCGATGATGGGCAGCCGGCCGCGCGCGGCGTCGATGACCACCTCGACCACGCGTTTGTGCTCATCGTGGCTCAGGGTGGGCGACTCGCCGGTGGTCCCGCACGGCACGATGCCATCGGTTCCCGCTGACGCGTGCATGTCGACGAGGGCCCGGAGCTTGGCCTCGTCCACCTTGCCATTCCGGAACGGGGTGACGAGCGCGACGATTGAGCCCTGGAAGATTGGTCGCATGGCAGTTTCCTCCGTACCGGGAAAAGTCAAACGAATCGCGATACTTGTCGGAACTCTATCACCAGATGCCGCGCGGGTTCAAGCCGCGTCCCGTCAGACCTGCGGCTCGAACCCCGCGTCGCTCCGGTCGGCGACTTGCGGTACGCTGTCGGGCGGCCCGGGGCGGCGCGCGGGACGAGCGCGCCCGGGCGACGCCCCGCCGGGCTCCCCGGCCATCTCACTCCAGAAGGGAGGATCATCATGGACCCGGCGACGGGGCCCGTGCGCGCCATCCCATTCTTGACCCCCGACCGGGCCGCCGAGGTGCGCGAGCGCTTTGGCACGCCCGCCTACGTCTACGACCGCGCCACCCTCGAGGCGGCCGCGCGGCGCGCCCTCGCGTTCCCGGCGCCCTTCGGCTTCACCCTGCGCTATGCGATGAAGGCCAACCCGAGCGCCGGTGTCCTCGGGGTGTTCCGCGACCTCGGGCTCCACGTCGACGCATCGAGCGACCACGAGGTGGCGCGCGCCCTCCGGGCTGGCTTTCCCCCCGGGACCATCCAGCTGACCTCGCAGATGCCGTCCCGCCACCTCCACGAGCACGTCCAGCGCGGGATCCTGTTCAACGCGTGCTCGCGCCACCAGCTGGAGGAGTTCGGACGGGTCGCGCCCGGGCACGACGTGGCGGTGCGCATGAACCCCGGACTTGGCAGCGGGTCCACCAAGCGGACAAACACCGGCGGCCCCTCGTCGAGCTTCGGCATCTGGTACGAGTACCTGGATGACGTCAAGGCCATTGCCGCCCGTCACCGGCTGCGCATCCGGACCTTGCACAGCCACATCGGGTCGGGCACCGACCCCGAGGTCTGGAAGCGCGTGACGCGGATGACCCTCGACCTCGCCAGAGCGCTTCCCGACGTGAGCGCCGTGAACCTCGGCGGCGGCTTCAAGGTCGGGCGGATGCCCGAGGAGCCGTCGACGGATCTCGCCGATGTCGGCGCGCATGTGCGCCGCGAGCTCCAGGTGTTCCGCGAGCGCGACGGGCGCGCCCTCGACCTCGAGATCGAGCCGGGGACGTTCCTGGTCGCGGTCGCGGGGGTGGTGGTGGCCACCTGTGTGGACGTGGTCGACACCGGGCGCGAGGGGTACCTGTTCGCCAAGCTCGACACCGGGATGACGGAGGTCACGCGCCCATCCCTGTACGGGGCGCAGCACCCGATCGACGTCCTCGCCGAGGGCCGCGAGCCGGCGGAGGTGGTCTTCGTCGGACCGTGCTGCGAGTCCGGGGACATCCTGACCCCGGCGCCGGGCGACCCGGAGGCCCTCGGGCCGCGCTGGGTTCCGCGCCCGCAGACCGGCGACCTCGTGCTGGTGGGCGGGGCCGGCGCCTACTGCGCCGCCATGTCGACCATCAACTACAACTCGTACCCCCAGGCGCCGGAAGTGATGCTCGAGCTCGATGGCACCCTGCGGCTTCTGCGGCGGAGGCAAGCCCTCGCCCAGGTCTGGGCGAACGAGCTCCTCGACGGGGCATGAACGCCATCGGCCGCGGGCGGCGCGGCGAGGGCCGGGCGGGGACTACTCGGCCGTGGCGGTGACCTCGTTCGAGTGGGGGCTCTCGTTCGGCCGGCGGGCGCGGTCGATGGCGGTCACCGCGTAGCGGTAGCGACGGCCGGCAGCAGGCGGGCGATCGATGAACACGATGCTTCCCGCTGGCGTGGTGCCGATGCGCGCGAAGGCGCCCGTCTGCTCGGCGCGGTAGATGGCGTAGGTCGCGACCTCCGGATCCTTCACCTCGTTCCAGGCGAGCCGGACCGACCCGGCCGCGGGGATGGCCACGAGCCCCGTCGGGGCGGCCGGCGGCGTGGTCCGCGCTGGACTGGCGCTGACGGCGAGCGAGGCCGCCCCGCGCGCCTGCCCGGCCGGCTCCACGCGCACGGCCGCCACCGCGTACCGGTAGTCGACGTCATTGGCGACATCGGTGTCCGCGAACGAGGTCGTGGCAATCGGCTCCGCGGTCACCGCGGCGAGCGGGGCATCGCCTGCGGCCCGCAGCACCACGTAGCGCATCGGCTCCGCCGCCGGCTGGCCGTCGATGAGCGCCTCGGGCGCGCGCCAGCTCAGCTGGACCTGCCGATCGCCCGCTACCGCCGCGAGGTCTCGCGGCGGACGGGGCGCGGCCAGGAAGACCACGGTGGCCCGTGGTGACGGGGCGCTCGATCGGCCCGTGGCGTCGACCGCGGTCACCACGTACACGTAGCGGCGACCGTAGACGAGGTCCCGTCGATCGGTGAGGCGCACCGCCATCCTGTCCACCGTGGCGGGGGCCGGGGTGTCGAGGGTGATGGTGGCGATCCGGTCGTAGCCCACCACGCGTCCGCGCGCGAGCATCGCTGGCTTGACGTCTGCGCCCGGCTCCTCGGCCCGCCGGAACACGTTGATGAGCGCGAGGTCGCGGAGCGGCGAGCCGTCCACGCGCCGGTCGGGATTCACCCAGTGGAGGTCGACCCCCGGGCCCTCGACCGCCGCGGCCAGCGCGGTGGCCGCCGCCGGCAGGCGCCGTTCCGGGGCCACCGGATTTCCCTTCTTTCCGCAGCCGGCGCCCGCGGCGAGGACCAGGAGGACGGAGCCGAGGCCGGCCCCCGCTCGCCGGGCGCGGCGCCACGTCACCCGCGTGGATCTCCGGCGACCATTGCCCGCGCGCGCTCGAGCTGCTGTGTCACGGCCTCCGGCGCGGTGCCCCCGAGCACGGCGCGCGCCGCCAGCGACGCCTCCACCGTGAGCGCGGCGTGCACGTCGTCCCCGATCAACGAGGAGAAGCGTCGCAGGTCCTCGAGGGACAGGTCGCCGAGCTCGCGCCTCTGCTCGATCCCGTGGCGGACCACGCGCCCCACGACCTCGTGCGCCTCCCGGAAGGGCAGGCCCCGGCGCACGAGGTAGTCGGCGAGGTCGGTGGCGGTGGCGTAATTGGCGCCGGCGGCTTCCCGCATGCGCTCCAGGCGGAAGGCGAGCGTGCGCAGCAGCGGCGGCATGACTCCGAGCACGGCCGCCAGCGTGTCCGCGGTGTCGAAGAAGGGCTCCTTGTCTTCCTGCATGTCCGAGTTGTAGGTGAGGGGCAGGCCCTTCATGGTCGTGAGGACCGCGACGAGGTTGCCGTAGAGCCGGCCGCACTTGCCCCGGACGAGCTCGGCCACGTCCGGATTCTTCTTCTGCGGCATGATCGACGACCCCGTGGCGAAGGCGTCGGAGAACTCGACGAACCCGAACTCGACTGTCGTCCACAGCGTGAGGTCGGCGGCCAGGCGGGACAGATGTGTGCCGATCATGGCCCCCGCGGACAGGAACTCCAGGATGAAGTCCCGGTCGCTCACGGCGTCGAGGCTGTTGGCAGTGGGCGCCGTGAATCCGAGCTCCCGGGCGAGCGCCTCGCGATCGATCGGAAACGCGGCGCCGGCCAGGGCCGCGGATCCGAGAGGAAGCAGGTTGGCGCGATCGCGCGCGCCGGCCAGGCGGCCGCGGTCGCGCTGGAGCATGGACACGTAGGCGAGCAGGTGGTGGCTCAGGAGGATCGGCTGGGCGCGCTGCAGGTGCGTGTAGCCCGGCATGGGGGCGCCGAGGTGTTCCTCGGCGCGGTCCAGCAGCGCTTCCTGGACCTGGCGAAGTCCGTCGTCCACTCCCGCCACCACGTCGCGGAAGTACAGGCGCTCATCGAGCGCGATCTGGTCGTTGCGCGACCGGCCGGTGTGGAGCTTGCCCCCGACCGGGCCGATCAGCTCCACGAGCCGGCGCTCGACGTTCATGTGGATGTCCTCGAGCTCCTGACGGAAGGGGAACTCACCCCGCGAAAGCTCGTCGCGGACGAGGTCGAGCCCTCCGAGCACGGCTTCGAGCTCGCCCCCATCGAGCAGGCCGGCGCGGCCGAGGGCCCGCGCCCACGCCGCGCTGCCCTCCAGGTCGTAGGGCCAGAGGCGACGATCGAACGACAGCGACGCGGTGAACGCCTCGGCGGTGGGATCCGCGCCCCGGGTGAATCGCCCCCCCCAGGGGCGGCTGCCGGACCTCGTCATGTGTTGCTGGCCCGGGGGGCGGGCTCGCCGGCGGCGAGGAGCGCTTCGATGGCGCCCATGATCCGGCGCGTGACCTCGTGCCGATCCTGGCGGGTGATCGGTCCGGTCGGCTCCGCCAGGGGCGGGATGGGTGGACCGAACCTCACGGAGAGCGGATGACGGCGGGGAAGGTAGAAGCGCCGCCCGCGCAAGGCCTCGTACGTGCCGCGGATGGCCACGGGAACGACCGGCACCCGGGCGCGCAGGGCGATCATGGCCACGCCGGGCTGCCCCTCCACGAGGCGGCCCTCCTGGCTGAAGGGGCCCTCCGGGAAGATCCCGATCACGCCCCCGCTCTCCAAGAGCTCGAGCGCGCGCTTGATCGCGCCCGCGGCGGGGCGGTGGAGGTTGAGCGGGATCGACCCGATCCGGCGGTGGAACGCCGGATGGAGCGGCGTGGCGTGGAAGACGCGGGGCATCACCAGGAAGGCGATCGGGTGCGGCACGCTCACGCCCAGCACGACGCCGTCGAGGTAGTTGTGGTGGTTCGCCGCGACGATGTACGGGCCGCGCGGCGGCAGGTGCTCGGCCCCGGCGACGACAAGGTCGAACAGCCGGCGCAGGCCCGGGCCACACATGGCGCGGACGATCCAGTACAGGGCCGGAAAGGGCCTCTCGCCGAGCGTGCCCGCGTGGCCGACGGGAGCGAGAACGGAGGCCCGTGGTCGCAGCGCCACCGGGAGTGCGCGAGACTCCTCGCCAGGGGCCATGACGACCCGGTTATAGCATCGGGCTCCGCACGTGACAAGGACACGCGGCCGCGATGGCCCCGGGCTCTCTCACCGGGGTCGATTCGATCGATATCGCGCCACGGCCGCGTTGTGCTCCTCGAGCGTTGTCGAGAAGTGGTGGCGGCGATCGTCAGCTGCGACGAAGTAGAGGTATCCGACGGGCGCGGGGCTGATGGCGGCCCGGATAGCGGCCAGCCCCGGATTGCCGATGGGGCCGGGGGGGAGCCCCGGTCGCCGGTAGGTGTTGTAGGGCGAGTCCGCCTGCAGGTCCTCCCGCGTCAGCCGCTGGCGTTCCCTGCCCACCGCGTACTGGACGGTCGGATCGGCCTGCAGTGGCATGTCCCGGCGCATCCGGTTCCAGAATACCGCCGAGATCAGGGGCATCTCGGACGGGTCCACCGCCTCGCGCTCGATGATGGAAGCCAGCGTCAGCGCGGCGTGGACGGTGATCTCGCGGGCCCGGATCTCCGCCAGGATGGGCGACATCCGCTCGCGCATGCGGCCCACCATGCGGGCCAGGATCTCCTCCGGCTTCATCCCCCGGACCAGCTGGTACGTATCCGGAAAGAGGTAGCCCTCCACGGACTCCGCGGCGATCCCCTGGGAGAGGAGGAATGCGGGGTCGTGCGCCGCGCGGAGCACCTCCGGCACCGTGGCCAGACGCTCGGCTTCCAGCAGGCGGGCGAGCTCGGCCAGGCTGTGGCCCTCCGGCAACACCACGTGGTGCTGGACGACGCGCCCGCTGGCCAGCAGGGCCAGCACGCCGAGCGCGCTCTCGTCCCGTGGCACCAGATACTCGCCGGCCTTGAGGCTGCGCGCCTTCCCCGTGACCGCGGCCAGCAGGATGAAGGCGAGCCGGCTCCTGACGATGCCCTCGTCCTGGAGCTGGCGCGCCACGCCGGCGACGCCTTGGTGGAGCGGGATCTCGATGGTGCGCGGGCCGCTGCGCATGATCGGGGTGGGGGTGAGGAGCACCCACATCCCGAGGCCCACCGCCGCCAGCCCCGCGGCGCCGAGCAGGAAGACCAGGGCTCGCGTCCCGGCCGCGCCGGCCCGGCCCGTGAGAGCGATCCACCACGTCCAACCCCGCGCCCGGCCGGACATTCCAGCCATTGTGCCCAGGGGCCGGGAATCCCGTCAATGGCCGGAGCGCATCAACCCTTCCCTCGTCCGCCCCGGCCGGCCCATTGCGGGGCGCCGGCGATCCCTCTGGTATACTGCCAGTCTCTGAGGCCGGGCCGAATCCCGACCACTTCAGGAGGAGCCTTCATGCAGGAGCAACTCACTCTCCCCGTCCGTCACGAATGGCTGGTCGGTGAGCGCGGCTACGGCAAGCTGGCGCTCGAGCCGTTCGAGCCGGGCTTCGCGCAGACGGCGGGCAACGCCTATCGCCGTGTGCTGCTCTCGTCCATCCACGGGGCCGCTCCGACCTGGGTGCGCATCGAGGGCGTGCTCCACGAGTTCTCACACCTGCAGGGGATGACCGAGGACACCCTGGACGTGCTGATGAACCTCCGGCGCATGGTGTTCGCGCTGCACGTCAACCGGCCCAAGATCCTCCGGTTGAAGGCGCAGGGGCCGCGCGTCGTCAAGGCCGGCGACTTCGAGCCCGACGCCGACGTGGACATCCTCACGCCCGATATCGTGCTGGCCACCCTCGACAAGGACGGCAGCCTCGACATGGAGGTCTGCGTCGAGCGCGGGCGCAGCTACCAGGCGGCCGACCGCCGTGAGCCCGAGGCCCTGCCGATCAACGCCATGCTCCTGGACGCCGACTTTTCCCCGGTGAAGCGGGTGAACTTCCACGTCGAGTCCTTGTCGGGCAACGGCGAGGAGAGGCTGGTCGTCGAGGTGTGGACGGACGGCAGCGTCAACCCGGAGGCGGCGGTGGGCGAGGCGTCCCGGCTGCTGGCGGAGCACTTCACCCTCTTCACGGAGTTCCCCCAGGCGCCGCCGGAGGAAGAGCAAGCGCGGGAGGGGGACCCGGTGGAACCGGTCCCCGGCGTTGAGCTGAACGAGAACCTCTTTCGCAACGTGGACGAGCTCGAGCTGTCGGTGCGCGCCTCCAACTGCCTGAAGACGGCCAACATCCGGACCATCGCGGACCTTGTCCGGCGGTCGGAATCCGAGCTTCTCAAGACCAAGAACTTCGGCAAGAAGTCCCTGAACGAGATCAAGACCATCCTGGGGGAGATGGGGCTTTCCCTCGGCATGCGCCTCGATCCGGAGGAGCTCGAGCGGCTGCGCACGCAGTACGAGCGCACCTTCGACAGCTGACAGGGTCATTCCCCCTGGCATCGACGACGGCCTCCGGGGTTCGGAGGCCGTCGTCGTCTCGGGGCGGCCAACGGGATCGGGACACCGGAGCGCGCTTCTGTCCCGAGTCGAAGGTTCGTTGTCTCCCGGCGCTCTGTCGGCACATCTCTGACGCAGGCACTCGGTCCCCCGAGCCCATTCAGGGCGGACCGTCCCCGGCAGATGACGGCCCGACCTCGAGCGGGATGCGCTCCTGCCGCCCCGACGCCCACCGCGTGACGCGGAGATCGACCCCGTCGCTCTCCACGATCACGCCCCCATCCCGGTCGGTGCGAAACACCCGCGCGCCCACGGCCGCGAGTCGGTCGAGCGCTTCCGGCGACGGGTGTCGAAAGGGATTGCGCGAGCCGGCTGAGACCACGGCGACGGCGGGGCGAACCGCGTCCAGAAAGGGCGCGGTGCTGGAGAACCGGCTGCCGTGATGGCCGACCTTGAGGATGGTGGCGCGCAGCGGCGACGACCGTGCGAGCAGGGCTTGCTCGCCGGCTGCCCCGAGATCTCCGGTGAGGAGAATCGAGACGCGGCGCCAGTCCAGACGCAGGACGAGCGAGCGGTCGTTCTCGCTCCCCGCGAAGTCGCCGTCCGGGTGGAGCACGGTCACGAGGGCCGACCCGAGCCAGTAGCGGTCGCCGGCTCGGGCGCGGTGGCGGGCCGCCGCCGAGCCGTCCACGGCCAGCCGGGTGGCCTCGCTCCCCGGACCCCAGTACCCGTTGTCCCAGAAGCGGTCGACGCGGAAGTTGCGGGCGATGGCGGCGAGACCGCCGGAGTGGTCGGGGTCGGAGTGCGAGAGCGCGATCAGGTCCAGGCGGCTCGCCGGACGATTCCACAGCAGGGGGGCCACCACGTGGCGGCCCACGTCGAATCGACGCGGGCCCGCGGGTCCGCCGTCCACCAGCAGGCGATGCCCCTCGGGTAGCTCGACGAGCGTCGCATCGCCTTGGCCGACGTCGACGAAGATGATGCGCAGCAAGCCGTCGGCGGGCCGCAGCCAGGGCCATGCGCCGAGGCCCAGGGCTGTCGCCAGGAAGATGCCGGCGGCCCAGGCCGCGTGCGCGCTCCTGGCGATCAGCGGAAGCACCGCGATGGCGGCGTACCAGCATGCGCTGGCCGCGACCGAGGGTGCCGGCACCGCGATGGTGGCGGCGGGCACGGCGGCCGCGATCCAGACTGCCGCCCGCATGCCCAGGAGGACGGGCCACACCGCGTGGAAGAGCACATCGGCCGCCAGCGAGGAGACGGTGGCGGCAGCGAGGGCGATGAGCCCGAGAAGGGTGCCGGCGCCGGCAAGGGGCACCACGGCCAGGTTCGCCACGACGCCCACGAGCGAGATCTGGTTGAAGTGGCCCGCCGAGATGGGCGTCACCCCGGCCTGGGCGGCCAGGCTCACCGCGAGCGCCGCGGCGAGCCAGGCGGGCAGGCCGCGCTCGCGAAGCGCGCGGGTGGCGCCCGGTGCGAGCCAGATGATCCCCGCCGTCGCGGCAAAGGACAGCTGGAAACCCGGGTCCCAGAGGTCCTCCGGACGCCAGGCGAGGAGCGCCAGGCCAGCGAGCGCGAGAGCGTTCATGACCCGGGATTCGCGGTCGAGGATGACCGCCACCAGGATGATCAACCCCATCAAGGTCGCGCGTACCACCGACGGCTCCAGGCCGACCACGAGGGCGAAGGCGATCAGCGTCAGCGCGGCGCCGCCCGCGCTCGCCCGGCGTGGAGCTCCCAGGGCGGCGAGGCCGAGGAAGACGCTGGCGCCCACGAGCGCCACGTTGGAGCCGGATACCGCGAGCACGTGGAGGACGCCGGCGCGCCGGAAGGCCTCTTCGGTCTCGGCGGGGAGCGCGGCGCGCTCGCCCAGGACGAGTCCGGCCAGCAGGCTGGCGGAGGCCGGGGGAAGATGGGCGCCGATCGTGGCCACCGCCCAGCGGTTGACCCGGACCGGCCACGGCGGATCCGGCGGGCCCTGCGCGAGCACGACGTCGGCACGAGCGCTCGCCACGACCAGGATTCCGTGCCGGGCGAGATGCTCGGGGTAGTCGAATCCCCCGGGGTTGCGGAACCCGGTCGGGCGGTGGGGCCGGGCATCGACGGCGATCGGCTGGCCCTCGGCCAGGGGAGGCATCTCGCCGTAGACGGCGACCTGCACGAGGCCGCGCGCCGGGCGCCGCTCGCCGGATCGGACCACGCCGTCCACCTCCAGAACGAGACGCCCGCGGTCTGGCGCCCACCGCACCGGTTCCGCCGCGAGCCGCCCTTCGAGGCGCACAGGCACGTCGAGCATTCCCCTGGCGATGTGGTCCGGCGGCAACGGGTGAGAGACCCCGCGGAGCGCCCCGATCGTCACCGCGACGCCGACCACGGCCGCCGCCGCCGCTCGCGGCCGCCCGATGCGGAGGGCGAGCGCTCCCCCGAGGACCAGCGCGGAGCCGACCGCGAGAAGCGCGAGCGGCGAGGGCGCGGTCCACGGGCGGCTCGGCGCGGTCATGGCGGCGAGGCCCGCCGCGAACGCGGCGAGCAGGGGGACGAGGGGCCCGACCGGGTCCCTCACGGTTCCTCCGCTCGCTCGTCGGCTACCTTCCCCGCTTCTGATGTCTCCGGCGGCCCGATCGGCTCGGCCGCCAGCGCCGCGGCGCCGCCGTCTCGGCCGGGGGGACCGGTCGGCGGCGACGGGACCGCGCCCGGCCTGTCGCCGCCGGCGGTGACGCGCGCGCGGATCGCCGTGAGCGTGCGCGGCCCCATCCCGAGCACGCGGCGAAGCGCGTCCGGGGAGGCGAACCGCCCGCCGCGCTCGCGCTCCTCAACGATCCGGCGCGCCAGCGCCGGGCCCACGCCCGGAAGCCGCGCCAGCTCCTCCGCGCTCGCCCGGTTGACGTCGACGGGCCCGACCATCTCCTCGACGCGCGCCGGCACGCCGGGAGCAAGTGGTGGCGGCGGGCTCGCAGGACAGGGCCCGACCGGACCATGGCCCCGCGCGGCGCTCGACTCGCCCCGGGCGGCGTACGCGGGGGGCGCCGCGGCCGGATCGCGATCCAGCCGCTCGAGCCGGTCGGCGTGCTCGGGGAACCCGGCGCGCCACTCGCGAGCGCCGAGGCCGGCCAGCACGGCGCCGGCGAGCACGAGCAGAAGCTTGACCTCGGATCGCGCATACAGCTCCATGGCGGCCAGCGTGACACGCCGCCCGCCTGCGCTTCTAGAGTGCTCGATCGGATACATCGATCACAGCGGTGGCCGCGGAGAGGCCAGGCGGCGGCCCGGTCTGCACCCGGTCGAGGACCGGCACAGGCCCCTCGCCCTCCCGATCCTCGTCGTCAACGGCGATCGCGCGCCGAGAGCCGGGCCGGCAGGCGCGCGCGATCGCGGACACCGCGAGCGTATGATGGCCGGGTGTCCGGTTCGAGCCAGAGCCGCGCCTACGTCGCTTTGCTCCTGATCGTGGTCCTCTGGGGAAGCTATCCCGCCGCGGCCAAGCTGGCGCTGCTCGACTTTCCCCCGGTGTTCCTGGCAACCGTGCGCTGCACGATCGCGTCGGCGTTCCTCGTGCTCCTCCTGGCTCGCGCCGGGGAGGCGACCACGCGGGCCATCACTCCGGCGGCCCTTCGGGCGTTCCTCGTGCTCGCCCTGACCGGCATCGTCGGGTCGACCCAGCTCACGTACCTCAGCCTGTCGTACACGACGGCGGGCAACGTCGTGATCCTGCAGGTCGCGACTCCCGTCATGGTGGCGATCGGCGCGCGCGTCTATCTCGGCGACCGGCTCACGACGCGACAGTGGCTGGGCGTGTGGCTCTCGGCCGCCGGCGTCGTGCTCGTCATCACGCGGGGACGCCTCGCCAGCCTGCGGCTCGAGGAGCTCCGGGCCGGCGACTTCATCAACCTCGCGTCCCTGGCCGGGTGGAGCGCATACACCGTCTACGGCAAGCGGGTGCTCGCGACATACTCCCCCGCCCTCGCCACGACCGCGGCGTACGTCCTCGGCACGCTCATCCTGATCCCGCTGGCCGCCGCGACGGCGCCGCTCTTCCCGGCGCCGCGGCTGGCCTCGCCCATCGCCTGGCTGGTCGTGGTCTACCAGGCGCTGCTCGGCGCGGTCGCCCACGTGTGGTGGTACCGGGCCGTCGACGTGATCGGCCCGAGCCGCGCCGCCATCTTCATGAACCTGCAGCCGCTCGTCGGGCTCGGGCTGGCCGCCCTGCTGCTCTCCGAGCGCATCGGCGGGTGGCAGGTCGGGGGCTGCGCGCTCGTCCTCGCCGGCGTGGCCCTCACCACCGCCGGGCGGTCCCGCTGAGTCCGCCGCCCGCGCTCACCACGGGATTGCTCGGCGCCCCGCGGCCGATACTCCGCACCGGCGGAGCGAGCCGTGCGCCTCGCCGGGCAGAGGGTCCCGCGGCGGCGTCCCCCACGGCGGCACGGGCGCCGAGGGCCGCGCCGCCGTCCGGGGTCGCGGCCGCCGCCGGGCCGGAGGATGGTTGCAGGTGTGGGCGAGCGCGCGGCCCCCGGCCCGTCGCCGGGACGAGCGGACGCGGGAAGCCGCGGCTACGGGATGAGGGCGGCGCGGGTGATGGTGGTGGTGTCCCGGTTGTGCCATTCCGAGGCGGCGAAGGCCTCGTTGATCTGCTCGAGCGGGTAGGTGTGCGAGATGAGCCTGGACCAGGGCCAGCGCGTCCGCGTGCGGACGAGGAAGTCGAGCGCGCGCGGGATGACCCAGGGATCGTACTGGATCACGCCGACGATCTTCTTGGATCCCCACACCAGGAGCGACGGCTCGAGCTCGATCTTGGCTCCGCGGCTGATGGTTCCGATCTCGAGGTACGTGCCGCCGGACCGCAGCATCTCCAGGCCCTCGGGGATCACCGCCGGGAAACCCACGAGGTCGCAGGCGACGTCGGCCCCCACGCCGCCCGTCCACTGCCGGACGAGCTTGACGCGCTCCCGGCGGTCGGGGACCTGCCGGACGTCGATCGTGTGGTCGGCCCCGAAGCCCCGGGCCAGCTCCAGCCGGTCGGGGATCTGGTCCACCGCGATCACCGTGCTCGCCCCCATGTCCTTGGCCACCGCCGCCGCCTGCACGCCGAGGCCGCCGGCGCCCTGAATGACCACGGTGTCGCCGAAGCGCACCCCGGCCACGGTCAGGCCGAAGAGCACCTGCGCGAGCGCGCAGTTCACCGGCGCGACCACGGTGTCGGGCAGCTCGTCGGGAACCTTGAAGAGCACACCGCCCGGGCGGAGGTAGTAGTGGTCGGCGAAGGCGCCGTGCAGATGCGGGAACACCGAGGGCCCCACCGGGCGCTCGATCTTTGACGGGCAGGCCGCCGGCTCCTTGTTGAGACACGCGTGGCACCGGCCGCACGGGTAGAAGTACGTGTAGGCGACGCGATCGCCCTCCTGAAGCGAGCGGCCCAGCGAATCCGTCGTGATCCGGGAGCCCAGCCTGGCCACCCGGCCCGTCATCTCATGGCCGAAGATCCAGCCGTCCTCGGGAAGGCGCAGGGGGGCGTCGCCGCGCCAGAAGTGCAGGTCGGAGCCGCAGATGTTGGCGAGGCTGACCCGGATCAGGACGCCCTCCGGCTCCACGTCCGGGATGCGGACGTCGCGGATCTCGAAGGGCTTGCCGGGACCGAAGAACACGGCAGCGCGGGCGGCGGTGGGCATCCGGATCCTCCAGGCGGGCGGCTCAGGCCTCGCGGTCTCGGCCGAGCTCGAAGGCGTCGTGCAGCGACCGCACCGCGAGCTCCGTGTACTTGTCCTCGATGACGCACGACACGGCAATCTCGGAGGTGGAGATCATCTGGATGTTGATGTTCTCCCGGGCCAGGGTCGAGAACATCCGCGCCGCCACGCCGGCGTGGCTGCGCATGCCGACGCCGACGATGGAGACCTTTGCGATGCGGTCGTCGGCGGTCACCTGGGCGGCTCCGATGGTGGCGGCGACGGCCTTGAGCACGCCCTCGGCGCGGGACCGGTCGCCCCGGGGCAGGGTGAAGGAGATGTCCGTCGAGCCGTCCCGGCCGATGTTCTGGACGATCATGTCCACCACGATGTGTTGCTCGCCGAGGGCGCCGAAGAGCTGTGACGCGATGCCCGGTCGGTCCGGGACCCGCAGGACGGAGAGCTTGGCCTGGCTCCGGTCGTGCGTGATCCCGGTGACCACCGCTCCTTCCATGTTCTGGTCCTCCCTGGTCACGAGCGTCCCCGGATCGGGCTTGAACGTGGAGCGGACATGCACGGGAACGCCGTACTTCTTGGCGAACTCGACGGAGCGGGCCTGGAGCACCTTCGCGCCGAGGCTCGCCATCTCCAGCATCTCGTCGTAGGAGACGCGGGGCAGCTTTCGGGCGTCGGGGACGACGTTGGGGTCGGCGGTGTACACCCCGTCCACGTCCGTGAAGATCTCGCACACGTCGGCCTTGAGGGCGGCGGCAAGGGCGACGCCGGTGAGGTCCGACCCGCCCCGGCCGAGGGTGGTGATGTCGCCGGCCTCGGTCACGCCCTGGAAGCCGGCCACCACGGCGATCTTGCCGGCGTCGAGGGCCGCGCGGATCCGTTCCGCGCCGATCCGCCGGATGCGGGCCCTGGTGTGCGCCTCGTTCGTGACGATGCCGGCCTGCGGACCCGTCAGGGAGCACGCGGGATGGCC
>DATKEI010000494.1:0-17678 GCA_035544455.1 Binatia bacterium | reverse complement strand
AGGATGGCCAGCTCCGGGATGCGCTCCCGGATCGACTGGGCCATGGTGTTGCCGGTGAGGATGAGGATGGCGAAGAAGACCGCGGCCAGGATGCGCGAGACCAGGGCCCCGATATCACCGATCTGCCTGGCGAAGCCCACGGCGAACTCCTTCTCGGGCTGGGTCTTGGTCTCGTCCGGCGAGTTCATGAAGAGGGCGTCGATCTGGCCCGCGACGGCGCTGGCCCGGGCCGGATCCGCGATGCGCACGATGTACCAGCCGGTCCGGCCCCGGCCGAACTGGCGCGCCTCGTCGAAGTACGCCACGTTGATCAGCACCACGTCCGTGTTGCCGCGCACCGCCGGATCGTCCGCGTCGAGGATGCCCACCAGGTCGAACTCCCAGGTCATGTCCCCGTCGGTCCGGGGGTGGATCTCGGAGGCGAGCGGCAGCTTCTGGCCCACCTGCCAGCCATAGCGCTCCACCAGGCGCGCCCCGGCGACCGCGCCGGTCCGGGTGCGGGCGAAGGCGTCGAGGTGGCCGGGGGTGATGTCGAACTCGGGGTACATGGCGAAGTAGCGCCGGGGATCCACCGCGAACACCGCGAACGCGTTGCTCTCGTTCTGGTACTTGGCCCCGAATCAGTCGGCGAAGGCCACGCCGACCACGTCGGGCACCCGCTCGATCCGGCCCAGGTACGCCATGGGCAAGGGCTCGATGATGGAGTAGCGCGCGGTGGTGAGCAGGCGCTTGGCGTCCGCGCTGTCCGCACCCGACTCGAAGGCCGTCTGGACCGACTCGAGCAGGCCGAACAGCAGGAAGGCGATGATCACCGAGGCGAGGGTCAGGAAGGTCCGCGCCTTCTTGCGGAACAGGCCGGCGAGGAGGAGCGGCAGGTACTTCACGTCCCGCCCCCGCCCACTAGCGTGCCCTTGTCGAGGTGGAGCTGGCGCCGGGCGTACTCGGCGGCCCTGGGATCATGACGTCCACCTGGATCTCGAGCGAGTCCATGTCCACGATGGTGCCGATGCCCGTGCGCGTGAATCCGCCGCCCGCGGAGATGGGGGAGATCATCTCTCCCGGCTGGGCCGCCTTGGCCACCACCATGCCCGAGAAGGGCGCGCGCACGACGGTGTTGTCGAGCTGCACCTCGGCGACCGCCACCGACTCCCGCGCCACCTTGATCTGCTCCTCCCCGCTGCCGAGGCGGGCGCGCAGCATGTCGCGCTGAGCGCGGGAGGCGTCCAGGGACTGGGCGCTGACCAGCTCCCGCTTGAAGAGAGCCTCCTGGCGAGTGTGGTCGCGCTCGGTTTGCTCGAGCTGGGCTTGGATCTCGGCGAGCTGCGACCGCGCCGCCACGAGCTGGGCGCGGGTGAGAGCGAGCTGGGCCCTGGCCTCGGTATCGTCGAGCCGAGCCAGGACCGCGCCCTCCTCGACCCGCATCCCCTCCTCGATCATCACCTCGGCGATCTTCCCCGTGATCTTCGCCGAGACGGTGGCCTGCCGGCGCGCCGTGACGTAGCCGCTCGCGTCTAGCACCGTCCGGGCCTCGGGAGGCTGGCTGACCGCCCGCGCCATCGCCGTGCGGACCAGAAGTGGCTGCGGCCGGAACAGGGCGAGCCAGACGACCGCCGCGGCGGCCACCAGGGCGGCGGCGACGAGGAACCATCGGAGCCAGGCTCCCCGCCCGCCGCCCTGGCTGCGGTCGATCCGGAGCTCTCTCAGGAGATCCGACCGCTGCTGGGCGTTCCGCGTCTCGCTCGAATCCATCTTCTCAGTTTGCCACATGCTCTGGTGGCCTCGTCGCGGCCGGGCTGGTGGCCCGTGTCCCGCGGCACCGCCCCGCGTCGAGGGTCCGGCGGCCGCCGTCTGGATGCGCTATGCTACGAGGCCAGGCGCCGCAGACATCCGAATCGGGGCGGCGGGTTCGCGGACGACGACGCCATGACGGACAACGACGCCACGGGAGGAGAGCTGCAATGAGGCGTTCACTGGCCCTGATCTCTTTGGTGGTCCTCGTCCTGACCGGCATCCTGATGGTCGCGGATGCCTGGGCCCGTGCCGGCCGCGGCGGATCGAGCGGGAGTCGCGGCTCGCGGAGCTACTCCGCGCCGATGCGCCCTTCGTCCCCCACCCCCACTCCCGCGCGCCCGAGCTCGCCCAGCGGCTTCGACCAGGGCTCGCGCTCGGGGATGTCCCGTGGCCTCATGGGCGGGATCGCCGGCTTCATGCTCGGGGGCCTGCTCGGCAGCCTCCTGTTCGGTGGCATGGGGGGCGGGTTGGGCGGGGGTATCGGGATGCTCGACATCCTGATTGTGGGCGCCCTCGTCATGCTCGGGCTGGCCTGGTGGAGGCGGCGGCAGCAGACGCCAGTGCTGGCCGGCGGCTCCGCCTACACGGCGCCGCCCCAAGACCGCACCCCCTCCTACCCGACCGGGTGGTCCGGCCAGGGTGGGGGTCAGGCCCAGACCTCCACCGCCGAGCTGGCGGGCCCCAGCGACCTGGACCGGGGCATCGGGCACATCCGCCAGATGGACTCCGGCTTCGAGCCCGCGCGGGTCGCAGAGGTGGCTTCGGATGCCTTCTTCAAGGTGCAGGCGGCCTGGACCCAGCGGGACATGGGCGCGGTGCGGGGGTTGCTCACCCCTGACATGCATGCTTCGCTCAAGCAGCAGTGCGACCAGCTCCGGGCCGAGCGCCGGGTGAATCGCCTGGAGAACATTGCCGTTCGCACCGCCGAGGTGACCGAGGCCTGGCAGGAGAGCGGGCAGGACTTCGTGACCGTCCACTTCCTGGCCAGCGTCCTCGACTACACGACCGACGAGAGCGGCCGCCAGGTTCTCGAGGGCAATCGCACCGAGCCCGTCAAGTTCGAGGAGTTCTGGACGTTCACGCGTCCGGTCGGCCCGAATCCCTGGACGCTCAGTGCCATCCAGCAGGCGGTCTAGCAGGCGGCAACCTGTCGTCGTACCGCACGACGGTCGCGCTCGGCAGGGGGTGGGGCGAGGAAGGTCAGCGAGGCGCTGGCTCTTCCTCGCCGTGATCGCCGCCGCCATCGCGGGGGCGGCGAGCCTGCACGAGTACTTCAGCGTCACGCAGATCCGCGCCTTCGTCGACCATCTCGGCCCCTGGGGCCCGGTGGTGTACATGCTCGTCTACGTGGTGGCGCCCGTGCTGCTGCTCCCTGGTCTGCCGCTCGACCTCGCGGCGGGGATCGCCTTCGGGCCCGTCTGGGGCACCGTGTACACGATCGTCGGGTCCACCGCGGGCGCGACCGTGGCGTTCCTGGTGGCCCGGACGATGGGGCGCGACTGGGTGGAGGGGCGGCTGTCGGGCCGGCTGGCGCGGATCAAGAACGGGGTGGATGCCGAGGGGTGGCGGTTCGTGGCCTTCACCCGGCTGGTGCCGATCATCCCCTTCAACTTCCTGAACTACGCGCTGGGCCTCACCCGGATCCGCCTCGTGCCTTATGTCGTCGCGACATTCGTCTTCATGCTCCCGGCCACGGCGGCCTACGTGTACTCGGGCTGGGTCGGCGGCGAGACGCTGGCCGGGGACGGCACGCTGGCCGACGCCGTTCCCCACATCGTGGCTGCGTTCGCCGGCCTCGGCGTCCTGGCTGCCATCCCGCGCCTGATCAAGCGCTGGCGGGCGAGGAGGCGCCCCGCCCCGCAGGCGGAACCGGAGTCCATCGTTCGCTGACCGCTGCCGGGCCCGGCCAACCCCGGCCGCCGCGCCCGCCTGGGCCACCCCGACCCTCTGCCTCTCCGGGCGCTCCCGAGGAGAGGGAGCCACTTTCCGTTCCCTCGCGCCCGGAGGGGCGAGAGGGCCAGGGTGAGCGGTGGCCAGGACGCGCAACGCGCGCTCGCGAACGGTGCGCTACCCCGGGCGAATCCCCGACTCGCCCGGGGCTAGTCGAGGCCGGGAATGATCGGACGCCGGTGCGACCAGGGCCGCGCCGTCTCGAACAGCGCGGCGGCGCGAAGGATCCGGGCGTCGCCCATGACCGGCCCGACGATCTGCAGCCCCAGGGGAAGGCCGTCGCGGCCGACGCCACAGGGGATGGTGATGGCGGGGTGCCCCGTCATGTTGAAGGGGTGGGTGTAGGGGTACCACGAGGTGCGCACCGAGCCGACCGAGCAGCCCTCGATGTCGATGGGCGCGTACAGGTCGTGATCGATGGGCAGCGCGGTGCGGGTCAGCGTCGGGGTCAGCACGAGGTCGAAGCGAGCGAACCACCCCTGCACGCGGCGGAACAGCTCCGAGCGGAACATGGCCGCCCGCTGCAGGTCGGCCGCCGCGTATGCCTGGCCTTCCTTGATCCCGCGCACCAGGGTCGGCGTCATGCGCGATTCCCACTCCGGCAGGTACTGGCCGAAGCGCGCCACCCAGAGTGACTGCGTGATGACGAGCCAGTAGGGCTCGGTGTTCGCGAAGGATTCCTCCACGCGCTCCACGGTGGCGCCGAGGTCGGAGAACGCGGCCACCGCCGAGTCCATCGCGGCCAGGACCTCGTGGTCCACCACCTCGTTGCCAAGGCGCGGGAACCAGGCGACGCGAGAGCCCCGGAGGTCGCCTCCCTGCCGGACCGCGGCGGCGTAGTCGCCCTTTGGCAGGCCGTGGCTGTGCGGATCACCCGCGTGCGGGCCGGCCATGGCGTCGAGCATCAGCGCCGCGTCCAGCACCGTGCGCGCCATCGGGCCGGTGTTCGAGAAGTTGCCGAAGCCGTCGGGGGCGACCTCGTTTGGCACCAGACCCAGGGTGGCCTTCATGCCCACCGTCCCCGTGCACGCGGCCGGGATGCGGATGGACCCGCCGGCATCGGTGCCGATGGACAGCGGTCCGAGCCCCGCGGCGAGCGCCGCGCCGGACCCCCCGCTCGATCCCCCGGGCGAGCGGCCGAGGTCCCAGGGGTTCGCGGTGCGGCCGAAGATCGGCGCCTCGTTCATCGGCTTGTGCCCGAACTCGGGAGTGGTGACCTTGCCCACGAGGACGGCGCCGGCCGCCTTCAACCGGGCCACCGCGGCCACGTCGGCGGCCGGGACGTTCTTCTCGAAGATCCAGGAAGCGTACGTGGTGCGGACGCCCGCCGTCGGCAGCAGGTCCTTGACCGTGAAGGGGATGCCGTGGAGCGGACCGAGGGCGTCGCCCCCCAGCACCGCGGCCTCGGCGGCGCGCGCGGCGTCGAGCGCCTGGTCGGCCGCGACCGTCAAGAAGGCGTTCAGGATAGGTTGGCTGGCCTCGATCCGCGCCAGCAGGGTGGTCACGACCTCGACGGGCGAGACGGTGCGGCGGCGGATCGCCGCCGCGAGGTCGGCGGCGGACGTGTAGGCGAGATCGCTGGTCGACATGATGGGCGGATGATAGCGCCGCGGCGGAGCGCGGATCAACTACCTGCGCGCGCGTGGCTCGCGCGCGCCACCCCCGCCGGTTGCAGTTGCAGCATCGGGAGTCGAGGATTCGCGTCACGCCAGCACCTGCTGCAGCCAGGCCGCGATGTCGGCGATCTCCTCCGCGCAGACCGCATGGGGCATCGGGTACTCGTGCCAGACCACCCGGTAGCCGAGCGCCAACAGTGCGTCGCGCGCGGCTCGGCCGCGGGCGGGCGGGATCAGCTCGTCGTGCAGGCCGTGGGCCATGAAGATCGGCACCTCGCCGCTGGCCGAGCTCGCCTCGCCGGCCACCTGGTCGGCCAGGGGGAGAAACGTCGACAGGGCCATGATGCCGGCCAGGCTCTCCGGGTACCGGAGACCGGTGTGCAGCGCCATGGCCCCGCCCTGCGAGAAGCCGGCGAGCGCGATACGGCCGGGAGCGACGCCCCGCTGCCGTTCCCGCTCGATCAGCGCTTCGATCCGCCGCTGGGACGACCGCACGCCGGCCTCGGTGGCCCGCCGCTCGCCCCCGCCGGGCACCACGTCGTACCAGGCGCGCATGACCATGCCCGCGTTGATCGTCACCCGCTGCATCGGCGCATGCGGGAACACGAAGCGGATGGGCAAGGTCCCGGGTAGCCGCAGCTCGGGCACGACCGGCTCGAAATCGTGCCCGTCGGCGCCGAGCCCGTGCATCCAGATGACACTGCCGCGTGGGGCGGGCCCGGTCTCGAGCTCGACGGCCTCCAGGAGATCGGTCACGCCGGGGGCGCCGACACGAGGCGCCCCGCCCCGGGTCGCCCGGTCACCATGAGATCCGGTAGCCGCATGGAGAAATCAGTCGTACTTCTCGCGGTGGCGCATTTCCACGAAGAGGCCGTGGGTCTCCCGCGGGTGCACCCAGACCACGTCCGATCGGCGATCGTCGACCTTGACGCCCTGCGCCTTGAGGTGGGTCACCGCGCCGGGGATGTCCTTGACCTCGAAGCCCACGAGGTACACGCCCTCGCCGTGCCTGGCCAGGAATTTGCCGACGGCCTTGTCGGGATCGGTGGGTTGCAGGAGCTCGATATGCCCGATGCCGGTGGGGAGGATCGCGTTCTTGAAGCCGAACTCCTTCGACTCCCCGCGGTGGTGCACCTTGAGCTTGAACAGCTTGCCGAATCGCTCGACCGCCTCGTCGAGATCGCGCACCACGACGGACAGCTCGACCACGTCACCCAGCATCGCGGAACTCCTTTCTCCCGGCCTCACCACCGGCGGCGGCGGAAGGCGGTGTCGACTCGTCTCGATCGGATCCGGCGGCGTCAGCGCCCGCGGAAGACAGGCGCGCGCTTCTCCACGAAGGCCCGGATGCCCTCGCGCGCGTCGTCGGTCTCGAAGCACACGTTCTGGGCAAAGGTCTCGAACTCGAGAGCCTGGCGCAGATCGACGTCCTGGCTGTGGTAGAGAGCGCGCCGGGCCAGGCGGATGGCCACGGGCGGGCCGTCGGCGATCTTGCGGGCCAAGGCGGCGGTGGCCGGCATCAGATCTTCCGGCGCATGCACCGCGCTCACCAGGCCCAGCCGGAGCGCCTCGGCAGCGTCGATCAACTCGCCGGTGAAGATCAGCTCGCAGGCCTTGGCCATGCCCACGATTCGCGGCAGGAAGTACGTCCCCCCCCAGTCGGGATGGAGGCCGCGCTTGACGAACGTCTCGCCGAAGCGCGCGGTGGTCGAGGCCAGGCGGATGTCGCACGCCAGGGCCAGGTTCATCCCGGCGCCGGCGGCGGCACCGTTGACCGCGGCGATGACGGGCTTGGGCGCGTCCCGGAGGGCGAGCAGCACCTGGTCCCGCAGGGGGGCCATCTTGTCGAGGACGCTCCGGGTCGCCCCGGACTCCCTGGTCTCGTGCATGGCCTTGACGTCGCCGCCCGCGCAGAAGCCCTTGCCCGCGCCGGTGATCACGATGACGCGCACCTCGGGGTCGGCGGCGGAGCGGAGGACGGCGTCGTGGAGATCGTCGCGCAGGGTGTCGCCGAGGGCGTTGAGACGCTCCGGGCGGTTCAGGGTCAGCGTCGCGACGGCGTCCTTCACCTCGTGGAGGAGGCACTTGTAGGTCATGGCCCGTCTTCCCTCCTGACGAGTCGGTGGCCGGCGCGCACTGTGTGGCCGGCGCCCGACGTGGCTCCATCCCCCATCGGCGCCCGCGTCGAGAGCGGCGCCGCGCGGTCGCTGGCCCGGGCTGCGCTCGGCCTCGTCGCGAGCAACGCGGATTCTCGGCCAGCGCGGGCGGGCGTGGGCAGGGGCATGCGGTGCTTGCCGGTCAGCGGTGCACGCCGATCAGAAGATGGCGAGCGGGTGGGCGGGGGCGCCGGTCGCCCCGATCAGCCGGATGGGCGCCGCCGTGAAGAGGAACTCGAAGCGGCCCATCTCGGTGCAGGCCTGGGCCAGCCGCTCGGGGTTGGTGTTGTCGACGAGGGCGAGCCCGAGGAAGGGAATGGCCAGGTGGGCGCTCATCCCGAAGCCCGGGTAGCCGCTCGGCCGCTCGTCCATCATGTCCCAGGAGATCGCGGCGATGTCCTTCTCGCGGAACCACTCGAGGCAGGAGACGTGGAGCCCGGGGTGCGGCGACACCCGCGGCACCCAGTCCGGATTCGCGCGCCGGAAGGCCTCGTCCCCGCTCCGCACCACCACCACGTCGCCGGCCTCGACCTTCAGGCCAGCGCGGGTGGCCACCGCGTCCAGCTCGCGCGGCGTCACGGGGTGGTCCACCGTCACGTAGCCCTCCTTGCGGCCGGCGGCCACGTCGAGGAACACGCCGCGCGTCGTGATGCCGGCGAACAGCGGGTCGATCGGGCACCAGGTGGCGCCGGCCGCGCTCAGGCTGTCCGCGAACGGGCGCCCGTTGTAGAGCTCGCCGTCCCAGCCCACGTGGCAGAGGGCGTCGATGTGTGTGATGGAAAAGCCGTGGAACACCATGTCGAAGCGGTCGAGAACGATGTCGACCCGCTCGCGCTTCGATGGGAAGGTGGCGTGGTACATGATGGCCGGCTGGGGACCGGCGTCGCGGGCCAAAGACACCGTGCGCCCGCTCCGGACGAGCTCGCGGGCCCGGGTCTGCTTGGTCGGAGTGATCAGGTTGACGGTGCCGAGCTGGTCGTCGTTGCCCCACCGGCCCCAGTTGTTCAGCTCCTTGAAGTAGGCCTCGACGCGGTCCTGCGCGGGCGGAGTCCAGTCAGCCATCGTCGGCTCCTGTAGGGGACGGGGTGGAGGGACCGGGCCCCGCGTGCGGCCGGGGACGGCACGGGACGCGGCCGGCGCGAGGACCGGCCGCGTCCCGTCGGGCCTAGACCATGCCGGGGACGAAGGCGTCGCGGCCGCGCTGGTACGTGGGCTGCCGCTGCGCCGCGTTCCGATTCACGAGGGGGCGCATGAACATCGGATGGGTCGCGCTTCGCACCTCGTGCTCGACCGTGTACAGGACCTTGTTGGTGTCCACGTCCACGATGTCGTTGAAGCGGTACTGGTAGGGGTTCGACTCCTCGCTGAGGATGCCGCGTTCCACCATCTGGCGGTGCGGGCCCGAGAAGTCGGCCACGTAGATGGCGATGTGGTAGTTCTCGTACGCCGGGATGGGCGCGGTGGTCTCGCGGAACACCAGCTCTTGCCTGTTTCCCACCTGCACCCGCGCCGTGGCGTGCCCGTTCTGGGCGGACACCGTCGCCGGGGCGCGCATCACCGTCTCGTAGAAGCGCGCGATGCCGGCGGCGTTCCCGACAGGCACCGGGAACTCGACCCTGGCCAGCCCCAGCGTGGTCTCGCCGAACTCCGGCCCGGGGGCGTGGCAGCGGAAGCGGTTGCCCCAGGGACAGGTGGCGGCGACGTACTTGTCCTCCAGCGAGTAGGTGAAGGCGGTCCCCTGAAGGTGCGGCTTGACCTCGGCCAGCCGCGCGGTGAGGGCGTCGAGGTCGGGCACGACCATGTCCGCGTAGCCGCGGATCTTCTGCGAGTTGCCGGTGATCAGGTGGAACTGGGTCTGCCCGTGGTTGACCCACATGTTGTCGACGCTCACCATCAGGTACGGATCCCGGGTGAAGCCCAGCCCGGCGACGTAGAAGAGCGTCGCCAGCCGCTGATCCTGGATGCGCACGTTGAGGTGCTCCAGGAAGATGATGTTGCCGAGGTCCTGACTCGCGCGGTCAAAGGTCTTGCCTGCCATCTCGCCCTCCTGGCTCGCACTAGGTTCCCCGCGATCCGGCTCGTGCCCGGTCCACAACCAGCCCCGCCTGGGCAGCCCGCCTGCGCGGCCCGCCTGCGGAAGGATACTACAGATCATGGGAGAGCCGGGGTAGGGGGTCCGGCCTCCGCGCGGCCCGTGATGACGCGCGGAATCGGTGGGCGGCCCGGACTCTCGCACCCAGCTTGCTGCGGTTCCCGCGGGTCGGCGCCTCGGTCTCCCGGCCCTTCTTCCCTGTCGGCATCTCCGTCCGGCAGTGCGTGGCCAGCCTCGCGGATGGCCGGCCAGTCTCGCGCGGACGGCGGGCGCACACCGCGGTCGGCGAGCCGGCCGCGGGTGCCGGGGGGCGCAACGCCGACCTAGCGACCCCGCGACTTCCGGGCGGCGGGAGGGACGCGGAAGGCCGGAGGGACGAAGGACGGCGGGATGTACGGGTGATAGGACGGGGCCGCGTATCCGAGATCGACTTCCTTCGGGTAGAAGCTGCGCGGCACGGGCCGGGGTCGGTTGGGCCCGGGTTGCACGTGATGCCCCTGACCCCAGCCCCGGCCATCGTCGACGCGCCCGCGGCCATGCCTGCCGTCGTCCCCGTGTCCGCAATCGTCCAGGTCGCGCCAGCCCTGCCGGCAGCCACCGGCCTCGGTGACCCCGGCCACCGCCAGCACCAGGGCCGTGGCAATGAGCGAGCGGGTGATCGCCTTCATGATCGGCCTCCTCGGTCCTTAGGCGCGCGAGCGCGGCCGCCTATTCACGCCCAGCTTACCTGAACCTGGGCGCCGGGCCCTGGCGAGCAAGCCCCGCGTCGGGTACCCGACCGCTGACGGGCAGGGGAGCGCCGGGCGGTCGCCGGGGGAAGGCCGGGGGAAGGCCGGGGGAAGCCATGATGCCTCGGTGAGAAGACCCAGTCGGCGAGCGGCATTCCGGGGTGGGGAGCAAGTTGCGCCGGTGCTGTCGGGTCGAATGAGTGCGGGTCGGGTGAGCAGGGTCGCGCGCGTGGATTCTCTCCAGGCCGGCGGCGCCTGCCGATCAGGTGAGCACGAGATGCCCAGCCACGCTCAGGCCCGGCCGCGGCCCAAGCGCCCTTGTCGCCAGGCCGTGCGGGCCGGCCGACGAGTAGCTTGCTCTCCGGGCATGGGCTGGCCCACCCTGGCCCGGGGGGCACGAGGGCCGGATCGCCGCTTGCGACCGGACGGAGTCTCGTGCAAAATGGCGAAGTCTCGCCACGGGCTCGTGGTGCAGCCTGGTTAGCACACTGGACTGTCAATCCAGAGGTCGCGGGTTCAATTCCCATCGAGCCCGCCATTACTTCAAGGACTTACGCGGCGCGCCTCACTCCGGATCAGGGGGTAGGGCCGAATGGGGGCCGAGACGCGCTGCGGCAGTCTGCTGCAAGCGTTCGAGCTTGTCCCCGGCTTCTCTCAACATCCCTTCCTCGGCGATCGCGTAGCGCTGGTAGATCGAGGCCGTCTTGTGGCCGACCATCTTCATGGCCGCCGAGCGCGGTACGCCGGCGCGTTCGAGGTTGCGGACGGCGGTCCGGCGGAAGTCGTGCGGGATCTTGTGCAGGAGGATCTTTCGCGGCTTCACCGACACCATCTCGGCGAAGCCAGCGGCGAGACAGGCGGCGAGCCAGGGCCGGCGGTAGCTCCTGATCGGGGCCCCGTCGCGGTGGAAGAGCCAGGGGATGATGCGCCCGGTCGCGCGCTCGACCTCGTGCGTGCGCACGCGCTGCTGCTCAAGGACGGCGCGGAGTGAAGGGAAGAGCGGGAACATGCGCCCCTCGCCGTTCTTGGTCTCGCCGGGTTCGAGCCGGAGCCACGCCTCCGCTTCGAGGAGATGGCCGACCTCCTCCAGAACGACTACGCGACCAACAAGCGACGCTCCGTCGACCGCATTGGACACGCCCTGACGCACCTGCGCCCCGTGTTCGAGGGCGCCAAGGCGAGCGCCATCAACACCGACCGGATCGTCCGTTACACGCGCGACCGCCTGGACGACGGCGCGGCCAACGCCACCGTGAACCGCGAGCTCGCCGCCCTGAAGCGGATGTTTACCCTCGCGATCCAGGCCCGAAAGATCCCGATGAAGCCGCACATCCCCATGCTCCGCGAGGACAACGCCCGCGAGGGCTTCTTCGAGGAGGCCGACTTCCGCCGGCTCCTCACGCATCTGCCCGACCCGATCCGACCCGTGGCCGAGGTCGCTTATCTGACGGGATGGCGCATCGCGGATGAGCTCCTTACCCGAGGGTCCTGACCGCCGTGCGCACGGTCTCGGGGGAGAAGTGCAAGCCGCTGGGGGACTGGCGTTCGGCCGCGGCAATCTCGCCCCAGGTCCAGCTCCGCGCGGCAGCCTGAAAGAGCCAGCGCATCTGTCGGGCCACGCGCGGCTCGTCACTCATCCGCAGGTGATGCCGGCGGGGCCGTCGCGGCGGCGGCGGGCGCCAGCCGGGATCGAAGGGCGTCCCCAGCCAGAATCCGGCAGAGCGCGCGGGCGCTCCGCGCCGCACCTCGAGTCGCTCAGGCGTGTCCACCTCGCCAACCGCCCCCGGGCGCTGGATCCAGATGGCCCAGAGCACCAGCGGCCCGCCGCGGAAGTAGTGCCGGCGGAGTGCTCCCCACAAGTCAGCGCTCCCCGCAGGATGGGGCAGGCCCCAGAGGGACGCGAAGATCCGCAGGACATCTCGGAGGACCGAGGGGACCGCGATCTGGTCATGCGCCCAAGGCCGGGCTTGTCGGGCGAGTTCGCCGAGCGCCGTCCGGAAGGCGGGATCCCCATTGGGCGCGAGATGGTAGTAGTACAGGCGGCGAAGCGCGAACGACTCCACCGGGTCGCGTCTCCTGTCAACGCGGGAGCGATCCTGCCGGGCCGAGAGAGGACAGGACTCCCTCGAGCTCTGCGGGCGTCCGTCGACGCCACCCAGCGTGGGCGCTACTCTACACGTCTAACGTTGAACGTGTAGCGTGTATCCGAAGCGGTGTCCCCCGGGTTATCCGGGGAAGGTGGGTCGGCCCACGACCTGCGAAGAGGGATCGAGGGGGGACCGAAAACGGGACCGGACAGGGGGGCGGATCGGGTCCGGTGCGGTCCGGAGCACAGAGCTCCCGCGGGGGAATGTCCAGATATGCTCCGCGGCCAGGGTCCTGACCGCCTTGCGCACGGTCTCGGGGGAGAACATGTCCCGGATCGGCGCTGGGGGACTGGCGTTCGGCCGTGACCACCGTCCGGGTGGGTGGATCGTCAAAGGGTCGCCCGCCGGGGCTAGAAGGCCGCCCTAGCGGTTGCTGAGCACGCAGAACTCGTTGCCCTCCGGGTCGGTCAGGACGTGCCACGAGACATCGGGGCCCTGGCCCACGTCGGCGTCCGCCGCGCCCCGGGCGTGGAGGCGGCCGATGATCGCCACGCGGTCGTCGTCGGGGCGCGGGGCGACGTCGAGGTGGACGCGGTTCTTCACGACCTTGGGGTCGTCGACGCGCACGAAGTCGAGGTCGGGCGGCCGGTCGTCGGGGCGGTGCAGCGACGCGAATCGGCCCTCGGGGTCGACGTTCGCGACCGCCCACCCCGCGACCTCGGCCCAGAACGCTGCGAGCGCGGCCGGATCGTGCGCGTCGACGACGATGCTGGCCAGCCCCGGCGCCCTTTGGGTGCGCTCGCGCGGCTCGAGCACGCAGAACTCGTTGCCCTCGGGATCGGCCAGCACGACCCACGGCGCGCCGGCCTGGCCCACGTCGACGCGCGTGGCTCCGCTCGCCAGCAACCGGTCGACGATCTCCGCCATGTGGCCGTCGTCGCGCGACGCGAGGTCGAGGTGGATGCGGTTCTTCACGACCTTCGGCTCGGGCACGGCGATGAACTCGAGCGTGGGAACGCCGTCGATGCCCGACGACACCTCGACCTCGTCGTCGGCCTCGTAGACGATCGACCAACCGAGCGCGTCGGCCCACCACCGGGCCAGCGCCGCGTGGTCGTGCGCGTCGAAGTTCACCGAGACGAGCCGCGTCGCCATGTCCACCTCCATCGACCGGCCGACGGTCTACCCGTCCGAACCCACCGAGGACACCGAGCCGGCGCCGACGACACGCGAGATCAGGCGGGGCCGCCATCCGGCAGGTCGAACCCGTAGAGCGCCGCCGCCTTGCTCGACACGATGCGGACGGCGTCGGCGGGCGCCACGCCGGCCAGGCACTCGCCGAGGATCTCGCGCGAGCGCGGGAACGTCGACTCCGTGTGCGGGTAGTCGGAGCCCCACATGAGGACGTCGGGCCCGATCACGTCGCGCAGGCGGATCCCGACGGCGTCCTCCTGGAACGACGCGAAGCACTGGCGGCGGAAGAAGTCGCTCGGCCGGGCGTCGCGGTCGGCGAACCGGTGCCAGGCACTCCTGACGGGCCGGTCGGTGTACGTGTAGTCCATCTGGTCGAGGAAGAACGGGATCCAGGAGAGCTCGTGCTCGACGCTGCCGACCCGCAGCCCGGGGTGCCGTTCGAGCACCGCACCTGGAAGTCCTTGTTGACGAAGACCGCGGGCGGCACGTCCTGCACGTTGAGCCCGTAGGCCGCGGCACCCACGCGCGCGTCGGCGCGGTCCGTGCCGACGTGCACTCAACCACCTGCGCGTCGCGCCAGGCGCAGAGCGCGCGAGTGGTGGTGATGAGCATCTCCAGGAGCCGCCGCGGCTCTCCCAACGAGGGTTGGCCCTCGACCGGGTGTGCGGGCTTGACGTCACCCGCACGTCGACCGCATCTTCTCGGCGGCGACGCGCTCGGCCCGCCCGCCGGCGGTGTCATTCCCGGGTGGGTATGGCTGCGGCGGCGCAGGCCGCGCGCCACCGCTCATTCGCCTCGGCGAAGGCCCGCCTCGTGGCCGCCATGTCGTAGGGGCCCTCCTCGAAGGTGTCCGCTGCCCACTGGCTCCTCGGCGTGTTGACGAAGTCGCCACCGTAGATGTGGATCGCCCCCGTGAACGAGCGCAGTGGGTTCGCGACGGAGTGAATGATCGCCTTGCCGAGCAAGGTCGCCTCCCGCGCCTCGAGCTGCTTGCCTCCCGCGGCCGCCAGGCCGCCAACGGTCCGCCGGTAGAAGGTGTTGTCCTCCCGGCCGCCGTAGAGGCCGATCAGGGCCCACATACGGTGGTCGTGCGGGAAGATGGACATCCCGGGGGGCCAGACCACGTTGAAGATGCTGAGCTCGGCGGATTGGTGAAGGGGGGCGATCTGCCCGAGACGGGGTGGGCCGACCGCCGCCTCGACCTCCGAGGGATCGGCGATGGCCCGCTCGAGCAGCTCGCGGATGGCCAGCTCGGGCGAGGCTTTGCCCAGAGCGGCGCGACAGTCGGCGATGAAGTGATCGAGATCGAGCATGGCGTCCCTCCTCCTCCGTTGGCGACGGCGGCCCCGATCATCGGCGCGTCGCCACGATACCGGGCCGCCGCGCCCCCTGTCCAATGCATTGCGTTGCGTCGGCCGCCCGGCGCCGCTCGGCGCGTCCGTGGCAGCGGGCCCGTGACGCCCACCACAGAATCGGCGCCCGGACGCGCTCCCGTGCTCGGGATCCCCTTCCTCGTCGGCGCTGTTGCGGCGTTCGCCCACACGGCGCCGTTTCCGTTGCTGCGGGAGGCGCGTCATCCCAGCCGATCAGTCCGGCTGACTCGGCAGGTGCCAGCGGAGGGTCAGCACGCCTCCCCCGAGAGCGACGGATGCGGCGTCACTTCAATGGACAGCGGAGGGCGGCCCAACGCATCTCGACGGCGGGCGTGGACACTCGAGCCCGGAACGAGTCCGCGCAAGGCGGCTGCACGAGGCGCTTGACCGTCTCGTAGCTGCCGGCGTACTGCTGCTGGCGGAGCTCCTGGAACAGGATGCGGGCCGGCTACTTCACCCGCGGCGCCCGCTCGGTCAGGAAGGGGGCAAACGGCGTGAGCAGCGTCACCACCGGCGCCGCCCCGTCGTAGGGCCGCCACGTCTCCCGCTGCAACAGGCACCGGATCGTCTTGCGATCCAGGCCCAGCGTCAGACCGATCGCCAGCTTCGACTCCTGCGCCACGTAGAACCGCCAGTGGACCTCCCGCCACAGCGCCGCGCCGACCATGGCCACCTCCCCCAGGGGATTACCCTCGGGGTCACTCTCGGTCGGCTCCCACCCGCTCCGCGGTCTTTTCGGCGGCGCCCGGCGCGGCGCTGTCCGCGCCCTCCTCGGTCCAGGTCTGGCCGCAGTAGCACCGGTGCGGTACCAGATCCTCCCCGTGCCCGGCCCGCTCGGCACAGGCATGCACCTCGACCCCCCGCCCCGCACAGGACACTCGGCGGCGCCGTGGGTGGGAAACCGCTGCGTCAGCTGCTCGCCGCCCCAGGCCACCCGGGGGCAATACCTCGGGTCCTGCTCGGTCGGTTCGCGCATCGCTCGACTCCTCTCCGCCCAGGGGAGAGGTGGGGACTTTTCGATGACCACCGGTGGGAGTTATTGGATGACCACTGACAAGCGATCATGGCTCCCCTGACCATGATCGTCGGCGATGGCCGTCCTCCGTGGTGCGGCGACGTCAAGGCCGCCGCGAGGGTCGGCCACAGATCTGCATAGCGCGCGGCGCGGCGCGCAACGCGCATCCTCTGCGGGCCGGCGTCACCCCTCGAACACCGCGGCGCCAGTGGACGCGGTGTTCGTCGGCGCCACGAAGCGCAGGAGCGCCACGAGGGGCTTCCAGCTGTCGCCGGAAAGCGCTGCAACAGCGAGTGCGGCCGCGCGGCGCTCGTCACCGGCGACGCGAAGCGGCCCCGCATGGCCTGCCACCACCGGCTCTCGTCAAAGGTGACGCGCCACCAGTGGCGCCACCTGGCGAGCGTCCGGGCGCCGACGCCGAGGAGTTCGCGCCGGTGAGCTGC
The DNA here is from genome assembly GCA_035544455.1 of Binatia bacterium. Lineage (GTDB taxonomy): Bacteria > Methylomirabilota > Methylomirabilia > Rokubacteriales > CSP1-6 > DATKEI01. The sequence continues at coordinate 1,233 of DATKEI010000494.1, read as the reverse complement.
GCGCGTGGGCGTCGGCCCCTGGGGGGGCGCGGTCGCCACGACGACGACAGTCCCAAGGTGGACTTTGCGGCCGAGGAAGCGCACCGAGGGCGGCGTGTGGCGTGTCCGGCATCCGTCCACGGCGCAGCAGAAGCTGTGGCGCCGGTCGTACCCGCCGGGCAGCTCCGCCGGGCCCCCACGGGGTTTGCGCGGAAACGGGGCGCGGTGCAGCACGGCGCCGCAGAGGCGGCACCCGGCCGTCCGCGCCGTTTCGGCCAGATCGGCGTCGATGCGTGCCAGCAGCTCGTAGAGTCTCGCGTCGGCCCGCCATGTCAGGTACAAGAGAGGGCATCTCCGTCAAGGGATGTGTGGACGATGAGCAAGATCGGACGCAATGAGCCGTGCCCCTGTGGTAGTGGCAAGAAATATAAGCGCTGTTGCCTGCACCAGGACGAAGCGGCGGCGGCCGAGCGGGCGGCGGCGGCGGCTCAGGCCGCCGCCCAGCCGGCGCCACCCGTGTTCGCCTGGGACGACGACGATGGGCTCGACGACGCGTCAAACCGCGTCGTCGATCTCGTGCACGCCGGGCAGCTCGACGAGGCTGAACAGGCCGCGCGCGATCTCCTCGTCCGCTATCCCGACGTCCATGACGGTTTCGAACGCCTGGCCCTGGTCCACGAGGCGCGCGGTGCCCGCGCCCAGGCCGCGGAGTATTACCGCAAGGCGCTCGCGTTCATGGAGGACAACGCGGACGGCTACGACGCGGAGGCGATCGACTGGATGCGGAAGAAGGCCGCGTCGATGGAGCAGAGTCCGTGAGGGGCGAGTCGGTCGACCATCACTGAGCGTGATTGGGGAACCGGGGCATCGATGACCTTCCCCGTCGGGGGGTCAATGAACCGCGGCTTCTGGCCCGCATAGTCGACGAAGCACTTCGCCGGCGCGGTGGAGTTGGCGCATGGACAGACGGCGGCGGCCGAGCCAGTCCCGGTAGAACCGGCGCCGGTACCACGCCAAACGGCGCTACAGAGCCTTCCCCTTCGCCGGCTGTCCTTTCAAGAGGAATGTCTTTGGAAGCTCACCTGCGCCACAAATCTTGAAGGATCCAGATTCCTTGTACCAGGGACCGGCCGGCGCCTCCGGCTCGGATTCACGCCACAGCTTGAGCTTGTAGAGATCCTCGGCGGGTATCTGCCGATCGGCGACCCGATCAAAGAGATGCTGGCGGAGACTCGGTGGAAGATCGGTCCACCG
>DATKEI010000493.1:0-12057 GCA_035544455.1 Binatia bacterium | reverse complement strand
ACGCCCATCGACTCCGCCATGCGATCGAAGCGCAGCTCGGGATCGGCGAGGTCCATGGCGATGAACTTGCGGCCGGGCGCGGCCTTGCCCAGGTACTCGAGCATGTTGAGCTTCAGGATCCGGTACGCGCCGTTGTTGAGCATGACGAACGTGGCCGGGATGCGATGGTGCGCGGCTGTCCACAGCGCGGTGATGCTGTACATGGCGGCGCCATCGGAGCAGACGCCCACCACCTTGCGCGAGGGCTGGGCCAGGGCGGCGCCGAGAGTGCCGGGCAGGCCGGGCCCGATCCCTCCCCCGCGCGCGCGCATCATGCGCCCGGGCGCGGTGGGCGAAAGGGCCGCCGCCAGGTGCGTGGCGTTGGTGATGGCCTCCGCGAAGACCAGCGCGTCGTCGGCGATGGCGTGCCGGATCTCGTGCATCAGGCGGGGGGCGCTGATGGGCTTGGCGTCCCAGGCGCTCCGGGCGTCGTCCCAGTAACGCGCGCGCTGGGCCTTCGTGCGCGCCCCGATGCTGGCCGCCCGCGCCTCGGCCCGCTCCACCTGGCCCGGCGTGCGCAGCCGCCGGATCTGCTCGGCCAGCTCGGCCAGCGCTGCGCGGGGATCGGCGAGGAACGCCAGCGCCGGGGTGAAGTTCTTGCCGATCTCGGCAGGGTCGAGGTCGATCTGGATCACCGTGCAGCCGGCGGGGATGGGGCTCCGCTCCGGATCGGGAAAGATCAGCCGGAAGAGCGGGGCGCCGGCGACGAGCAGGGCGTCCGTGCCCTCCAGCATGGCGCGCACGGGCCCGGGGCCCACGAAGTTGACGCTGCCCAGGTAGAGCGGGTGCTTCGCCGAGACGTTGAACTCCGAGGCGTAGCACTCGAAGATGGGCGCGCCGAGGGCCTCCGCCACCTCGGCCAGCTCGGCCTGGGCGTCGGCCACCGACACGGCGTCCCCGGCCATCACCATCGGGCGCTCGGCCGCCAGCAGACGGCGGGCCACCTCGGCCATGCCCGCGGGGTCGACACGGCCGCGCCAGCTCGTGTAGGTGGTGGGCATGATCTCGACATCCGCCTCCTCGTCGAGGACGTCGAGCGGCAGCGACAGGAACACCGGACCCTGGGGAGGCTCCATGGCGGTCTTGAAGGCCCGGCGCAGCGCACGCGGCACGTCGTGGGCGTGGTGGACCTCGGCCGCCCACTTGGTCAGCGGGCGCGCCATCTCGACCAGCGGACCGCTCAGCAGCGGCTCCTGCAGCACCGTCCGGCTCGGGGAGTGGCCGGCGTAGACCACCATGGGGGTCTTGCCCATGGTGGCGTTGTAGATCATGCCCATGGCGTTGCCAAGCCCGGGGCCGGTGTGGACCTCGACGAAGGCCGGGCGGCGCGACGCGCGCGCGTAGGCGTCGGCCATGCCGACGGCCACGCCCTCGTGCAGGGCCAGGATGAACTCGAGCTGAGGGTATTCCTGCAGCACGTCCATGAATCCCTGCTCGGTGGTGCCGGGGTTGCCGAAGACGTACCGCACGCCGTCGGCCGTGAGCTGCTCTGCGAGGGCGCGCTTGCCGGTCATCCTGGGCACGGTCATCCCTCCTCGATCGAGCGTGGCGGGAACGGGCCGCCGCCCCGGAGGGCGGGCGGGGCCGGCGGACGCGCCGGCGACGACGCGCGCCAGTATAGCGCGGTGGCTACGCGCCCCCGGCCGGCGCGTGCGCGCGGTCGATCAGGCGCGCCGCGCGGCTGCCGTCGATGGCGCCGGGCCCCCGGGCACCCCCCCGCCTCGGCGAGGTGTGCCCAGGGACACGCGCGGCGATCGATCAGGTCCGGCCCTTGTCGTGGCCCTTGATGCCGCGCTGCCAGAGGTACTCGGTCTCGCCGAGGCGCTGCCCCACCCAGCGCGAGAGCACGAACAGGAGATCGCTCAGGCGATTGACGTACATGAGCGCCCAGGGGCTGGTGGATTCGACGCGTGAGAGCGCCAGCACCCGCCGCTCGGCCCGGCGGCACACCGTGCGCGCCTGGTGGAGGAAGGCCCCGATGCGCCCGCCGCCCGGGAGCACGAACGACTTGAGGGGACGGAGCTCCTTCTGGCACTCGTCGATGAGGCCCTCGAGGGCCTTGACCTCGGCGTCGCCCACCTTGAACATCCCCTCGTACGTCGCGTCCTCGGGGGTGGCGAGCTCGCTGCCGAGGTCGAACAGCTCGTCCTGCAGCTTGCGCAGCACCCCGTCCAGCCAGCGGTGCCCTTCCGCCGCCTCGAGCCGCTCGGCGTTGAACACGCGCGCGAGCCCGAGGGCCGCGTTGAGCTCGTCGATGGTGCCGTAGGCCTCGATGCGCGCCGCATCCTTGGGGACGCGGCGGCCGCCGACCAGGGCCGTGTCGCCCCGGTCGCCGGTGCGGGTGTACACGCGGGTGATTCTCACCGGCATGGCGTGGTCCTCCCGGGGCCCACGCTACCACGGGCCGGTGGGCGGCGCGGGCGCCCGGCCCGTGTACACTGCCGCCATGAGCGACTGGCGCGACAACCTGGTGAGCGATCAGGCGGGCATCGGCCGCATCGTGGGCCAGTGCCGGCGGATCGCGGTGCTCGGCATCAAGACGGAGGCGGCGGCCGGCGAGCCCGCCTTCTACGTCCCGGAGTACATGGCCCGGGCCGGCTACGACATCGTCCCGGTGCCCGTGTACTACCCCGAGGCCACGGCGATCCTCGGCCGGCCCGTCTACCGGCGGCTCGCCGACGTGCCTTCGCCGGTGGACATGGTCAACGTGTTCCGGCGTCCCAAGGACATCCCGTCCCACCTGGACGACATCCTGGCCGCCCGGCCTCGCGTGGCCTGGTTCCAGCTCGGCATTCGCCACGACGAGGCCGCCGAGGCGCTGGCGCGGAACGGAATCCTGGTCGTCCAAGACCGGTGTCTGCTCGTGGAGCATCGCCGGCTGGGCTGATCCCCGCTGCGCCGGGGCCGCGGACCGTGGGCGCCGCTCGCCACCTCCGCATCCCGCTGCGCCGCCTGGCCCGGACCGCCCCGGTCACGGGCGAATCAGGATCCGCAGGCACGCGTCGAGCTCGGCGGTCTCGGCCGGCGCCGGCGGCCGCCCGGCGAAGCGGCATCGCTCGTAGACGGCGGTGATGCGACCCAGGGCCGCCCCCGCCCCCGGGGCATCCCGCCTCACGCGGTGGCAGAACTCGCGGGCGGTTTCCGCCGGCGCGGGCCGGAGACCGCGCCGGGCGAGCGCCGCGAGGGCGCGCGCGTAGAAGCGCGGGACGCGCTCGGGGCGATTCGCCGCCGGGAGCCATCTCCGTCCCCACCACGTGGCCGCGGTCAGCACGGCGCCCGCCGCCACCGCGCCCAGCAGCACGAGGCTGGGGCGCGGCACCGACCACGGCCCCGCCCCGGCCATCCACGGCTTCCAGGCGACGGCGTGCTGGCGGATGGTCAGCGCCGTCTCGATCTGGTCGCGCAGGCTCCAGTTGATGACATAGCGGTACCAGCGAAGGCGCAGGGCATCGAGGTAGTGGCTGAGCGGGCTGCGGCCGGCGTCCGCGAGAGCCCGGGGGGTCGGGTCCAGGGTGATCCATCCCGCGCCCTCGACGTGGGCCTCCACCCAGGCGTGGGCATCGCGCAGGCGCACCATGAAGTAGCGCCCGTACTCGTTCCAGTCGCCGCGCTGGAAGCCCCCGACCACGCGGGCCGGGATGCCGAGGCTCCGCAGCATCACGGCGAGGGCCGCGGCGAAGTACTCGCAGTTGCCCGCGCGCCGGACGAAGAGGAACTCCTCGAGCGGATCCTCCGTCGTGCTCCGGCCGAGGTTCAGCGTGTACTGGTACTCCCGCGACAGGTGGTCGCTAAGCCGCAGCGCCGCATCCCGGGGCCCGCGGCTGCCGGCCGTGACCTCTTGCGCGAGGTCGCGGATGCGCCCGGGCCGGCCCGGGAGCTGGAGGAAGCGGACGCGGTCGGCCGGATTCAGGCGGTCGCCCCCGGCCGGCGTCTCGCGCCGCGCGCCACCCACCTCCGAGACGACCGTGTAGTGCAGGCGCGCCGCGCTCGCCACCACGGACAGGCTGTCCATGTCGTCCACGGCGATGCGGTCCGTGTGCAGGTCCAGGCGCAGCACCCGCGGAGCGGCGAAGAGGACGTCGGTGCCCAGCGGCTCGAGATAGACCTCCTGCACGATCACCGCGCCCGTCCCGCGGGCGGCGCCCAGGCGGAACTCGCCGGGCGCCGACTGCCGCAGCGCGACGCGCCGGCCGGGACCCACCGTCCACGCCTGCCCGTCGAAGTGGTCGAGCACGATGCCCCGCCATCTGAGGTCGGGAATGAATCGCGGGTCGCCGGTGGTCGACGCGATGTGAACGCGCATGATGACGGTGGCGTCGGCCTCGACTTGCCCGTACGCCCCGAGCTCCACGCGGTCGGTGAAGCCCGTGACGAGAGGGGCCACCCGCATGCGCAGCGGGAGCGCGGCCTGGCCCACCCGCGGGATCACGAAGAAGAGGGCGGCGGCGGCGACCAGCGAGGCCAGGGCCGCGGCAAGGCCGAGCGCCATCAGGCCGCGGCTCTGCGCCATCGGGCTCTCGCTGCCGACGACGGCCCGGTGCCGGCCGCGCTCGACCTCGGTCACGACCTGCTGGAACAGGAGCACCCACGTTCCGAGCAGGACGAAGGCGACGACGACGAAGAGGAACGCGACGCCGAGCGCCGAGGCCGATGCCGCCACCAGCATGAAGAACGACAGGTATGAGACCACGCGCACGTCGCGGGGCGCCCGCAGCGCGCACAGACGGGCCAGGATGAGCAGCACCAGGAGGTGGACGAACCCATCCAGCGCCGTCCCGGCGAGCCACAACAGATCGACGAGGGCCACCGCCCCGGCGATGACGACCAGGGTGCCCCCCACGGCTCGCCGGGCCCCGAGCCGGGCCGCGGCGTCGGTGGTCCACCACGCCGCCGCGACGAGGCCAAGGGTGCCGGCCAGGGCGACCGGCCCGACCAGGTCAGCCAGGTGGAGGGCCACCAGGCCGGTGGCGACCAGCAGGTGCGTGGCCACACGCAGCGGGACCGGGAGCGAGGCGCCGGGGACGGCCACCGCCAGCGGGCGAGCGTCAGCCAATCTCCACCCTCACCTCGCGGGACGGCCCCGGGGGCCGTGGCCGGTCCTCCGCGCCGCCCGACCGGTACAACGCGAGAGCGGTCAGGACCCGGCGCTCGTGCTCTCGCCCGCGGCCGCCGGGCACGCAAACCCCGGGTCCGGCCAGCTCGACGGCGGCGCCCGCCCGCAAGAAGTGCACGGCGAGGGAGGCCGCGTCGGACAGGCCGCGTTCCAGCTTCTCGGGATCGGCCCCACCCGAGCCGACGAGGCGGATGCAGACGTCGCGCGTGGTTTCGGCCTCCATCTCCCGCACCGTGAGCGCCTGCGCCCGCGCCGTGCTGCGCCAGTGGATCAGGCGCTCGTCGTCGCCCTGGCGGTACTCGCGCAGGCTGTGCATCTCGTGGCTCCTCCCGCGCCGCCGCGCGGTCGCCCCCTCCGCCTCGCCCGCGCGGCCGAGCGGGTGGGGACCGATCGGCCGGACGGCGGGGAACACGAGGACCTCGTCGTCGAGCTGGACCCGGCTCACCTTCGAGAAGAGGCCGAAGGGAAATCTCGTGACGACGCGCACCCCGGACAGCCGGTGGCGGCCCCGGGACGGCGGCACGTGCTCCCAGGTGACGAGGCGCCGCGCCCCCGCGGCCAGCGTCGGCACGTGGAAGGATGACGGGGGGCCAGGGTCCAGCATCTCGAGCACGACGGAGTAGGAGGTCAGCCAGCGCTTGGCGTTGACGACGGAAGCGCCGACGACGGCGGGGCGCCCGGCGAACATCTCCTCGGGCCGCAGACCCTCCAGCTGCAGCCCGCGCATGGTCTGCTCGGACAGGATGCCCGAGACGAGCACCAGGGCGAGCAGCATGGAGCACAGGAGGTAGAGCAGGTTGTTGCCGGTGTTGATGGCGGCGACGCCGAGCCCCACCGCGGCGAACAGCATCCACCAGCCGTCCCGGGTGGGCCTGATGGTCCGCCGCGGCCGGAACATCCGGCGCCACTCCACCCCGCCGCTCCGGCCAGGGGTCATGCTAGCGGGGCACCGGGACGTCCTGCACGATCGTCTCGACCACGACCTCGGCCCCGATGCCGCTCGCGCCCTCGTGCCCCTTCACGATGACGCGATGGGCGAGCGCGAGGACCGCGAGGCTCTTCACGTCGTCGGGGACGAGGAAGTCCCGCCCGTCGGCCAGTGCCTGGGCGCGGGCCAGCCGCAGCAGGGCGAGGGAGCCCCGCGGGCTCACCCCGAGGGTGAGGAGGGACGAGGTTCGCGTGGCCTTCACGATGGCCAGCAGGTAGTCGAGGACGGTGTCGTCGGCAAGCACGCGCTCGGCCTGATCCTGGAGACGCACGACGTCGGCAGCCGAGACGACGGGGGCCAGGGCCTCGGCGCCGGCGGCGCCTCCGCCGCGCAGGATCGCCAGCTCGTCGGCGGCCTCCGGATACCCGATGCGGATACGCAGCATGAACCGGTCGAGCTGGGACTCTGGCAGCGGATAGGTTCCCTCGTACTCGCGAGGGTTCTGCGTGGCCAGCACCATGAACGGCCGGGGCAGCGGATAGGTGGTGTGATCCAGGGAGACCTGCGCCTCGTTCATGGCCTCGAGCAGACTCGACTGGGTCTTCGGCGTCGTCCGGTTGATCTCGTCGGCGAGCACGACGTTGGTGAACAGGGGGCCTGGCTTGAAGACGAACGCGCTCCGGCCCGGCTCCCAGACGCTCACGCCGAGGACGTCCGAGGGCAGCATGTCCGAGGTGAACTGGATCCGCTGGAAACCCGCCCCGATGGACCGGGCGAGGGCGGCGGCCAGGGTCGTCTTGCCCACGCCGGGCACGTCCTCGATCAGGACATGGCCGCGGGCCACGAGGCCCACCACGGCCAGCCGCACGACCTCGTCCTTGCCGACGAGCGCACGGCCGACGTTCTGCCGGAGCCGGGCGATGAGAGACAGCGCAGACGACATGGAGATCGCCCTCAGTATGCCACGGGGCGTCCACGGCTCCCGGCCGGCGCGGACGCGGGATCGCCGGCGACGACATGGGCTACCATGAAGCTTGGAATGAGCGCGGCTCCTCCTCGGCCTCCGCTGGCCCCGCCCCCGCCCGGCGGCGCTCCGGCGGCGTGTGCCTTCACGGTCGACCTCGTCGCGCAGACCCGGTTCATGGCGAGCGGGATCGCCGAGCCGATCCCTCGGGGTCCCGCCGCTCGCGCCCGCGCGGCGCTCGGCCGCTGAGGCGCGCCATGGCCACGACCCGGAGGGCCGTGCTGCTGGCCGAGGACGATGCCAACGTCCGCTCCGTCGTCGCCGACACGCTGCGCCAGGATGGATACGAGGTCATCGAGGCCAGCAATCCGAGCGAGGCCCTCGCTCTGGCCCGGCGGCACGCCGACACCATCGCGCTGCTCATCACCGACCTGGTGATGCCCGAGCTGAACGGCCTGCAGCTCGCCGAGATCCTCCGGAGCTCCCAGCCGGAGATCAAGGTTCTGTTCATGTCCGGCTACGATGAGGAATCCAGCGTCGTCTCCGGGCTGGAGGGGATGAAGGGACAGGTCCTCCACAAGCCCTTCAGCGCGGACGAGTTAACGCAGCGCGTCCACGCCGCCCTGCCCCGACAGCCCAGCCCGTGACCCTGCGGCCCGCGTTCGCCTGCGGGGTGGGAGTCGCCCTCCTGCTTGCTTGCTGCGCCGCCGCGCCGGCCGCCGCGCCTGATGGCTCGTGGCTGGACGAGCCCCTCATCCGCTGGAACCGAGCCGGAGCCCCGGTGCCGGCCGCTCCGGTCCCGCGGGGCGATCCACCCCGCATCGGGCGGTGCCGCGATGGCGTTCGTCCTCCCGCCAGCGCGGAGGAGCGGGCGGTGGCCGACGCCGGCTGGGCCCCGTTCGGCCCCGCGCCGCGCGAGTCGGGCACGGTGGTCATCCTCGGCATGACGGCTGTCGATGGCATGTGCCGGCCGCTCGGCTTCCAGGCCTTCCTGTTCGTGGACGGCCACTTCGCCGGGACGCTTTCCCCCGTGCCGATGGACTCGCGAACGGACGGCGTCGAGTCCCGCATCGAGCTCGCCGGCCCGGCCGACCTCACCGTCGAGTTCTCCCGCTACGCCGCAACCGACCCGCTGTGCTGCCCGTCGCGGCTGAGCCGGGTGACGTACCGCATTGAGCGACCCGGTCCGGGGAGCGATCCCGTGCTCGTCCCCGTGCAGGTCGCGACGACGCCGACCCGCTGACGGGGCTCGGGGGTAGCGGCACTCGGTCTGCCGCGACCTGGCACTCTGGCCCGGGGCGCCGTATCCTGCGCGCGCGGGCTCGACCGGGTCGCCGCGAGCGGCGAGGGAGAACGAGCCGGGGGGTCCGAAGAGGAGCCGCGAGCTCGCCGACCTCGCACGGGGCGTCCCCTCCATGACACGGGTCCCGTCCGGTCAGATCCTGGCCATCCATCCGGGAGCGCTCGGCGATGTCGTCCAGGCGGTCCCCGCCCTCCGCGCCCTCGGCGCCCTCGGCGCCCTTGGCGCCCTCCGCGCGCCGGACGGCGCCGTCCACGTCGCCTTCGCCGGCCAGCCGCGCCTCGCCCGGCTCCTCGCCGGGACCGGCGTCGTGGTCGAGGCGCTCGAGTTCGACCGGCTCGGCCTGGACGCGCTGTTCACCGCGGAGCCGCCGCCCGCGGCCATACGGGCGCGCCTGGCGCGGTTCGACCGCGTGGTGTCGTGGTTCGGCTCTCGCGCCGACCCTTTTCCCGCCCAGCTCCGCGCCGTCGCGCGCGGCGTCGTGCTCGCCCGCCCGGTGCCGGAGGCCGGCGGACCTCCGGTGTGGCGCCACCTTCTCGATACCGTCGCTCCGGATCCCTCGCGGAGCGGCACCGGGACGGCGGCGGGCGGTGGCGGCGGGGAGGCCCTCGTCGGGTCGCTCCATGTTCCCGCGGCCTGGGGCGGCGAGGCGCTGGCCGCGCTGTCGTGGAGGCGCGCCGTCCGGGGTCGGCCGCGCCTGCTCGTGCATCCCGGAGCCGGGGCCGCCTGGAAGCGGTGGCCGGCGGAGCGATTCGCGGAGGTCGTGACCCGCGTCCGGCGCGACACCGGGTGCGACGTCCTCGTGCACCAGGGCCCGGCCGATGCCGCGGCCGTGACCGCCCTGGAGCAGGCGGTCGGGGCGAGCCTCCCGCGGCTCGTCGAGCCCGACCTCGAGGTCCTGGCCGCCGGCCTGGCCGCGGCCGATGCCTATCTCGGATCCGACTCGGGCGTGAGCCACCTCGCCGCCGGCGTGGGGGCGCCGGCATTGATCCTGTTCCCCCCGGAGACCCGCGCAACGTGGGCGCCCTGGAGCCCCACCGCGCTGGCCCTCGCGGCGCACGCCGAGACCGGCCAGGTGGCCAACCTCCTCGTGGAGATGCTGACCGGACGCCGGATCCCTTCGGCAGAACTGCGTTGACAGGCCTGGCCGCGGTCACTATAAAGAACGCGCCCATGGGGCCCTCGCCTATCCTGCTGGTCAGGGACGTGTCGATGCGGTTCGGCGGCATTGTCGCCCTGGACCGCGTCTCATTCGGCATGGAGACCGGCCAGATCGTCGGGCTGATCGGGCCCAACGGCGCGGGCAAGACGACCCTGTTCAACTGCCTGAGCCGCCTCTATACCCCGGACTCGGGTGAGGTCGTCTTCGCCGACAAGCCGCTCCTGACCGCGCCGCCCTATCGCATCGCCGACCTCGGGATCGGACGAACCTTCCAGAACCTCGCACTGTTTCAGACCATGACCGTGCTCCAGAATGTCATGATCGGCGTGCATTGCCGGACGCGCAGCGACTTCCTGAGCAATGCCCTGCGCCTGCCCTGGGTCTCCCGGGAGGAGCGCGGGATGAGGAACACCGCCATGGAGCTGATCGACGACCTCGGCCTGTCCGGCGTCGCCGATCACCCGGCGGCCGGCCTGCCGTTCGGGACGCTGAAGCGGGTCGAGCTGGCCCGGGCCCTGGCCGGGCGGCCGAAGCTGCTGCTCCTCGACGAGCCGGCAGGGGGGCTGAACCACGAGGAGGTCGCCGTGCTGGCGGATCTCCTCCGCGGGATTCGCGACCGCCGGCACGTGACGGTGCTCCTCGTCGAGCATCACATGGGGCTGGTGATGCAGGTGTCCGACCAGGTGGTCGTGCTGGACTTCGGGCGTAAGATCGCCGAGGGGACCCCGGCCGAGATCCAGCGCAATCCCGACGTGATCCGGGCCTACCTGGGCAGCGACAGTTGACCACCGGGGCGACGCGGCCCGACCCGCTCCACCCGTCCGGGGCACCTCTGCTCGAGGCCGCCAACCTCGAGGCGAGCTACGGCTGGACCAAGGTGCTGCACGGGATCGCCTTCGCCGTGGCGCAGGGCGGCATCACGACCATCCTCGGCGCGAACGGCGCGGGCAAGACCACGACGCTCCGCGCCGTGTGCGGCATGGTGAAGACCAGCGGCGAAGTGCGCTTCGGGGGCGAGCGCATCGACGGCCGGGCCACCGAGGACATCGTGCGGCTCGGCGTGGCGCATGCCCCGGAGGGCCGCGGCACGTTCGTCCAGCTCACGGTGGAGGAGAACCTGCGCCTGGGCGCCTACGCCCGGCGCGACACCGCGCGCCTCGCCGAGGACTTCGATCGCGTGTACCGGTACTTCCCCGTCCTCAAGGAGCGGCATCGCCAGCTCGCCGGGACCCTGTCCGGCGGCGAGCAGCAGATGCTGGCGGTGGCCCGCGCCCTGATGCTCCGGCCGCGGCTCTTGCTGCTCGACGAGCCATCGCTCGGTCTCGCCCCGCTGGTCGTCCGGGAGATCTTCCGCATCGTGCGCACGATCAACCGGGAGGAGCGGGTGAGCGTGCTCCTGGTCGAGCAGAACGCGTCCCTCGCTCTCGAGCTGGCCGACCACGCCTATCTCCTCGAGACGGGGCGCGTCGTGCTGGCCGGCGCCTCGAGCGTGCTCAAGCAGGACGACTCCATCCGCCGCTCCTACCTCGGATACTAGCCGGCCGGCCGTGGACATCTTCATCCAGCAGGTGGTCTCGGGGCTCGCGACGGGCGGCATCTACGGCAGCATCGCCCTCGCCCTCGTCATGATCTACCAGGCCACGGACGTGGTGAACTTCTCGCAGGGCGAGATGGCCATGTTCAGCACGTACCTCGCCTGGTCGCTCCTGAACGCGGGCCTGCCGTACTGGGTGGCCTTCTTCCTGACCCTCGTGATCGCCTTCGTGGGCGGGCTCCTGATCGAGCGCGTGCTCATCCGCCCGGTCGAGGGCGCGCCCATCCTCTCGATCGTCATCGTGTGCATCGGCCTGCTCTTCATCTTCAACAGCGTGGCCGGGTGGATCTACTCCTACATCCAGAAGCCATTCCCGAGCCCCTTCCCCGACCGCCCCTTGCGCATCGGCAACATCGTCTTCGGCGCCCACGACGTCGGGGCCTTCGCGCTGACGCTGGTGGTGCTCGCCTTCCTCTACGTCTTCTTCCGGTACACCACGCTCGGCCTGGCCATGCGGGCGGCCGCCCAGAACCCCACCTCGAGCCGGCTGGTGGGCATCCGCGTGGGATGGATGCTGGCCCTCGGCTGGGGCCTGGCCGCCCTGGTCGGCGCGGTGGCGGGCATGATGATCGCGCCCAAGGTGTTCCTCGACCCCAACATGATGGGAGGCATCCTCATCTACGCCTTCGCCTCCGCCACCCTCGGCGGGTTCACCAGTCCGGGCGGGGCCGTGGTGGGGGGGCTTCTGGTGGGCGTGATCGAGAACCTGGTCGGAACCTACGTGCACTTCATCGGCACCGAGCTCAAGCTGACGGTGGCGCTGGCCATCATCCTCCTCGTGCTGGTTGTGAAGCCGAGCGGCCTCTTCGGCCGCGGGGCCGTCCACCGGGTCTAGCGTGCTGAGTCAGAAGTTCGTGCAGTCGCGGCGCCGGGCGGGGTGGGGGCCCTCCCCGCGGGACCGTATCTTCTGCGGATTGCCGGAGCCACCCACCATCCATCTCGTGGCCCGATCGAGTG
>DATKEI010000492.1:0-2298 GCA_035544455.1 Binatia bacterium | reverse complement strand
TAGATCATTCGCCCACCTACCCCGGGAGCTCGCCGCGCGCGGCGCTCTCGCGATACCGGGGGAACCGCCAGGCGCTGTCCTGGGAGAGCAGCCCCCCGTGGCCGAGCGCCGCCAGCTCGTCGTTGCCGATCTCCTCGCCGGCCAGCAGGCGCGGCAGAACCAGGTCGAACGTCGTGGCCTGGGAAAACATCCCACACGTGGGCATCCCGATGACGGGCACGCCCTCGACGTGGGCCAGGAAGAGCAGGCTGCCGGGATGGGCCGGCACCCCGTGCCGCTCCATGTGGCCACCGAGCAAGCCGACACCGAGGAAGACCGGATCCAGGGGGTCGAGCGCGCTGGCCCCCGCCACGATGAGCAACTGCGCGCCCTCGCCGAGCAGGGCGCGGAGCTCGGCGGCCACCGCGCTCGCGTCGCCGCCGGAGTAGCGGACGGGCAGGAGCCGGCTCCCGAACCAGTCGATCTTCTCCCGCAGGGCGGTATCGAACCGCTGCCGCTGCCGGGGCTCGAGCGTCTCCCGTGTGAGGGCGCCGAGGACGCGCGGCGAGAACGGCTGTACCGCGACAAGGCCTCCCGCACCCCACGCCGCCGCCTCCACACGCTTGACGGTGGCCTCCCCGATGGCGAGGGGCGTCACCTTGGCCTTGGCCACCGTCTCCCCGGCCTCGACGGGCTGGAGATCGTAGAGCGTGAAGACCGAGATGCCCGCGGCGCGGTTCGTCTCCAGGAGCGCCGCGTCGTGAACGCGCAGGAGCCCGCGCCGGACCGAGGCGAGCGTCCACTGGCCCCCGGTGTAGCCCTTGACGTCGACGCCCTCGCCCGCCGCCGCCTGGGACAGGCGCCCGCCCGCCGCCTCCTCGTGCAGGTCACCCGGCTCGAGCTCGAGCACGTGGATGGTGTCCCACGGCGCGCCCAGGGCCGCCCGGGCCAGGGCGTCGTCGATCCCCTGCCCCTTGCGCAGGACGATCTTGCCCGCGGCGTCGCGCACGTCGTGGCAGGCGATGCGGCCCAGGAGCGCCGCCGCCGTCGTCCCCGGCCGCGAGAGGGCGACCGCCTTCACCGCAGCCCCTTCCGGACCTTGTCGCTGATGGAGAGCCCGGTGGCCTTGCGCTGCACGGCCAGGATCTCGGCGAGGATGGCGAGGGCGATCTCCGGAGCGGACTGGGCCCCGAGGTCGAGGCCGATCGGCACCCGCACCCGGGTCAGGAGGTCTTCGGCCACGCCGTCCTCGCGCAGGATGTCCAGGATGGCGGCGCCCCGCCGCGAGCTGCCGAGCAGGCCCACGTAGCCGACCGGCGTCGTCAGGGCGTGGCGGAGCACCGGCACGTCGTACTTGTAGTCGTGCGCCACGAGCACGAGCGCGGTGCTGACAATGAGGGGGACCTCGCGCACCAGCTCGGACGGGATCCCGATGCGCAGCTGGTCGACGTCGGGGAAGCGCTCGTGCGTCGCGAAGCGCGGGCGTCCGTCGATGACGATCGTGCGGAAGCCAAGGGTGCGGGCCAGGCTGACGAGCGGCATGGCCACGTGCCCGGCGCCCACCACGAGCAGGATCGCCGGCGGCACCCACACCTCGACGAAGCCGCGGGCGCCCTCGACGAACAGAGTGCGCGAGCGGCCCTCGCGCAGGGCGGTGGCGGCCTCCGCCGCGAACCGGCGGTCGAGGAGCTCGTCGCCGAGGGATCCCTCGGCGGTCCCGTCCTCCTGCACCAGGAGCTTGGCTCCGCTCTGCGGGGGGTCGAGCCGGGTCACCACCGCCGCGCGCATCCCGCTCTCGGCGAGGGCCCGCGCCCGCTCGTACAGGACGAGGGCCGGGTCGCCGGGCCGGTCCAGGGCCAGCGGCTCGAGGAAGACCTCGATGGTGCCCCCGCAGGTGAGGCCGATCTCCCAGGCCTCCTCATCGCCGAGGTCCATCTCGATCAGCCGGGGTGAGTTCGCGCCGAGCACGCCCGCGGACTGCTCGATCACCTGGGCGTCCACGCAGCCGCCGATCGTGACGGAGCCGAGGATGCGCCCTCCTTCACCCACGACCATCCGGGCGCCCTCCTTGCGGGGCGTGGTGCCACGCGTGTTGACCAGAGTGGCCACGGCCACCTTGCCCTCGTCGGCGCGCAGCTTGTCGATGTGCTCGAAGAGCTCGCTCATGTTTTCTCCTGTCGGTGCCGGGGCGAGCAGCCAACCACTGCCCCGCCCCGGCCGGCCCGCCGCCCGCCCGGTCGCGGCGGGAGGCACTCGGCGGGGCGAGCCCCTGGGTCCAGGCTACCTCAGCGTGAGGTGGCTCGCCAGATCGCGGAGGCT
>DATKEI010000491.1:0-22426 GCA_035544455.1 Binatia bacterium | reverse complement strand
GCACTCAATGGGGCCACGAGATGGGTGGTGGGTGGCTTCGGCCATCCGCAGAAGATACGGTCCCGCGGGGAGGACCCCCACCCCACCCGGCGCCGCGAGTCCACGAACTTCTGACTCGGGGCACTAGAACAGGGTGTAGATGAACGGCGCCACCGCGGTGCCCTGGGTGAGGACGATGAGGCCGCCGAAGAGGGCGAGCAGGATCATGATGGGCAGCAGCCAGTACTTCTTCCGGACGCGGATGAACATCCAGAACTCTCGAACGAACGTTCCCATGGTGTCCTCGGCTCGAGCGAAGCGGGTCAGAACTGGTTCGACATCGTGTCTGGAGCCGGGCCCGGCGGCGTCCGGCGGATCCAGTAGCTGTCGCGGCCGGACTGCGGACGGAGCAGGAGCGGATCGTTCCCGCGCCACCGCATCAGGAGCCCGATTGGCGTCACGACCCCGTAGAAGAGCGCCCCCAGGATCACCGGGGACGTCACGGCGCCGAGGCGCAGGCCGACCCGGAGCCACGCGCGGTTCAGCGGCCCGAGCGCCGACGGGCAAGCGACCGCCAGGGCCGCGAACACCCCGGCGACGGCCAGCGCCCACCAGCGGATCCGGCCGCCCGACAGCAGCGGAAGCGCGCCGATGAGGGCGAACACGGCGGCGAAGATCAGCCCGAAGGAGCGGTCGGACGACGGGCGGACATCGACGGCGCGATGCAGATCCTCGTGGGTCGTCGGCGCCTTGGGCTGCGTCATCACGGCCGGAGCGGAGCACCCGCTGGTCCGGTCACATCGTGCGATCCCGGACGGCAACGGGTCAGGGCGCCCGTGCCCGGACGCCCTGTCAGTCCTGGCTTCGGCCTGGCCCTCAACCCTTCGCCGGGGGGTGAGACGCCCCGTCCGGGGAAGGGGCCAGGGCCTCCCGCAGAACCTCGGCGGGGTGCTTGGCCCGGCGGCCCGTCAGGTGCTCGATCTGCTGGCGGCAGGAGATGCCGGGCGCGACGATCTCCGTCTCGCCGCCCGCGTCTCGTACCGCCGGCGCCAGCCGCCGGCTGCCGAGGGCAACCGACATATCGTAGTGCTCCTGCTCGAAGCCGAAGGAGCCGGCCATGCCGCAGCACCCGGAGTCCACCTCGCTCACCTCGTAGCCGGCCCAGCGCAGCGCCTCGACCGTCGGCGCCGTCCCCACCAGCGACTTCTGGTGGCAGTGCCCGTGCAAGAGGGCCTTTCGCCCGGCGGCACCTTCGAACTCGAGGGACAGCCCGCGCGCGCGCTCGTTCAGGAGGACCTCCTCGATGAGAAAACTCGACCGGGCCACCTGGCGCGCCTCGACTCCGGGCACCAGCTCGACGTACTCGTCGCGCAGCGTGAGCAGGCAGGAGGGCTCGAGCCCGATCACGGGCATGCCGCGCTCGACCAGGGGCGCGAGCTTGGCGACGTTCCACCGGGCGTGCTCGCGCGCCTCGTCGAGCATGCCCTTGGAGATGAGCGGCCGGCCGCAGCACTTGCGATTCACCAGGTGGACGCGATACCCAGCGGCCTCGAGCAGCTCGACCGCGGCCTGGCCGATGCGCGGGGTGTTGAAGGTGACGAACGTGTCGTGGAAGAGCACGACCTCGCCCCGGGGCGCGCGATCCGGTCGCCGGCGGCGGTCGAACCAGTCCGTGAGCGTCCCCCGCGCGAAGGCCGGCAGCGGGCGGCGCCGATCGATCCCGGCCACCCGCTGCATGAGCCAGCGGTTGACCGGCGTGCGCGCGATCCAGTTCGACAGGGGGGCCAGCCGGGAGCCGATGGCGGACAGGGCGCCGATGTGGCCGAAGAGCCGGTTCCGCAGGGGCAGCCCGTTCGCCGTGTGGTAGTGGTACAGGAACTCGTACTTCATCTTGGCCATGTCGACGTTGGCCGGGCACTCGGACTTGCAGGCCTTGCACTCGAGGCAGAGGTCCATCACATCGTACAGGCGGCGACCAGTGAACTCCGCCGGCGGCACCTTGCCCGAGAGAACGGCGCGCAGGGCGTTGGCGCGGCCCCGCGTGGTGTGCTCCTCGTCCCGGGTCACCATGTACGAGGGGCACATGGTGCCCTCGAGCGTCTTCCGGCACACGCCGACCCCGTTGCACATCTCGACGGCCCCGGCGAAGCCGCCGCGCTCGGAGAAGTCGAGGACGGTGATCGGTTCCCACGTCTGGTACTGCGGCCCGTAGCGGAGGTGCTGGGTGACCCCGGGGCTATCGACCAGGTTGCCGGGGTTCATGAGATTCTTCGGGTCGAAGGCGTGCTTGAACTCGCGGAACGCCTTGAAGACGGTCGGCCCGAACACGCGCTCGAGGAAGGGGCTGCGCGCGCGCCCGTCCCCATGCTCGCTCGAGAAGGCCCCGCCGTACTCGAGCACGAGGTCGCAGATCTCGTCGGCCATGGCCTGGACCTGCTCGATCCCGCGCTGCGTCTTGAGGTTGATGACGGGGCGGATGTGCAGGCAGCCCACCGAGCAGTGCCCGTAGTAGGCGCCCTCCGCCCCGTAGCGGGCCATGACGTCGCGGAAGCGCGGGACGAACTCGGGCAGGTGCTTCGGGTCGACGGCGGTGTCCTCGATGAAGGCGATGGGCTTGGCCTCGCCCTTGAGGCCGAACAGGAGGCCGAGGCCCGCCTTGCGGAGCTTCCAGATGGACTGCTGCTCGGCCACGTCCCGCGCGATGTGCGAGGCGTAGGCGAAGCCGTCGCGGGCGCGGCGCGCCTCGAGCGCCTCGATCTTGGCCTGCACCTCGGCGTCGGTCCCGCCCGCGTACTCCACCATGAGGATCGCGGCGGGGTCGCCCTGCACGAAGGCCATGCGCTTGGCGTGCTCGAGGTTGCCGCGGGCGAGGTCGAGGATCATCTTGTCCGTCAGCTCCACCGCGTACGGACCGGTCTCCAGGATGGCCTGGGAGCACTCCAGCGCCTCCTGGATGTCGTGGAAGTGGAGCACGTCGAGGGCCGTCCGCTTCGGGCGGGGGACGAGGCGCACCTTGGCTTCGACGACCGTCATCAGGGTGCCCTCGGACCCAACGACGAGCCTCGCCATGTTGAGCGGGCGCGGGGCGGGATCCTCGCCAGCGCCGGCGCCGGCCCCGACGAGCTCGTCCAGGTTGTAGCCGCAGACACGCCGCCAGTGCTTCGGGTACCGCGTGCGGATGTCCTCCGCGTACTGGTCGCGGATACGGGCGACCTCGCGATAGATCTGCCCCTCCAGGCCCGGGAGCCGGGTCTTGGCCGCGAACGCCCCGGGGGCGATCTCGCCGAAGCGCGCCCAGGTTCCATCGGCGAGGATCGCCGTCAGCTCGATCACGTGCTTGACGGTGAGGCCGTACGCGATGGAGTGAGACCCCCCGGAGTTGTTGCCGATCATGCCGCCGAGGGTGGCCCGGCTGGAGGTCGACGTGTCCGGGCCGAAGAGCAGCCCGTGGGGCCGCACGTGGTCGTTCAAATTGTCCTGCACCACGCCGGGCTGGACCCGCGCCCACTGCTCCTCGACGTTCACCTCGAGCACCCGGTCCATGTAGCGGGAGAAGTCGATCACCACAGCGTGATTCACCGTCTGCCCGGTGAGCGAGGTCCCGCCGCCGCGAGGCAGGATCGGGACCTGCATCCGGTTGGCCACCTCGATGACGGCCTGCACCTCCTCCGCCTGCCGCGGGATGACCACCCCGATCGGCTCCACCTGGTACATCGACGCGTCGGTGGAGTAGAGGAGGCGCGAGTAGGTATCGAAGCGGACGTCCCCCGTGACGACGCGGCGCAGCGCGCTCTCGAGATCGCTCATGACCCGGAATTATACGCCGCCGGCCGGGACGAGCTGACCGAGCTCTGGATTGCCGCGAACACCCGGGCCGGGGTCACGGGGAGCGCGGTGAGTCCGACGCCGAGATCGCGGAGCGCGTCGCACACCGCGTTGGCGATGGCGCCGCCCAGTCCGGGGTTGCCGCACTCGCCGAGCCCGCGCAGCCCGAGGGGATTGGTCGTCGCCGGCACCTCCTGGTAATAGCTGGAGACGGGGGGCACGTCCGCCGCATAGGGCAGCGCGTAGTCCATGAGGGTGCCCGACACGAGCTGCCCCTCGGCGTCGTACTCGAGGGACTCGTGGAGCGTGTTGCCGATCCCGAACGCCACCCCCCCCACGAGCTGGCCGTCGACGAGCGCGGGGTTGACGGCTCGGCCCACGTCGGCGCCCACCGCGATCCGGCAGAGCTCCACGTGGCCGGTCTCGACGTCCACGTCGAGGACGACCCCCACCGCGCATCCCGCGTAGGTCAGCTTCTGGACCGTGAAGGACGCGCCCGCGGCCAGCCGCCGCTCCGCCGCCAGCTCGGCCAGCGTGACTCGGCCGCGGCCGCCCGTGAGTACCCCCGCCGCGTACGCGAGATCCGCTCCGGGGGCGCCGAGGCGCTCGGCGGCGCGCACCCTCGCCTCGGCGACGAGCCGGGCCGCCGCCATGGCGGCCGCGTTCCCCGCGGTCACCGTGCCGCGGGACCCGTAGGTGCCGACGCCACTCTCGACCGCAGCCGTGTCGGCGTGGCGCACCTCGAAGCGCTCGGCCGGCAGGTCGAGCGCCTGGCCCAGGATCTGGGCCAGCGCCGTCTCGAGCCCCGGCCCCATCGACGAAGCCCCGGTATCGACGGTGAAGCCCCCGTCGCCCCGCGCCTCCACGTGGGCGGTCTCGAACGGGCCGAGTCCGGTCTTCTCGACGTACACGGCGAGCCCGATGCCCCGCCGCCGGCCGCCCTGGCCGCGTCGAGCCGCCTGCTCCGCGCGTGCCCGGTCGTAGTCCAGCCGCCGCAACAGCTCCTCGAACAGGCCGGGGAAGTCGCCGGAGTCGTAGACGGTCGTGACGCCGAAGGACCGGGTGCCGCAGTCGTACGGCATCTCGTCGGGACGGATCAGGTTGCGCCGCCGTATCTCCGCCGGGTCGAGCCCAAGCCGGGCCGCGGCGGCGTCCATGAGGCGCTCCCGGACGAAGTTGCACTCCGGCCGCCCCGGCGACCGGAGCGTGCCGGCGGGCGTCTTGTTGGTCACCACCGACCAGAGGTCGCAGGCGTAGCTCGGCACGCGGTAGGGCCCCGGGAGCAGCGCGGCGCCGAACTCGGCGGGCACGAGGGCGGCGGTCCGGACGTACGCGCCGATGTCGGCCCGGATCAGCGCGCGCAGTCCAACGATCCGGCCGGCGGCATCGAACCCCATCTCCGCCTCGTACTCGACCTGGCGGGCGTGGTTGGTCGCGAGCAGGCTCTCGCGCCGGCCCTCGATCCACTTCACGGGCCGGCCGAGCTTCAGCGCGGCGAGCGGCACCAGGATGTCCTCCGGATACAGCTCGCCCCGCACCCCGAATCCGCCGCCGACGTCGACCTCGGTCAGGCGAAGAGCGCCGAGGGGAACACCGAAGATCGGGGCCAGGATGCCCCGGTTGATGTGAATGCACTTCGTGGACCCGATCAGGTGAAGCTCGCCCCCCGCCGGATCGGGTGGAATCGCGAGGAGCCCGCGCGTTTCCAGGGCGGCCGCGGTCTGGCGCGGATAGGTGAACCGCTCGCGGATCGCCAGGTGCGCGCCGGAGAGCGCGGCCTCGGCATCACCAACGCGCATGGAGATGACGGCGACGTTGTTCGAGTCGGTCCCCGGGAACAGCCGTGGCGCGCCGGGCTCGAGGGCGCTGCCCACCGAGGCGCAAACCGGCCGGGGCTCGTAGGCGACCTCGATCAGATCGAGCGCGTCCGCGGCGAGGTACGCGTCCTCCGCCACCACGAGCGCCACCGGCTCCCCCGCGTAGCGGACCACGCCCCGGGCGATGGCGGGCTGCAGGTACCGCTCGGTGCCGGGGGGCGCCCCCACCCGGTTCGGGATGACCGCGGCCTCCGGCACGTCCGCAGCGGTGATGACGGCGTGCACCCCGGGCCGCCGGAGGGCCCGCGTGGCGTCGATCGACGCGATGCGGGCGTGCGCGTGGGGCGAGCGCAGCACCGCGGCGTGCAGCATCCCCGGAGCGCCCACGTCGCCGACGAATCGGCCCGCCCCGGCAACCAGCCGATCCCCACCGATCCGGTAATGCGACGCGCCGATCACGGCCGCCCACGCCTCATGTCACCCCTCCTCGCCCCGCGCCATGTCCCGGCCGCGCGGGAAGCTATAGCACGCGCGCACCCGGACGGGAACGGCGCGGCCGGGGCCCCGCCGACCAGTGTCCTGAGCCGCAGATCCGTCGACTCACGGCGCCGGGTGGGGCGGGGGCCCTCCCCGCGGGACCGTATCTTCTGCGGATGGCCGAAGCCACCCACCACCCGTCTCGTGGCCCCATCGAGTGCCGGCAACGCTCCCGCGTTACAGGCGTGTCCCGCGGGGAGGACCCCCACCCCGCCCGGCGCATTGTCGGCACATCTCGAAGACGGAACACCAGCTAGCGGAGCTTCGAGACCGGCGTGGGCACCAGGACCACCGAGCGCATCTCGGCCAGGAGCGGCGTGGCCTTGGCCACGAACGCCGTCCAGTCGGCGTCCTGCAGCGCACCGGCGCGCACCTGGGCGCGGTGGTTCAGGTCCCGGTACGCCCAGAGGTGGACGGCCTCGTTGAGCTGGGAGACCTCCGTCTGGAACACCGCCACGTTCTTCGAGAACTTCTCGCGCACCGGCATGATCTCGGTGAACAGCTTGAGCCACTCCGCGAGCTTGCCCACGTGGGCCCGGTAGGTGCGCAGCTCGTAGACGTGGCCCGGCTCGGCCGGCGCCTTCGGGGCCAGCACCGCCGACAGGATCTTGTTCTCCTGGGCCAGCATGAACGGGCGAATCTGCGGCACGTACTCCTTGGCCCAGCGCTCGTTCTGACCGAGGGCCTTGCGGAGCCGCTCGCGCTCGTTGAGGTCGGGGTAGCGCCAGAGGTGCACGTACTGGTTCAGCGTACCGAACTCCGTGGACCACGCCCCCTCCTGCACGCCGTAATCGTCGCCCCGCACCTTGCGGCCAACCTCGCCGGCGAGCTTGAGGTACGGGCCGATCCCGCCGGGCTGGAGCGTGTACGTCCGCAGCTCGTAGATCATCGAGGGCTCCTTTCTTCGAGTGAGAGCATGGCGATCCGCGCGGCCCGGGCCCGGCGGCCACCGGGGCGGGGCCGCCGGCCCGGCCCAGCGCCCTGCGATGATAGCCCAGACCGCGGCCGCGAATCCCCGGACCTCCGTCCGGCGGCACGGTATAGTGACGGAGCCACACTCGCGGGGAGGCCAGCCGATGGGCGACGTCCAGTTCAATCCGATGCACCCGGACTTCATTGCCGACCCCTACCCGACCTACCATCGGCTGCGGGCCGAGGACCCCGTTCACCTGAGCCCGCTCGGCTTTTGGGTGCTCACCCGGTACGAGGACGTGGTCACCGCGCTGCGCGATCCGCGCTTTGCCAAGGAGGCCATCGCCGCGTACGTGGCCGCGCGGTTCGGCGCGGCCCCGCCGGGGCTCGGACTCTCGATGCTCGACCGCGATCCGCCGGACCACACGCGGCTGCGCGGCCTCGTCAGCAAGGCCTTCACCCCCCGCGTCGTCGAGCAGCTGCGCCCGCACATCCAGCACATCGTCGACGGCCTGCTGGACCGCGCTGAGCCGGCGGGGGCCATGGACCTGATCGAGGATTTCGCCTATCCCCTCCCCGTGATCGTGATCTGCGAGATGCTCGGCGTTCCCATCGCGGACCGCGAGCGGTTCAAGGCATGGGGCGTCGACATCGCCCGCGGGCTCGACGCCCTCTGGCTTCCCCCCGACTCCCCGATCATCCAGCGCAGCGTGACCGCGCGGCGCGCCCTCAGCGACTACTTCCGCGGGCTGATCGCCGAGCGGCGCGCCGCTCCCCGCGCCGACATGCTCTCGGCGCTGCTCGCGGCGGAGGAGCGGGGCGACACCCTGGGCGAGGACGAGCTCCTGGCCACCTGTATCCTCCTGCTCGTGGCGGGCCACGAGACGACGGTCAACCTCATCGGCAACGGCGCCCTGGCCCTCCTCCGCCACCCGGCCGAGATGGAGCGGCTGCGCGAGCGTCCGGACCTGATCGCGAGCGCGGTGGAAGAGCTCCTCCGCTTCGACGGGCCAGTGCAGCGCACGGCGCGCATCCCGAGCGAGGACGTGGTCATCGGGGGCCGGACCATCGCCAAGGGCGAGATGGTGATGCCCTTCATCGGCGCCGCCGACCGCGATCCCGCCCAGTTCCGGGCCCCCGACCGCCTGGACATCGGCCGCACCGACAACCGGCACATCGCCTTCGGCTGGGGGATCCACTTCTGCCTGGGCGCACCCCTGGCCCGGGTGGAGGGACAGATCGCCATCAACACGCTCGTGGGGCGGCTGCCGAAGCTCGCCCTGGCCACGGACCGGCCGGAATACCGCCAGAGCCTCACCCTGCGGGGCCTGACCGCGCTGCCTGTCACCTTCTGAGCGGGGGCCTGGCCGCCGGGATCGCGGCAGTTGCGCCCGGGCCCGCGATCCGGATACAGTCCGAGGCGCAAGGGGCGTCCCGGCCGGCCCTGACCACCGCACCTCAGCGAGGAGTGCCATGACCGCCATCACCCAGTCCGTGAGTCTCGACCGGCGCGGCCGCGTGGCCGTGCTCACCATCGACAACCCGCCCGTGAACGCGCTCAGCCAGCACGTGCGCGCGGGACTCCTCGAAGGGATGCGGCAGGCCCTCGCCGATCCGGCCGCGGGCGCCGTCGTCATCGTCTGCGCCGGGCGGACGTTCATCGCCGGCGCCGACATCAGCGAGTTCGGCAAGCCCCCGCGCGAGCCCGGCCTGCACGAGGTGCTGACCCTGATCGAGTCGAGCCCGAAGCCGGTGGTGGCCGCCATCCACGGCACCGCGCTGGGCGGGGGCCTCGAGGTCACCCTCGCCTGCCACTACCGGGTGGCGGTCACGTCGGCGCGCCTCGGCTTGCCCGAGGTGAAGCTCGGGCTCCTTCCCGGCGCGGGCGGCACCCAGCGGCTCCCGCGCGTGGTCGGGGTCGAGACCGCGCTCCAGATGATCGTCAGCGGTGATCCGATCGGCGCCGACGCCGCCCTGCGCCACGGCCTGGTGGACGAGATCGCGCCGGGCGACCTCGCCGCCGCGGCGACGGCGTTCGCCGAGAAGATCCTCGCGGAGGGACGGCCCCTCCGGAAGATCCGCGACCTTGACGACAAGATCGCCGCCGTCCGGGGCAAGCCGGAGGTGTTCGCGGAGTTCCGCAAGTCGGTGGCCCGGCAAACGCGCGGATTCCGGGCGCCGGAGAGCTGCATCAAGGCCGTCGAGGCCGCGGTGAACCTCCCCTTCGAGGAGGGCATGCGCCGCGAGCGCGAGCTGTTCCAGGAGCTCCTGGTGTCGCCGGAGTCCCGGGCCCAGCGCTACTTCTTCTTCGCCGAGCGCGAGGCGGCCAAGATCCCGGACGTTCCGGCGGACACGCCGGTCAAGGAGATCCGCACGGCGGCCGTCCTCGGCGCCGGCACCATGGGCGGCGGCATCGCCATGAACTTCGCCAACGCGGGCATCCCGGTCACCGTCGTCGAGGTCGCCCGGGAGGCCCTCGACCGCGGCCTCGGGGTCGTCCGGAAGAACTACGAGGCCACGGCGTCCAGGGGCCGCCTCACCGCCCGGGACGTCGAGCGGCGCATGGGTCTCATCCAGGGCACCACCGATTTCGGCGCGATCGCCGACGCCGACATCGTCGTCGAGGCCGTGTTCGAGGAGATGCCCATCAAGAAGGAAGTCTTCGCCCGGATCGACACGATCTGCAAGGCGGACGCCATCCTCGCCACCAACACCTCGACGCTCGACGTGAACGAGATCGCCTCGGCCACGGGGCGGCCCGAGAGCGTGGTGGGCATGCACTTCTTCAGCCCGGCCAACGTCATGCGGCTTCTGGAGGTCGTCCGCGGGGCCGAGACGTCCCGGCCCGTGGTCAACACCGCGATGGCCGTCGGGCGCCGGATCGGCAAGGTGTCGGTCTGCGTCGGTGTCTGCCACGGCTTCGTCGGCAACCGCATGCTCCACCAGCGGGGGCGCGAGGCCGAGAAGCTGATCATCGAGGGCGCGCTGCCCCACCAGGTCGACAAGGTCCTCGTCGACTTCGGCTTCCCAATGGGCCCGTTCGCGATGGGCGACCTGGCGGGGCTGGATGTCGGCTGGCGCATTCGCAAGGGCAAGGGCCTCACGTCGCCGATTGCGGACCGCATCTGCGAGATGGGCCGCTTCGGCCAGAAGACCGGCGCCGGCTACTTCCGCTACGACAAGGGCGACCGCACGCCCATTCCCGACCCCGTGGTCGAGGCCATCATCCTCGAGGTGGCCCGGGAGCAGGGCGCGAAGCGGCGCGCCATCACGGACGAGGAGATCCTGGCGCGGCTGCTTTACCCCATGGTCAACGAGGGCGCCAAGATCCTCGAGGAGAAGATCGCCATCCGCGCGAGCGACATCGACGTGATCTGGGTATACGGCTATGGCTGGCCCGTGTACCGGGGCGGCCCGATGTACTGGGCGGACCAGGTCGGGCTGAAGGTGATCCGCGACCGCCTGCTCGAGTGGCAGCGGCAGCAGGGCAGCGAGTGGCGGCCGGCCGATCGCCTGCAGATGCTCGCGGACCAGGGCAAGGGGTTCACGAGCGCCTGACCGGCCCCCCGATCACATGCGCATCGTCTTCCCCGACGGGGCCGGCTGCGTCCAGGACCCGGCCCACCTCGAGCCCCTGCGCCGGCTTGGCCCCGTCGATTTCCACGACGGCCCGCCCCGCGACAGGGCAGAGCTCATCGCCCGCGTCCGCCCCGCCGAGGTGGTGGTGCTCGACTACTCCACGCTGGACGCCGAGGTCCTGGGCGCGGCCGAGCACCTGCGCCTCATCACCTTCCTCGGAATCGGATACTCGACCTACATCGACGTCGCGGAGGCGACCCGCCGCCGGATCGCCATCGCCAACACTCCCGACTACGGGGCCACCTCGGTCGCCGAGCACACCCTGGCCCTGGCCCTGGCCCTCACCCGGCACGTCGGTCCGGCCTTCCTGAGCTTTCGCGAGGGCCGCTGGGAACCGGGCCGGTTCGTGGGCATGGAGCTCCGGGGCAAGACGCTCGGGATCGTCGGGCTGGGTCCCATCGGTCAGGAGATGGCCCGCCTCGGGGCCGGAATCGGCATGCGGCTGGCGGGCTGGACGCGCCGGTCAGCCCCTGAGCGCGCGGAGCACGGACTCGTCCTCGTGCCCCTCGAGGAGCTCTTCCGCCGCTCAGACGTGGTCTCGCTCCATCTGTCCTACACGCCGGAGACCCACGGGATCGTCAGCCGGCAGCTCCTCGAGCTCATGAAGCCGGAGGCCTGGCTGGTCAACACCGCGCGGGCGAGGCTCGTCGACAACGAGGCCCTGGCCGAGCTTCTCCGGGCGGGCCGGATTGCCGGCGCCGCCCTCGACGTGCACGAAGAGGAGCCGCCTCCCCGCGACTACCCGCTGCGGGGGCTGCCAAACGTGCTCGCCACCCCCCACATCGGCTACAACACCCGCGAGGCCAGCGCCAACATGCTCGCCATCGCCGTCGCCACCGTCGAGGCCTTCGCGCGAGGAGAGCGCCTGCACGTCGTCAACGCCGCGTGACCCGGATCCCCGCGGCGGCGCCTCCCGCGACGCGGCCAACCTCGACCTCCCTCCTGCGGGTGCAGGTGGAACAGGGCGTGACCGCGGCTCCCGAGGGCGGTGAGCGCTCGGCGAATCGGTGTGGCTCGGTGGCCGTGCTGTGAGGCCGAGCCGGCCGGCGCCCCTCACAGCCGGCCGAAGTGGATCAGATCGATCCCGCCGCTTGCGAGAGCGGCACGGGCCCGCGGGTCGGTCAGGCCCGCCAGCTCGATCTCGCGCTGCTGCCCGTACCGGCTGTAGGCGAGGTCGTCGTCGAAGTATCCGGGGTGGGTCATGAACTCCGAGACGCCGCCGGGAAGGGCGTGCAGATGCGCGAGGACCCGGTCCGCCGACCAGTAGGGCTCGGGGCCCGACTCCCCCACGAAGTGGTCCGGCGTGCGCAGGTGGAGACGGCGCGCGGCCGTGCGCACGCGGTCGTCCTGGCTGCGGACGGGAAGCTTGAGGACCCGGGCGAAGTCGAGGAGCACCTCGAGCACCGGCGAGTGGCGGGCGACGTGGTGATGGCTGTCCAGGTGGGTCGGGAAGCGCCCCATCAGGGCGCGGAAGGCGTCGATCTGGTTGCCGAGCTCGATGCGGACCTCGTCGATGGAGGCGCGCGCCGCCACCTCCCGGGCGTCCCGCACGAACACGCCGGACGCGTCGACGAGCGAGGGAACGCGCTCCGGCCGCGCCAGGGGGGCGCCGAGCGTCAGGTTCACGTGCAGGCCCACGCCGAGGCGCGAGGCCCGCAGGGCCTCGACCAGGGCGGGGTCCGGCGGCCGGTTGACGAGCAGGGTCGTGCTGCTCACGATGCCGCGGTCGTGGGCGGCGAGAATTCCGCGGCTCACGCCGGCGGTGAGCCCGAAGTCATCGGCGTTGACGATGAGGCGGCGGGGCGGGCTGCCCGCCCTCTCCCGCGCAGGAGCGGGCGCGCGCTCGGCGGTCGCCACCGCAGATCGCTGGCCGCCGGACCCGGGCCGGCGCCGCCGGGCTTCGCTCACCGGCCCTGGCCAGTGACCCGGCGGAAGTACAGGCGGAGCGCCTCCGTGAGCTGGGCCCGGGCACCGGCGCTCGACTGCGCGTCCTCGAGCTGCTCCAGGTCGATCTGGAGGGGAACACCGTCCTTCTTGACCCCGTCCAGCTCGGCCGTGAGGGCGCACCGCTCGTCGGACTCGGTGAAGACCACACGCGCGCGGGAAAAACTCCGGTCGTCCTGGGCGATCCGCTCGATCGTCTCGGTCAGAAGCCGCTTGATGGCCTCCTGCTCCGGCCCGGGGACGGTCGAGAAAGCGGCAGTCAGGCTGATCTCGGCCATGGGCTCCTCTCGCGCGCCGCCCCCTCGGGGCCCGGCGGGCAACGTCGTCGCTCGGTCATGCGTCGATGGGCGGCTCTCGCCGCCCTCACGAGTCCGGGGGCGGGCCGCGCCGGGTGATGTCGACCACGGCCTTGTCGTCGAAGTACAGGACCCAGCCCCCGGGATACACCCAGGCCTCCCTGGCCTTGCCCTGCATGCCCGTCCAGTTCCCGCCGGCGAGGACGGCCATGAGCGCGGCGTCGATCGTGCGCTCGTCAGGATCGTCGAGCAGGGCGCGGACCTCTCCCCGGGTACTGCCCGGGGTCACCTGGCGGTAGAACCGGAAATCCGAGTACCGCTCGGCCCGCTCGATCTCGGGGTGGTCGCGGAGGTATCTGAACACGCGCTCGTCCACCTGGTCCTGCCAGCGCCTGGTCTCGTCGAAGCTGGGTCCGCGGCCATAGGCCATGACCGTCCGCGTGGTGAATACCTCCTTGGCGTTCGGGCCGGTGCCGGTGCGCACGATCGTGTCCCCGGCGAGCCCGCTCGCGCAGCCGGTGGTCAGCGAGACGCCGAGCAGGGCGAGCAGGGCGAGGGCGGCTCCCGCGGCGCGCCACCGCACCGCCCCCACCCCTGCCCGCACGGCAACCCGGTGTCCCGTCACCGGCGCTCAGATCAGGGCCGACTCGAGCACGATGCCGCGGTCGATGACGCGCGCCGCCCTCTCCAGAGTGCCGGCGAGCGCCGGGGCCACCTCCGATTCCGCGAGCTGTCGCAGCACGTCGATCAGCCGGCGGAAGGCGCGGATGAGGTCGCCCTCGTGCCCGCCGAATGACTCCTCCACGATGCTCGACCAGTCGTCCTCGCCCGACGCCCAGCGGAAGACCGAGGGCATGAAGCCCGTGGACAGGCTGACCGGCATCGCGAGCTGGCGCACCCGCTGCTCGATCAGCACGGCGTCGGCGATGGCGCCGAGATCGCGGACCTTGCGCGCGAGGCGCGGGCGCTTCCTGAGGAAGAGGCGCGCCACCGCCCCGTCGCCCGAGCGCGATTCCTCGACCAGACAGGAGCAGAGCGCGGCCGCCTCGGCGGGCGAGGTGTCGTCCAGGAGCCCCCGGGAGATCATCTCGGCCACCAGCAGCTCGTTGTCGTGCCGGAGCCCGGCGACGAGCTGGCCCTTGACCAGGAGCTTGCCGTCCTGCACGGCGTCGAAGCGCTCCAGCACCTCGACCACGCGGAGGAACTCCTGCCAGTAGGAGCTGCGCATGGCCTCGAGCATCTCGACCCGCTGGGCGTGCCGCGTCTCGATCCGCTCGAGTCCCTTCGAGGCCTGCTCGCAGCGCGGGAGCGACCCCCACGGGCACCGGTGGCACTCGATCTCGGCCAGCGAGCCCTCCCGTCCCTGCGCGCGCTCCCTTGTCATCAGGTCGCCCACCGACAGCCGGCGCAGCTCGGCGGCCAGGTGACCGGTGCGGCGCTCCCAGTCGCGGGGGACGGCAAGGGGGGGAGTCGACCAGAAGACGCGCTTGACGTGCGTGGCCTTGAGGGGGACGGCCTCGCCGTGAGGGAGGAGCACCGTCACGACCGTCCGGTGGCGCCGCGCATCCACGCGGCAGATGAGCCCGAGGACGGGGCCGCTGCGCCGGCGCACCAGGGCCAGGCGCCCGGGCTCGGCCTGCTCGACCGAACGCGCCGCCCGCCGGCCCGCCGGCCCATGGGCAGCCCGGGCCGCGTCCAGCTCGGCGCGAAGGCGCCGGTAGCGCCCGATACGCGAGAAGTCCCCGCACGGGGCGGAGAAGCCCCGCGCATCCTCGAGGGCGATCTCCAGGCCATCCACTTCCTTCTCCAGCCCGCGGATGCGCTTGAGGTTCTGGTACTGGCCGAACGAGGATTCCACCGTGCGCCGGACGCTCGCCATGTCGCTGCCGCTGGCGAGCAGGAGCGCGACCGAGCCGTACCCCAGCTTGAACTGGCTCACCACCGGCTCGGGCTCGCCGCCGACGACGCGGAGCAGGTCCTCGAGACCGTCGCGCACGTCGAGCGCGATCACGCACTGGCCCTCGGGATCGATGCCGCGCCGGCCCGCGCGCCCGGCCATCTGCGTCAGCTCGTTGTGGGTCAGCGAGCGGAATCCTCGATCGGTGCGCTTGGTCAGGGACTGGAGCGCGACGCTCCGGGCCGGCATGTGGATCCCGAGGGACATCGTCTCCGTGGCAAAGACGACCCGGCACAGGCCGCGCTCGAAGAGCACCTCGATCAAGCGCTTGACGCTCGGCAGGATGCCCGCGTGGTGGAGCCCCACGCCCATGCCGAGCGCCTGGAAGATCGTCTGGTTGAGCGGCGACTCGGCGATGGTGGGCGTCTCGGACACGGCGCCGCGGATGGCCTCGTCCACCTGGGTCTGCTGCGGCTTGCTGAGAAGCGGCTTTCCCTCGGCCAGCACGGTCTCCATCGCCCGCTCGCAACCGGCCCGGCTGAAGATGAAGTAGATCGCGGGCAGCCACCCCCGCGCCTCGAGCTCGTCGAGCATGACCGTGGGGTCGACCACGCGGCGCGAGTACCAGCGGCCGCGCTCGCCCGCGCCGTCCGCGTACTCGGCGCCCAGGAGACGCACGCGCCCGTCGCGCACCGACTCGTAGCCATGCAGATCGCCGGACAGATCCGCCACCAGGTACGCGAGCGGCACCGGCCGGTGGGGATGCGTGATGGCCACGATCGACCGGTGAACGAGGCTGATCCAGTCCGCGATCTCCGCGACGTTGGCCACCGTGGCCGAGAGCGCGACCAGCGCCACGTCGCGCGGGGCGTTGACGATGATCTCCTCCCACACCGTCCCCCGCCCCTCGTCGCCCATGTAGTGGCACTCGTCGAGGACGACGGTGGCGAGGCCGGGGAGCCCGCCCGTGTAGAACATGTTGCGCAGGATCTCCGTCGTCATCACCAGGACCGGAGCGCGCGGGTTCACCTTGACGTCGCCGGTCAGGATGCCGACCTGCTCCACACCGAACTGCCGGCCGAAGTCGGCGTACTTCTGGTTCGACAGCGCCTTGAGCGGCGTGGTGTAGGCGATGCGCCGACCCCGGGCGAGGGCGGCGTGGATGGCGAACTCCGCCACCAGCGTCTTGCCCGCTCCCGTCGGGGCCGAGACGATGACCGAGTTCCCGGCCAGGATGGCCCGGATGGCGCGCAGCTGGAAATCGTCGAGAGCGAAGGAGTACCGGGCCTGGAACGTCTCGAGCAGGCGATCCTTGTGGATGGCGCGCCTCCGTGCCGCTTCCTCAGATTATCACGCCCGTCCCACGCGCGGTATGTTCCGCGGCGCCGCGGCCGCCCCCGCCGCGCGCGATGTGCCGGCAAGGCGCCGGGCGGGGCGGGCCCCCCCCCCGCGGGACACGCCTGTAACGCGGGAGCGTCACCGGCACTCAATGGGGCCAGGAGATGGGTGGTGGTGGCTCCGGCATCCGCAGAAGGTACGGTCCCGCGGGGAGGGCCCCCACCCCGCCCGGCACCGCGAGTCCACGAACTTTCGACTCACGCCGCACGAGGCCGACGCGCGACCGGCGGAAGCGCTGCTGCCCGCAACCTTGACAGGGCCTGGACCGGCCCATACACTCCCGCGATGAAGCTCACGGGAAAGATCGCCCTCGTCACCAACGTCACGCACTTCATGGGCCCGGCCATCACCGAGGAGTTCGCCCGCGAGGGCGCCACCCTGGCCCTGCACGATCGGGAGGCGGCCGGGGCAGCGCGCATGGCGGCCATGGCGGAGCGGATGGACCGCACGGCCATGACCCTTGCCGGCGACCTGACGCGCTCGGCAGAAGTGGACCGGGTCATGGATGAAGTCGTCGCCCGCTTCGGCCGGCTGGACGTGCTCGTGAACAACAACGCCTACCCACCCTCCGGGCGGGCCACCGAGGCCGTGACCGACGAGGAGTGGCGGGCGATGATGGCGGCGCTCCTCGACGAGCCGTTCTACTGCCTGCGCGCCGCCCTTCGCGTCATGCGTCCGGCGCGACGGGGCAAGATCATCAACATGTCATCGGCCGCCGCCTTCCCGGGGCTCCCGCGCTACGCCGCCTACACGGCGGCCCGGGCCGGGGTGAACGGGCTCACGAAGGCGGTCGGCCGCGAGGTGGCGCGCGACGGCATCCAGGTGAACGCCATCGCCCAGAACTACGTGGAGAACCCGACGTACTTCCCGCCCGAGCTCGTCGCCGACGCCAGGACCCTCGAGCGCATGGTGAGGAACATCCCGGCCGGCCGCCTGGCCCGGAGCGAGGAGTCGGCCCGCCTGGCCGTGTACCTGGCCTCGGAAGACGCCGACTTCTTCGTGGGCCAGGTCCTGCCCTTCGCTGGCGGATGGGTGACCCCGTGAACGGCGCCGCGGGCCGGCCGCCCCGGGCCGGCGCGAGCGGCCGGTGATCTTCTGCCACGTCGCGATGACCCCCGCCGACGACTACGCGACGCGCCGGATCGCCCATCGCGAGGCTCACCTGGCCCGTGCGGTCGCGCTCCGCTCGCGCGGGTACATCCTGGCCGGCGGCCCCGGGCCGGATGGCCGCAGCACCGACGTGCTCTACCGAGTATCCGACCTCGAGATGCTCCGGCGGCTTGTCGAGGAGGATCCCTACTTCACCGGTGGAGTCTGGACCGCGTATCGGCCCCGGCCCTTCAGCCAGTTCCTCGAGCCCTGGGAGCAGCCTCCCGTGGTCACCGACGGGTCGCGGCAAGTCACCATCGTGGAGGGGCTGACCCCGGACGTCGACATGGCGTCCCTCGCTCTGATCGAGGCCCGCGGCGCCGGCCGCATGGCCTTCGGCGGCTTCTTCCCATCGGGCGAGACGCTGGCCGTCATGCGGACCGTCGACCCGGCCGAAGCGGCCAAGTGGCTGGACGAGACGGGACTCTGGACCGCCGGCACCTTGACGACCCGGCCCTGGCTCTACGTGCTCTGAGCCCGGCTGCCGCGCCGCACGAGGAGCGAGCCGGCCCTTCGGCGAGCCCTGCATCGAGCGTCCGGAGTCGAACGTCCGTCGATTCGCGGCGCCGGGGCGGGGCGCGCCGGCGGGTCAGGCCTTGGCGCCGACGGCTTCCTCGGGGATCAGCGAGAGCTCGTTGAGGAGAAGGCCCGCCCACCGGTAGATGTTGTGCTCGCGGACCACCCGCCGCATGCGGGTCATCCGCGCCCGCTGCTCCTCGCGCGGCATCGCGAGCGCCACCCGCACCGCCTCCGCCATCTCGTCGAGGTCGTAGGGGTTCACCATCACGGCGTCGGTCAGCTCCCGGGCCGCCCCCGTGAAGCGACTCAGCACGAGCACACCCTCTTCGTCCTCGCGGGCGGCCACGAATTCCTTGGCGACCAGGTTCATGCCGTCGTGAAGAGATGTCACCATGCAGAAGTCGGCGTGGCGGTACAGGGGAAGAATCTCGTGGCGATCGTGGTGGCGGTCCAGGTAGACGATCGGCCGCCAGGTCCGGGTCTGCAGGCGGCCGTTGACCTCCTTGACCGTCTCCGCCACCTCACGCACCAGCTCCTGGTACCGCTTGATCTGGCTCCGGCTGGGCGAGGCGACCTGCACGAACGTCATCCGACCCACGTACTCGGGGTAGCGTTCGAAGAACCGGCCGAGGGCTCGGAACCGCTCGGGCAATCCCTTCGTGTAGTCGACCCGCTCCACCCCGATCCCGAAGAACTCCACGGACAGCTCGAGCTGGGCCAGCACCTGCTCGCGGCTCCGCGCCGGGCCGTGGTCGATGGCGTCGGGATCCACGCTGATGGGGAACGGCTTGACCCGGGTCACGCGCGGCCCCCGGGTCACCGTGAAGTGCTCCCAGTCGATCCGGGACTCGACGACCCGCTCGACCGTCTCCAGGAAGTTGTTGCAATGGTATTGCGTGTGGAACCCGATGATGTCGGCGCCCAGCATGCCCGCGAGGATCTCGTGCTGCCACGGGCAGATGCCGAACGCCTCGAAGTTCGGCCACGGGATGTGCCAGAAGATGGCGACGCGCGCGTCGGGCCGGGCCTCCTTCACGTAGGCGGGCAGCAGGGCGAAGTGGTAGTCCTGGATCAACACCAGGGGCGCCTCGACGCCCTCCATCTCGTCGAGCAGGGCGTCGGCAAACTTGCGGTTCGCCGCCTGGTAGTGGACCCAGTCCTCGGGCCGGAACAGGGGCCGGGTGTGGACGATGTGACAGAGGGGCCACAGGCCCTCGTTCGAGAAGCCGTAGTAGTACCCCTCCTCCTCCTCCCGGGTGAGCCACACCCGGCGGAGGGTGTAGCGCGGGTCGTCGATCGGCAGTCCGATCCGCCCCCGCTCGTCGGCGGCCTCGCGGTCACCGCTGCCGCTGCCGTGCGCCACCCACACGCCGCCGCACGCCCGCAGCACGGGCTCCATGGCCGTGACCAGCCCGCTCGCCGGCGTCTGGACGGCCATCTGGCCGTTCTCCCACACGTGGCTCACCGGCTCGCGGTTCGAGACGACGAAGAGCGGCCCGCCCACGCGCAGGTTCACGAACTGCTTGAGCCGCTCCTCCGTCCACACCGTGTCGCCGAGGAGCCGCAGCGCGGCTTCCTGCTCCGCCGCCTGCTGCGCCTTGTGCAGGCTCCGGGCGAGGCCGGTCACCTCGCTCGCGAGCGGCGCGAACAGCTCGTAGTCGGAGATCGCGGGCGGAGGCATGGGCTTGCCCGTCTTGAGCGTCTTGGTCCACTCCGCCATGCGCGCCATCGGCCGGGAGATGCTGAGCCACACCACGAGGGCCGCGATGGCCGACACCACCACGGCGAGGACCACGAAGCGGATGGCGTTGAACTCCCACAGCCGCCATTCCGCCGCCTCGAGGTGCGAGGCGTCGAGAAACACCGCCACCGCCCCGACCACGCGCTCGTCGCGCACGAGGGGCGCCACGAAGACGAAGTGGGTGCGATCCTGGATGGACCGGACGCCCCGGCGCACGCTCCCGGTGTCGAGCGCCTCGGTGACCTCCGGGATGGACGAGGGCAGCGACCCGGCGAGATCGGGCGTGACGACGACGGGGCTGGCCAGACGATCGTAGACGGCGAGGCGCTGGTTGGGGCGGCTGAACTTCCGGACGAGGCGTTCAACCGGCGCGGTGGTCCGCGCTCCCATCATCGGCTCGAGCGTCTCCTTGAGGCCCTCCCCGAGCAGGCTCGCGCGCCGCTCGAGGTCGGCGGTGAGGCGGTTTCGCTCCTCGCCGACCTGCTGGAGCGCGAAGGCGCCCAGCACGACGAGAACCGCGAGCCAGAGAGCGCCGACGAGCCGTACCGTGGTCTTCATGGATCGCGTCCGGCGAGCGCCGCGCCGTCCGTACCCGTCGATCGACACCTATAGGCACGAGACACAGACGCGCGCACTCCGTCTTTCCCTGCACTCTAGCGCGAATCGAGCGCGCCGACCACCGTGGTCCGCCCCGGCCGCCGGCGCCGGACGAGAACCTTCCTCAGCGGGGCGCATCCCCGTCGCGGAGGAAGCCCCGGACCACGCGGAGAAACTCGTCCAGCCGGTCGTGGTGCAGCCAGTGGCCAGCGCCCTCGAACCCGACCACGGTGGCCCGCCGAAACGCGCCGGCCCGGCCGTCCTGGGCGGGATCGCCCGACCAGCTCTCCTTGCCGTACAGCAGGAGCGTCGGGCAGGCGATCCGCGACCACAGGAGCGCGATGTCCCGAACGCGCATGTCGTAAGGCGGGAAGGCCCGCACATAGTTATCGAACTTCCAGCTGTAGGTGCCGTCCTCGTTCTGGTTCACGCCGTGGACGGTCAGGTGCCGGGCCTGCTCCGCGGACAGGTGGGGATTCTCGTCCTGCATGCGCCGGAAGGCGTCCTCGATCGAGGCATAGCGGCGGGGCATCCGCCCGGCGAGCGTCCGCTGCTCGCGGACCCACTCGTCCATGCGCTCCACGATGGTCTTGCTTCCGCGCTCGGCGTGCCGGCCGGGCGATGGCCCGAGCCCCTCGATGGCCACGAGGCGAGCCACCGTGTCCGGGTAGATGCCGCTGTAGCGCAGGGCGATGTTGCCGCCCAGGGAGTGCGCGACGATGGCGACCGGGGCCAGCCGCTGCTGGTGGACGAGCTGGGCGAGGTCGTAGATGTAGCCGGCCATCGTGTAGCTGCCGTCCGGCGACCACTGGCTGTCGCCGTGCCCGCGCAGGTCAGGCGCGATCACGTGCCACTCGTCGCGCAATGCCGCGGCCACCCAGTCCCAGTTGCGGCAGTGATCGCGCCCGCCGTGAATCATGAGAAGCGGGGGCTTGCCGGGATTGCCCCAGTCCACGTAGTGCAGGCGCAGCCGCTGCGAGAAGTACGTGTGCGACGCCGGCCCGGGCATCCCGTCCGTCATGGCGGGGCTAGAGCCAGCCCGCCTTGCGGAACCGCCAGTAGAGCCAGGCGTCGATGAGGACCATCGTGGCCAGGGTCACGGGATAGCCGAGGCGCCACTTGATCTCCGGCATGTGTTCGAAGTTCATCCCGTACAGCCCGGCGATCATCGTCGGCACCGCGACCAGGGCGGCGTAGGCGGCCAGCCGCTTCGTCGTCTCGTTCTCCTGGGTGCTCGAGAGCGAGAGGTGGACCGCCATGGCCGTCGACGTCATCTCCCGCAGGGAGTCGATCTCCTGGTTCAGCCGCACGAGGTGGTCGTACACGTCCCGGAAGTACTCCTGCAGACCGGCGCAGATGGAGGGCACGCGGCCCCCGTGGAGCTTGCCGCTCGCCTCCAGCAGAGGGCCGACGGCATGCTTCAGCGTCACGAGCTTCTGCTTGACGTAGTACAGGGCCTGGATGTTCGCCTGGTTGGGGTTCCCGGCAAAGATGCGCTCCTCGCAGCGATCGAGCTCGGACTCCAGCGCGTCGAGCGCCGGGAAGTACCGGTCGACGACCGCGTCCATCAGCGTGTACAGGACGTAGCCCGAGCCGTTCCGGAGCAGCTCCGGCTCCCGCTCGCAGCGGGCCCGGACGTCCTGGAAGCCCCGCTGGGCGCGGTTGCGCACGGAGAGCACGTAGTTCCGCCCCGCGAAGATGTCGAGCTCGCCCACCGCCAGATCGGCGCCGTCGTGCTCGATGACATGGAGGACGGCGAAGAGGGAGTCGCCGTACTCCTCGAGCTTGGGCCGCTCGTGGCCATGCCGCGCATCCTCCACGGCCAGCGGGTGCAGCCCGAACTCCTCCTGCATGGTCTCGAGCTCGGCCGGCGTGGCGTCGCGCAGCGCCACCCACACGAAGCAGCCCGGCCGGTCCACGTACTCGTGGATCGAGCGCGCCTCGATCTCCGCCAGCCGCTTGCCGTCCTGGTAGGCCACACAGTTGATGATCATGACGGGTGCCCGCCGCTCGGATAGTAGCGCACTCCACCCCTCGCTCTCAGCCGATCGCATCGAAGATCGGCGCACAGTGGCAGGCCGACCTGCGCGATCTGCCCGCGGCGTGCCGCAACGAGACGCCGCGCCTGGCGACGCCCGGCGAGGTCACCCAGCGCATCGCCCAGATCCCCACCCGG
>DATKEI010000490.1:0-9234 GCA_035544455.1 Binatia bacterium | reverse complement strand
CCAGTTCAACCTGTCCCTCGACCCGGAGACGGCCCGGGAGTTCCACGACGAGACGCTGCCCGCGGAGGGGGCAAAGGTCGCCCACTTCTGCTCCATGTGCGGCCCGCGGTTCTGCTCGATGAAGATCACCCAGGAGGTGCGCGAGTACGCGGCGAGCCGGGGCCTTGCCGCGGCGCCGGCGGCGGTGAGCGAAGGGCTGCGCGAAAAGGCGGAGCAGTTCCGGCGCGGCGGGAGCGAGATCTACGTGCCCGGGCTGCCGGGCCCGGAGCAGGGCTAGTGCGGAGGCTCCGCGCTGGCGGCGGCTCTCCGCGCCGGGGTTCCGGCAGGCCCAGCCTCCCGGGAGCCGAGCCGGAGGCCGGTCCCACGAGCCGGCCGCGCCCATGAGCGCCGCGCGCACCACCTTTCCGGTCATCACCGCCGAGGCGCTGGCCGAGCTTCGCGGGCGCATCGGCAAGCCGGTGCGGCGGCCGGAGCCGTACGTCGAGGAGGCGAACCGCGACGCCATTCGCCACTGGGCGCACGGGATCGGCGACCGCAACCCCCACTGGCTCGAGGCGGGCGTGGCCCCCCCCACCATCCTGTTCGCGATGGACCGCGTCGTGTCCGGGTACGTCGGGGGATTGCCCGGCATCCACGCCATGTACGCCGGGACCGACTTCCGGTGGGAGAAGCCCATCCGGGTGGGCGACCGGATCGTCGGCGAGAGCATCCTGCGCGACCTCATCGAGCGCCCCTCGGCGTTCGCGAAGCGCGCCATCCAGCAGATCTACGAGACGACCTTCCGCAACCAGGCCGGCGAGCTGGTGTGCGTGGCGGACTCCTGGTGCTTCCGCACCGAGCGCGACGCCGCCCGCGAGCGCGGCAAGTACGGGGCGGTGGAGCCGCGCCGCTACGCCCCGGCCGAGGTCGAGGGCATCCGCGAGAGCTATGCCCGGGAGGCCGTGCGCGGGGCCACGCCGCGCTTCTGGGAGGACGTGTCGGTGGGTGAGCCCCTCCCCGAGGTGGTGAAGGGGCCCCTCACCGTCACGTCTGTGATCGCCTTCGTCCAGGGCTGGGGCAGTCTCTACGTCCGCGCCCACGGGCTGGCCTTCGACCTGTTCGACCGGCATCCCGCCCTCGGCATCCCGAACGGCTTCGGGGTGCCCGAGCCGCCGGAGCGCGTGCACTGGGACGAGGTCCTGGCCCGGGCCGTCGGCGTGCCCGCCCCCTACGATTACGGGCCGGAGCGGGTGGCCTGGCTGGGCCATCTGGCGACCAACTGGATCGGCGACGCGGGCGTCCTCCGCCGCCTGAACGCGCGCGTCGTCCGCCACAACCTGATCGGCGATACGACATGGTGCCGGGGCGAGGTCAGCGGCAAGGATGCCGGCGGCGTGGTGCACCTGCGCGTGCGCGCCGAGAACCAGCGCGGCGAGACGACCGCGCACGGCGAGGCCACGGTGGTGCTGCCGGCGCGCGGCCGCTGATCATGCCATCGGTCCTGGGCCTTCGCACCGTGGCCGAGGCCCGCCGGCGATTCGCGTGGGACGCGCTCTGGGAGCTGTTCGACGGCACCCGCGAGCGCTTGAATCTCGCCCACGAGTGCGTGGACCGCCATGCCGCCACGGACACCGCGCTGCGCATCCAGTTCGACGACGGCCGGCGCGAGGAGCACTCCTTCGGGGACCTTGGCGCGTGGTCGTCGCGCTTCGCCCACTTCCTCGCGCGGCAGGGCGTGGCCCCGGGCGACCGCGTGGCGATCATGCTGGAGCCCTCGCTCGCGTTCTACGGCTCGATGTTCGGCACGGTGAAGCGCGGGGCGATCGCGGTCCCGCTCTTCACCCTGTTCGGGCCCGACGGCCTTGCCCTCCGCGTCGACGATTGCCGGCCGCGGATGCTCCTGGTGCAGGCCGACGCCGAGCGGTGGCGGGCCCGGTTCCCGGACCTGACCGTCGTGGCGGCGGCCGATCTGCCGGACCGCCTGGCCGGCGAGAGCCCGGCCTACACGCCTCGGACCTCCGCCGACGACCTGGCCGTCTTCCAGTACACGTCGGGCACGACGCGGGCTCTGCCCGAGGCGGTGCGCCACACGCACCGCGCCGTCGTCACGCTCATGGTGGCGGCCCTGTACGGGGTGGGCCTCGAGTCGGGGGACCGGTACTTCTGCCCATCGTCCCCGGCGTGGGGCCATGGACTCTGGCACGGGACCATCGCACCCCTGGCCCTCGGCATCGGGGCCGGCGCCTACTCCGGCCGCTTCG
This sequence comes from Binatia bacterium, assembly GCA_035544455.1. Lineage (GTDB taxonomy): Bacteria > Methylomirabilota > Methylomirabilia > Rokubacteriales > CSP1-6 > DATKEI01. The sequence goes on along the minus strand of DATKEI010000490.1, from coordinate 6,994 downwards.
ACGCCCGGCGCATCCTGGAGGCCCTCGTCGCGTTCGACGTCACCAACCTCGCGGCGGCGCCCACGGTGTACCGCCTCGTGCGCGACTCCGGGCTCGCCGGCCGCTCTCCCTTCCGCCCGCGAAAGCTCTCGTACACCGGCGAGCCGATGGACTCGCGGACGTTCGAGTGGGCGGAGGCGACGTGGGGGCTGCGGCCGGCCGGCATGTACGGCAGCACCGAGGTCGGTGTGCTCATCGTCAACTACCCGGGGTTCGCGGACTACGAGGTGCGCCCGGGCGCCCTCGGGCAGGCCGCGCCGGGGTGGGAGGTGGGGGTGGTGGACGCGGCCGGACATCCGGTGCCGGCCGGTCAGCCCGGCGAGATCGCGGTCCGGCGCAAGGGCACGTGGTTTCTCGTCAAGGACCGGGGCTGGCTGGACGACGACGGCTACTTCCACCACGCCGGCCGCTCGGACGACGTCATCATCTCGGCCGGCTGGACGATGAGCGCCGTCGAGATCGAGGATACCCTGCTCAAGCATCCCGACGTCCGCGAGGCGGCGGTGATCGCGGTGGCCGACGAGACGCGTGGCCAGGTGGCCAAGGCGTTCCTGGTCTCGGCCCGGCGGGATCCCGCCTTTGCCGAGGAGATCCAGGGCTTCGTGCGCGAGCGCCTGAGCCGGCACGAGTACCCGCGCCGTCTCGAGGTGGTGGAGGCGCTGCCCAGGACGCCGGCGGGAAAGATCGACCGCGGCGCCCTGCGGGAGCGCGAGCGCCGCGCGGCATCGTCCGCGTGAGCCGCTTGAGAACGTGAGCCGTTCCCGAGTGCGAGGCGATCGCACCCTCTCCCCGTATGCCATGGGCCGCCGTGTCTTTTCGGCCCCGTCGGTCCGAGTCGCGGTGGGCGGTTGGGACAAACCTGCCGTCTGACGGCAGGTTCGCTCGGGGAGCGCCATTCGTCGCGGATCTCGCGGTCAGGGAGCGGGGGCGAGGGTGGGAGCAACCCTGGAGGTATCGGGCGAGGGCAGAGGCCCAGCGAGCGAGCAGATCGGGGCTGAGGTGGCCGAGGGGTGTCCGGACCGAACGACGGCAAGGAGGGCGATTCATGGCGATGGCGGACGTGGGATTCATCGGTCTCGGGCGAATGGGCGGCCCCATGGCGCGCAACCTGGCGGCGGCCGGCCACGCGGTTCATGTGTTCGACGTCGATCCGGCGGCGACCAAGCGCGCCACCTCGACGGCCGGCATCACCGCCCACACGACGCCCGCGGCCGTCGCGGGGGCGGTCGCGGTGCTCTTCAGCGCCCTGCCCAACAACGAGATCGTGAGCGAGACCTATCTCGGACCGCAGGGCGTTCACGCCGGCGGCGGACCGGGCCTCGTCACCTGCGACTGCTCGACGGTGGGCCCCGAGATCTCCCAGGCCATCCACGCCGCGGGCCGGACCCGGGGCATCTCGCATCTCGATACCCCGATGCTCGGGTCCTCGCCCCAGGCCGAGTCGGGAGAGGTGTTCTTCATGGTGGGGGGAGACGAGGCGAGCCTGGCCGTGGCCCGGCCGATGCTCGACGTCATGGGGCGCCTGACGATGTACGTCGGCCCGCCCGGCACCGGCAACCGGATCAAGCTCCTGCACAACGCGCTCGGTGCCGTCAACGCGGTGGCGGTGGCGGAGTCGCTGGTGCTCTGCCGGCAGCTCGGGGTGGACCCGGGAACGTACTTCGAGGTCGTGCGCCAGGGCGGGGGCATGGCCTACTCCACGTACTTCGACCGCCGGGTCATGCGCGTGGTCGAGGGCAACTACGCGCCGACGTTCACCCTCGAGCTCATGCACAAGGACGTCAGCCTGGCCGCGCAGATGGCCGGGCCGCTCCTGCCCCACCTGAACATCCTGCGCGAGACCCTGGCCGCGTTCACGGCCGGCAAGGGCGGAGGCTGGGCCGCGGACGACTTCTCGGCGGTGACCCACGTCATCGAGCAGCGCGCCGGCCGCTCCGTGTCGAGCCCTTCCTGACCCGGTCGGCCCCCGTCTCCTCGGCGGCGGGCTGGGCTCAGACCGTCGCCAGCAGGGCCCGCAGGTGCGCGGCGATGGCGGCCCGCGCGGGGCGGACATGGCCGGGGCCGTAGTGCTCGGCGAGCCCCTGGCAGAGCAGGGGCAGGGCGATGGTCAGGTCCGCGAAGACCATGACGTTGTCGCCGTCGGGCGATTCCTTTCCCCAGGAGATGGCCTCGGTCCCCACGCCCGCGCCGCCGAGCCCGCCGAAGACCGTGTTGTCGGTGGTAATCTGGATGGCCGCCATGTGCGGGCTCGCCTCGCTGGTGCCGCGCAGGGCGCCCACGCTGGTGGCGGTGATCTGCAGGAAGTCCTTGGGCACCCCGCCGCCGAGGTAGACGGCCCCCGTGCCCGGCCCGGGCGCCATGTACCGGTCCATGATCGAGAGCGCGACCTGGTAGTCGCGGAAGAAGTCCACCACCGGACCGGCCCCCGCCGCCGTGCGGTAGCCCTCGGCCAGGGGCCCGTCGGGCGCGGCGGGCACGAACAGCGGGACGGCGTGGCGCGCGCAGGTGGCAGCCAGGCATCCGGCGAGCCCCTGGCTGTCGAGCCACCGCCCGAGCTCGCGCATGAAGCGCACACCGGTGATCGTGGGGTGCGGCCACGTCGCGGCCAGGTGGCGGAAGAAGCCGCCCGTGAAGTCCTCCATGTCGTCGTAGTCCTGCGCGCTCACCACGTGGTCGTAGAAGCGGTAGTAGCCCTGGCGGCGCAGCTCGACATCGCCGGGCTGGTCGGGGTCGACCTGGAAGAACGTCGCCCCCCGCGACTCGAGCAGATCCTCGGTGGCGTTCGCCGAGGTGGAGGCGACGAGATCCACGTATCCGCGCTCCACGAGCCAGGTGATCAGCGGACCGAGACCGGCGCTGGCGAGCGACCCGGCTAGGCCGATCGCGAGCAGCCCGCCCCCGTCGATCATCTGGCGCCAGGCGTGGAAGGCCTCGCCGAGCTTTCGCCCCTGGAACGCCGATTGCCGCATGCGATCGAGGAGCCGCGCCACGGACGCCCCGCCCCTCTCCGTCACGCGCATCGGCGCGCGCACGGCCCAGGCGGGGCGCGTGTCCGCGCGGCCGTCCGGGCCGGCGGTCCCCGATCCGCTCGCGTGCCTCCCGATGTCTCCACTCATCGTGGTCCCCGTGTAGACTCGCATCGTGCCCACGGCAGCCGCACGCTTTTTCGACGCGATGGCCGAGAGCGACGGCGAGCTCGAGCCGTGGTACGAGCACCTGTACGCGGTGCTCCACGCCATCCTCCGCGCCGAGCTGGCCAACCCCGCTGACGGGGCGGGGCGGGCCCTCGACGCCGGGTGCGGCACCGGGTTGCAGACGGCGCTCCTCGCCGACCTCGGTTATCGCACGCACGGCATCGACGTCTCGGTGGGGGCGCTCGCGGTGGCGCGCCGGCGCCGGCCCGGGGCGGCGTGGCTGGCGGGGGCGGACGTCGTGGCCCTGCCGCACCGCGACGGCTCATTCGACGTGGCGGTCTGCTGCGGGAGCACGCTCAACTTCGTCGATGAGCCGGCCCGGGCGATCGCCGAGATCGGGCGCGTGCTCCGGCCCGGGGGGCGGTTGCTCCTCGAGTGCGAGCACCGCTTCAGCCTCGACCTCGCGTGGGCGCTGGTCGGCGGGCTCGCCGGCGATGCCCTCGGCTATGGCGCCACGGCGCGTCAGGCCTGGCGGCATGCGGTCGCGTCTCCGCGGCAGGGGGTCTGGATCGACTACCCGGGCTACCCGCCGCTCAGGTTGGCGACGCGTGCCGAGCTCCGGACCTGGCTCGGCGCCGCCGGGCTCGCGATCGTGCGCACGTGGGCGATCCACGCGGTCACGAACCTCATCCCGTCGACCGTGCTCCATCGGCCCCACCTCGGGCGCGGGCTGAGGGCGGTCTTTCGCGCCCTGGCCGCCGCCGACCGGCGGGTGAGTCGCTGGCGTCCGGTCCAGTCGCTCGCCAGCAGCCTCGTGCTCCTGGCCCGCAAGATCTGATCCGATGAGCCCACCGCCGGGGCCGGGTGCGATGGCCGTGCCGGCGGGGTCGGTCTCGCGGCGTTCCTCGATGGCGCCGCGCCGATCGGGTCGGTGCGAGGACGCGGAGACCGACCCGCCGCGGCCGGACAAGCGCACGAAGCGGAGAGGCCGGAGAGGCCGACCGATGGACCGGACCGGCGCGAGACGCGGGCGGGGCGGCGCGTGACCCCGCTGATCAGCTTCGACATCGACGGGACGCTCGAGGTGGGCGATCCACCCGGCATCGTCACCATCGCGATGGTGAGGCGGATCAAGCGGCGGGGCTGGCTGCTGGGGAGCTGCTCCGACCGGCCCGTCTCCTACCAGCAGGCGCTGTGGGAGCGGCTGGCCATCGCGCCGGACTTCACGGTGCTCAAGCATCGCCTCGCCGAGATCCGGACCCGCTTCCCGGCGGGTGCCTACTATCACGTCGGCGACACGGAGGTGGACGAGCGCTACGCCAGCGGCGCCGGCTTCGAGTTCCTCAGGGCGGATGCCGCCGCCCACGCATCGTGGGGGCCGCGACTCCTCGGCCCCGCTGCGGACCGCGGGCGCTGAGCCGGAGCGCGCCATGCCCGGGGGGCGGGATCCCGCCGCCAGTGTCCCGAGTCAGAAGTTCGTGGACTCGCGGCGCCGGGTGGGGTGGGGGTCCTCCCCGCGGGACCGTATCTTCTGCGGATGGCCGAAGCCACCCACCACCCATCTCGGGGCCCCAGTGAGTGCCGGTCGCGCTCCGCGACACAGCGTGTCCCGCGGGGAGGGCCCCCACCCCGCCCGGCGCTTTGTCGGCACATTGCTGACTCAGGACACTAGCGCACGTGGTGCTTGTTCACGAGGCGGTGGAAGGTCTTGCGATCGACGCCGGCGGTCTTGGCCGCCGCCGAGATGTTCCCCCCGTGCCGCGCGAGCACATCGTGCAGGTAGGTCCCCTCGAGGATGTGCAGCCAGTGCTCCTTGGCCTCCTTGAGGGTGAGATCCGCACGCGGCGACACGGAGGGACCGCTCGAGCCCGGCTCGTCGGCGCCGGGCGCCGCGGTCCGGACGGCCCGCTGGATCAGATAGCCCGGCAGGTCCGCGCACGTGATGCGCGCGCCGTCGGCCAGCGCGCAGGCGCGCTCGATGATGTTCTGGAGCTCGCGGACGTTGCCGGGCCACGCGTACGCCTCGAGCGCGGCCATGGCGCTGTCCTCGAAGCCGCGGATCCGCTCTCCACCGAGCTTCTTGAGGAACTGATGGGCGAGGAGCGGGACGTCGCCCGCCCGCTCCCTGAGGGGCGGGAGCTGGATCTCGATGACGTTCACACGATAGTACAGGTCCTCGCGGAACTGACCACCCGTCGTCATGACGCGGAGATCCCGGTTGGTCGCCGACACCACCCGGACATCGGTGGAGATGGTGGCGTTGCCGCCGACGCGCCGCACCTGGCGCTCCTGGAGCGCCCGGAGCAGCTTGACCTGGAGTCCAAGCGGCAGCTCCCCGATCTCGTCCAGAAAGAGCGTGCCGCCGTGGGCCGTCTCCATGAGCCCGGGCTTGCTCCGGATCGCACCGGTGAAGGCGCCCTTCTCGTGCCCGAACAGCTCGGACTCCAGCAGGGGCTCGGGCAGGGAGGCGCAGTCGATGGCGACGAACGCCGCGCCTGACCGCGCGCTGTTGGCGTGCACCGCCCGCGCGATCAGTTCCTTGCCGGTGCCGGACTCGCCGAGGACGAGGATGTTCGCCTCCGAGCGGGCGGCCTTCCGCACCAGCTCGAAGACCTGCGTCATGGCCAAGCTGCGGCCGAGGAGGTTGTGAAAGCCGAAGGTCCCCTGGAGCTGCTCGCGCAGGTTCCGGTTCTCGACGTGCAGCTGGCGATGGCCGAGGGCCCGGTCCACCGCGACCCGCAGCTGATCCACCGAGAAGCTCTTCGGCAGGTAGTCGAAGGCGCCCTCCTTGATGGCAGCCACCGCCGACTCGATGGTGGCGAAGGCGGTGATCAGGATGACGGGCAGGGCGGGGTCCAGCTCCCGGGCGCGGCGCAGGAGCCCCATTCCGTCGATCCGCGGCATCTTAAGGTCGGTGAGGAGGAGATCCGGCCGTATGGACTCGAGCAGATCGAGGGCCCGGTCGGATTCGGTGGCGGTGACGCATTCGTGCCCGGCCCGGCCGAGGATGCGAGCGCAGTTCTCGACCATGTCCGGCTCATCGTCGACGATCAGGATCTTGCCGGAAGCCATCCGATCTCCTGTCTGGGTCCTGGCGACGCGGGTCACCCCGCAGCCTCACGGCGCGATCGCCAGCCGTCAGCCCGAGACCCTGGGACGAAGCCCGATCCCGTCGATCCTTCGCCCCGGCTGCGGGCGTCGAGGGGACCGATGATACTCGCGGAGCACGCCCGGCGGGCACGCGGCAGACGTCACGCCGGCGCGTTCCATGCGCGGACCGCGTACCCCTTCGCGGCGAGGGCGCGCACCGCCGGACCGGGATCGATCGTCGGCACCCGCAGGATGATTTCGCGCATGGTGTCGCCGGCCATGGTGAGGACGCTCGACACGGGCACCCCCGCGGCCTCCACGAGGGCGATCACCTCGCCCACGGAGGCGCCCGACGGCTCGAGCAGGACGTCGAGACGGCTCGAGGGCTGACCCGCCCCCAGCGCCCGGACCAGCACGCGCAGCAGATCGGTCTCGGTGACGATGCCGACGAGGCGCTCGGCGTCGAGCACCGGGACGGCGCTGATCCGGTGCCCGAGCATGATCGCGGCCGCCTCTTCCACGGCGGTCATCGGACCGGTCGTGATGACCTGACGCGTCATGATGGCTCCGATGGGGATTCGCGCCAGGATGTCGCCGGCGCCCGCCTCCTCCCGGACCTCGCCGGCTGCCACCGCTTGCCCGACGTCCCGGTCGGACACGATGCCGACCAGGAGCCCGGCATCGACGATGGGCAGATGCCGGATCCCGCGCTGTCGCATCAGCCGGAGCGC
>DATKEI010000489.1:0-10319 GCA_035544455.1 Binatia bacterium | reverse complement strand
CCCGGCTCGCGGGCCGGGACCTCGGGCTCGATGTCGAGCTCGAGGAAGTCGTTGTGCCAGTTGAAGGCCACGCACTGGGTGGTACGCCAGATCAGCTCCTCGATCTGCTGCGGCGAGAAGTGCGCCGTCAGGAGCTCGAAGAGGCGCCGGCGCAGGGCGGCGACGACGCGCGGATGCACGTCGGCCACGTGGGGGTAGATCCCGCTCCACACGAGGAAGTAGGCGAGGTCGACGACGAGCCCGTCCTCGCGCGCGAAGCCCGGCCGCGGCGGGAACGCGTGATCCGGCGGCAGGGGCTCGAGGGCCAGACCGGTCAGGTAGGCGACCTGCTCGGCGCTGAGGCCTCCGGCCTCGGCCAGGGGCGCGTGGTGCGACACGCAGTAGCGGCACCGGTTCAGGCTCGACGCCACCACGATGGCGATCTCGAAGTGCCGGGCCGCCACCGGGCTGCGGCGCTTGAGGTCGATGAGCTGGCCCCAGACGTGGCGGAACACGATGGGCGAGCTCGCCATGGTGGCCCACAGGTGCCGGAAGGCCGGGTACGCGCGGGCGCACTCGTCGTACAGATCGCGAAGCTCGGGGGCGACCTGCTCGCGGCCGAGGGCAGGGAGCAGGGGCACGGCTACCGGGCGTCGGCGCGCCGGCGGGCCGATCCGCCCAGGCTCGCCACCGGGCCGCCGGCGACGGCGGCCTCGTCCGCGGCCAGCGCGACGTCGGTGCACCCGAGCCCGGCCAGAACGAACGCATAGTCGTAGGCGATCTCGCGCAGGAAGTCGTAGCGGCCCGAGGCCCCCCCGTGCCCGGCGTCCATGTTGATCTTGAGGAGCAGCGGCGTGTCGTCGGGGCGGATCGCGCGGAGCTTCGCCACGTACTTGGCGGGCTCCCAGTACATCACCTGGCTGTCGTTGAGCGAGGTGCGGACGAGCATGGCCGGGTACGCCACCGGGCGGAGGTTGGAGTACGGGCAGTAGGTCGCCATGTAGGCGTAGTGCTCGAGGATCTTGGGGTTCCCCCACTCCTCGAACTCGCCCACCGTGAGCGGGAGCGACTCGTCGAGCATGGTGTTGATCACGTCGAGGAAGGGCACCCGGAGGACGGCGATCCGGCACAGGTCGGGCCGGAGGTTCAGCACCGCGCCCACCAGGAGGCCGCCCGCGCTCCCGCCCTCGATGGCGAGGCGATCGGCGGCGGTGTACCCGACCTTGGCCAGGAAGTCGGCGGCGGCCACGAAGTCCGTGAAGGAGTTGCGCTTGGCCATCATGCGCCCGGCGTCATGCCAGCGCTTGCCCATCTCCCCGCCGCCCCGGACGTGGGCGATGGCGACGGTCAGGCCGCGATCGAGCAGGCTGAGCCGGCTGGACGAGAACGTCACCGGATACGGGATCCCGTACGCCCCGTAGCCGGCGAGGATCATGGGCGCCGTCCCGTCGCGCGGAGTCTCCCGCCGGCACACGACCGAGATCGGGATGCGCACTCCGTCGGGCGCGGTCGCATACACGCGCTCGGACCGGTATGCGGCCGGATCGTAGCCGCCCAGTACCTCCGTCTGCTTGAGCAGCGCGCGCGTCCGCGCCCGCACGTCGTAGTCGAACACCGAGGCCGGCGTGACCAGCGACTCGTACCGGAAGCGATAGGTCGCCGCGGAGAACTCGACGTTGGCCTCGGACTCCACCTCGTACGCCGGCTCCGGAAAGGCGATGTGATGGGTCGCGCCAGACTCGAGGTCGGTGACGTGCAGCCGGACGAGGCCATCCTCCCGCTCGTGAATGACACAGTGCTCCGCGAACATCTCCACATCGTCGAGCATCACCTCGTCCCGATGGGCGATCAGCTCGGTCCACCGCTCGGGGCGGGGGTCGGCCACCTCGGCCGTGACCACGCGGAAGTTCCGCATTCCCCCGGCGTTGGTCCGGATGTAGAAGAGGTCGCCTCGGTGGTCGATGTCGTACTCGTGGTCCTTCTCGCGCGGGGCGACGAGGGCCCACGCCCCGGCCGGCCGGTCGGCCCGCACGTATCGCACCTCCGCGCTGGTGAAGCTCCGGGACATGGCGAACAGGTAGGCCCGGCTCCGCGAGCGCCACACATGCAGCCGGAAGAGCGCGTCCACCTCCTCGTAGATCAGCGCGTCCGCGGCGACGGGCGTCCCCAGCCGGTGGCGATAGAGCCGGTACGGGCGCTTGGCCTCGTCCTCCGCGACGTAGAAGACCTCGCCGGGGTCGGCACCCCACGCCACCCCGCTCACGCACGGAACCCGCTCGGCGGCCTCCGACCCGTCGCGCAGGTCCCTGGTGACCAGCGTGTACTCACGAAACCCGGTGACGTCGGTGGAGTACGCCAGCCGGTTGGCGTCGTCGCTCACGGTGAACGCGCCGAGGGAGAAGAAGGGATGACCCGCCGCCAGCGCATTCAGGTCGAGGGTGACCTCCTCCACGGCGTCGGGGGCGAGGGCCTTGCGGCACATGATCGGGTACTGCTTGCCCTTCTCCGTGCGCGAGTAGTAAAGATGCGCGCCGCGCCGGAAGGGAACGGAGGAGTCGTCCTCCTTGATCCGCCCGACCATCTCCCGGTAGAGCTCTTCCTGCAGGCTGTGAGTGGGTTGCATCATGGCGTCGGCAAAGGCGCTTTCGGCTCGGAGATACGCCAGCACCTCCGGGGCGTCCTTGTCGCGCAGCCAGCTGTAGTCATCGCGCCGGAGGTCGCCGTGGATCCCCAGCACCTGGGGGATCCGCCTGGCGACCGGGGGGGCGGGGAAAGAACAGTCGATACTCATAAGTGGTTTCCGGGTGACGGGGCTATCCGGGATTATGAGGGCGGCTCCGACCCGTGTCCAGCCGGGCCGCCGGGGGCCGACTTCAGCAGCCGAGCTGGTCGGCCAGGTCCTCGAAGTCGCGCGCGACGACGTCGAAGGACCGCTCGGGCCGCGTGTCGCGCTCCTGCCCCGGGCCGTACTCGGCGGGCCGGGCTACGAAGGCGGTGCGGAGACCGCAGCCGGAGGCGGCGACGAGGTCGCCGTTGTGCGCGGCGACCATGAGGCACTGCTCCGGACGCAGGCCGAGGAACGCGGCGGTCAAGAGATACGCCTGGGGCTGGGGCTTGTAGTGGCGCGCCACCTCGGCGCCGAGGATGGTGTCCCACGGCAGCCCCGCGCGCTTGGCCATGTTGACCATGAGCGCGACGTTGCCGTTCGACAGCGTGGCGAGAATGAAGCGGCGCTTGAGCCGGGTGAGGCCAGGCACGACGTCGGGCCAGGGGTCCAGGCGGTGCCAGGCGCGGTTGAGGTGCTCGATCTCGTCCTCGCCGACCCCGGCGATGCCGAACTCCACGAGCAGGGCGCGGAGGCTCTCGCGGTGGAGTTCGTCGAGCGGGGCCCACGGGCGGCGGCCGCTGCGGACCTCTTCCATCGCCGGCTGGTACCGACCACGCCAGGCGTCGGCGAAGCGGCCCCAGTCCACGCGCAGCCCCCGCGCCTGGCCGAAGGCCTCGCCCTCGCGGATGACGCTGCCGCGCCAGTCCACCACGGTGCCGAACACGTCGAAGGTGAGCGCCTTGACCGACGCCGCCAGGTCCGCCGTCGCGCGCGTCGCCGTCGTGGATGAAGGCATCTGGACCCTCCGGGGCGAGATCCGTGGTGTGAAGCGTCCGGCGGACCCGGGCGGGCCGGGAGCCGTGGAAGAGGCGGCGACGGGCCCGAGCGCCAGCGAGGAGCGTAGCCCGGGGGGTCGGCCGGGTCAAGGCGAACGCGTGCTAGAATCCCCCAGTCCGGCCATCAGATCGGCGCGGGCACCACGGGAGCCCGGCATGGACCTGTCGCCGAAGCGCTTCGCCGACACGATGGTCGTCTTCCCGGTCGGGCGCATCGACCTCGCCAACTACGAGGAGTTCAAGGCGGCCCTCTGGCCTCACGTGGACTCCTGCCGGGTCGGTGGCGATGCGCTGGTCCTCGATCTCTCCGGGGTGGACTACATCAGCAGCGCGGGGCTCCTTGCTCTCATGCTCGCGTCCAAGCAGATCACCTCGCAGGGGGGCGCACTCGTGATCACCGGGCTCCAGCCCTTCGTGAGGGAGGTGTTCGAGGTGAGCCGTTTCAGCGCCTTGCTCGACATCGCGCCGTCCACACGGGCCGCGCTGGCCCGCATCTCCCCGACCGCGCTCGCCGCGTTCGACGCCGCGTGAGCGGGCGCCCGGACCGCGGTCGGCGCCGGCGTCTTCCCGCCGCCGCTGTGAGCGATCTCTCGACCCGGAGCGTCCGCGCTTTCGCAAACGCGCTCCGCCTGCCCATGGCGCCCGGCGACCTCGACGAGGTGACACACCGACTCAACGCCTTCGTCGCCGCGATGGCCCCGGTCGGCGCGCTGCCCCTCGACGCGGTGGAGCCGGTTCCCCTTCCCGCGGCCGTGGAGGCGCCCGCCGCATCCGGGGGCGAGGGCGAGGGCGCGCCGACCTCCCCCGCGCGGCCGGCGGGCGCCGGCGACGACCTCGCGTTCCGGCCGGCCACCGAGCTGGCGGCGCTCGTCCGCGCGGGACAGCTCTCGCCGGTGGCCCTCCTCGACACATATCTCGCGCGCATCGACCATCTGGACGCCGATCTCCGGGCGTACATCACGGTGTGCCGGGCCGAGGCGCGGCGCGACGCGGAGGAAGCGGAGCGCGCCATCGCGTCCGGCGCGCCGCTCGGGCCACTGCACGGCGTGCCCTTCGCCGTCAAGGACCAGTTCGACACGGCCGGCGTGCGGACCACCGGCGGATCTCGCCTGCTCGCCGACCGGGTGCCGGAGGTCGACGCGCCGGTGGTCGCCCGCCTGCGGGCGGCCGGCGCCGTGCTCGTGGGCAAGCTCAACCTGACGGAGTTCGCACTCGGCGGTACGATCGCCTTCCCGTTCGGCCAGCCCCGCAATCCCTGGGACCGCGAGCGCGACCCGGGCGGCTCGTCGGCGGGGTCAGGCATCGCGGCCGCCGCCGCGCTCTGCGGTTTCACCCTGGGCGAGGACACCGGCGGCTCGATCCGGGGCCCCGCCGCCTGGTGCGGCGTGGTTGGCCTGCGGCCGACCTGGGGGCTGGTGCCGCGCACCGGCTGCATCCCGCTGTGCTGGTCCATGGACACCGGGGGACCGATCGCGCGGAGCGTCGAGGACGCGGCCGTCGTCACCGCCCTCATCGCGGGGCCGGATCCCGGCGACCGGTTCGCGGGGGGCCCGGGGCGCGGGCTCTTGTGGCGGCCACGCCCCGACCTGCGCGGTCTTCGTGCGGGCATGATCCGCGAGCTGACCGAGAGCTGCGATCCCGAGGTCCGCTCCGCCGTGCGCGCCGCCGCCGCGGTCCTGCGCGGACTCGGGGCGGTGGTGGACGAGGTGTCGCTGCCGCTCCTGGCGATGGCGGGCGCCGTCTTCATGGCCCTCGCGGACTCGGAGGGCGCGGGCCTGCACCAGGCCTGGCTGCGCACCCGCGGCGCCGAGTACGACGCCGGGACGCGCCGGCGACTCCTCACGGCGTCGCTGCTGCCGGCCGCCATCTATCACGAGGCAACCCGGGCGCGCGAGCTGATCCGGCAGGAGGTTCTCGGCGCCCTCGCGTTCCGGGATCTTCTCCTGTCGCCTTCCCAGCCCACCCCGGCCCCCCCGATCGCAGAGACACGGGAGCCGGTCAGCTCCGCGGCGGACGCGGCGACCCGGTTCTTCGGCCGCCGCTCCTACACCGCGCCGTACAGCCTGGCCGGGCTGCCCGCGATCAGCGTGCCCTGCGGCTTCTCGATCGAGGGCCTGCCCATCGGGCTGCAGATCGCGGGCCGCGCCTTCGACGATGCCACGGTGCTGCGCGCTGCCCACGCCTACGAGCAGGCGACGCCCTGGCGCGAGCGGCGCCCCCCGATCTGAGCAGCCGGGGAATGGAAGCGTGACGGGGCGCAGCCGGGCGGGGAGCGCCGTGGATCGCGTGCGCCAGGCGGTCGCGCTGCTCCGGACGGGCAAGGTCGCCGAGGCCGAATCGATCTGTCGTGCCGTCCTCGGCGCGAACCCTGCCCAGCCCGACGCCCTGCACTTCCTCGGCCTCATCGAGCAGCACCGGGGCAACACCCTGGCCGCCGCCCAGCTCCTCCGCCGCGCGACCGACGCGGCGCCGGGCTACGCCGACGCCTGGAACAACCTCGGCAATCTCCTCAAGCTCCTCGGCGACCTCGACGGGGCGGAGACCGCCTACCAACGCGTGATCGCCATCCAGCCAGGCCACGCCAACGCCCTGAGCAACCTCGGCCCGGTGCTGCGGGCCCGGGGCGACCTCGCGGCCGCCGAGGCCGCCTGTCGCGAGGCCATCCGGATCGACCCGCGCCACGTGGCCGCCCACAACAACCTCGGCAACGTGCTCCATGACCAGGGGCGGCTGGACGAGGCGGCCGCGTCCTACCGGGCCTCGATCGCCTTCGATCCCCTGCATCCGGAGGGGCCCAAGCTCCTCGGGCTCGCCCTGGCTGCCGCCGGCCGGATGGACGAGGCGCAGCAGGTGTATCGCGACTGGCTGGCCCGCGTCCCCGGCCAGCCCGTGGCCACCCACCTGCTGGCCGCCCACTCGGGTGAGAACGTCCCGTCCCGCGCCTCCGACGGCTACGTCAAGAGCCTGTTCGACGCCATGGCGAACGGCTTCGACCATCACCTGTCCACGCTCGAGTACCGCGCGCCCGAGATCGTCGCCGCCGCCGTCGCCCGCGAGGGGCCGGACGGCGCCGCGTGGTCCGTGCTCGACGCGGGATGCGGCACCGGACTGTGCGCCCGCTTCCTGCGGCCCGGCGCCGCGCGGCTGGTCGGGGTGGACCTGTCCGCGGGCATGCTGCGCCGCGCAGCTCTGCTCGCCCTGTACGACGAGCTGATCGAGGAGGAGCTGACCGCGCACCTGCGCGCGCGGCCGTCCGCGTATGACCTGATCGTCTCCGCCGATACCCTCTGTTACTTCGGCGCCCTGGACGAGGTGCTGCCCGCGGCGGCCGCTGCCCTGCGCCCGGGCGGGCGCCTGATCTTCACGGTCGAGCGCGCGGCGGGGGACGCTGGTCCCGGCGGCTACCGGCTCGCCGCCCACGGGCGGTACAGCCACGCCGAGGGCTACGTGCGCGAGGCCCTCGCGCGCGCCGGCTTCGCCGCTGTCGCGATCGACGAGGCCATCCTGCGCACCGAGCGGGGCGCCCCCGTCGCGGGCCTCGTCGCCACCGCTCACCTCGGCTGCGCGTTCGACACTCGCTCGGATCTCCCCCCCCAGCCCTAGAGGCGCACACGGCGGACGAGCTCCTGGCCCGGGACGGGCCCCGCCTCACATGCCGAGGTAGGCGCGGCGGACGTGCTCGTTGCCGAGCAGCTCGCGCCCGGTGCCCTCGAGGACCACCCGCCCGTTCTCCAGCAGGTACCCGCGGCGGGACAGCGCCAGGGCCTGCCGCGTGTTCTGCTCGACGAGCATCACCGTGGTCCCGGCGCGGTTGATCTCGACCACGATCGCGAAGATCTCCTTGACGATCTTCGGGGCGAGCCCGAGCGACGGCTCGTCGAGCATCAGGAGCTTGGGCAGGGCCATGAGGGCGCGGCCGATGGCGAGCATCTGCTGCTCGCCGCCCGACATGGTCCCCGCCGACTGCTGCCGCCGCTCGGCCAGCCGGGGCAGGAGCGAGAACACGCGGTCCAGGCTCCGGCGCCCCTCGGCGCGGGCCCTGGTCGAGTACGAGCCGAGCTCGAGGTTTTCCCGCACGCTGAGGCTCGGGAAGATCTTGCGCCCCTCCGGCACCTGGACGACGCCGCGTTCGACGATGGTGTGCGTGGCGAGGAGGTCGAGGCGCTCGCCCTCGAACACGATCTCCCCGCGGCGCGGGCGGAGCAGGCCGGAGATGGCCCGGAGCATGGTGGTCTTGCCCGCGCCGTTGGCCCCGACCACGGAGAGGACCTCGCCCGCCTCGACGGCGAGGGTCACCCCGCGCAGGGCCAGCAGGTCGCCGTAGCCGGCGTCCAGATCGCGCAGCTCGAGCAGGCTCATTGCCCCCCCGCCCGCCCCGTCCTCCGGGCCCGCATCTCCCCGATGATCCGGGGGTCCGGGGCCACGTCGGCGGGGTGGAGCCTCCTGCTTCGACTACGTGGCGACCGCGGACAGCCCGATCGCCCGGGCCACCGCATCCAGATGTGACGTCGAGTCGCCGAAGTCCAGGCTGGCAGCCAGGATGCGTTTGTGGAGGAGGTGCAGCGGATGCTCCTCGCAGTATCCGATGGCGCCCATGATCTGGTGGGCCCGCCGCGCCACCCGGAGGCATGCCTCGCCGCAGAAGACCTTGGCCATGGCCACGTCCGCCGAGGCCCCGCCGGCCTCCTGGGCCTTCCACGCCGCCTGGTAGGTGAGCCAGCGGGCGCCCTCGACGTCCCGCAACAGGTCGGCGCAGGCGTGCTGGATGGCCTGGAACGAGCCGATGGGGCGGCCAAACTGGACCCGCCCCCGGGCGTGCGCGACGCAGAGGTCGAGGACGCGGGCGGCGCAGCCGACCATCTCCGCGCAACGCGCGAGCGCCCCCCGCTCGAGCGCGGGAGCGATCGCGTCCCAGCTCCGGCCGGGGGCGCCGACGAGATCGGCGGTCGCGACGGGGACGTCGTCGAGCGCGAGGGCCGAGAGCTTCTCGCCCGCCATGCTCGGCATGGGCTCGATGCAGAGGCCCGGGCGCCCCGGCTCGATCGCGAGGAGGGTGAACCCGCCGCCGCCCCGGGCCACCAGGACGAGCACGTCCGCCACGTGCGCATCCTTCACGAACAGCTTGCGCCCGGTGATCCGACCGGGCACCTCGGCGCGCAGCGCGACCGCGTCGGGGGACAGGGCACCGGCTCCCTCCAGGACGGCGGGGCTGGCGATGCGGTTCCCGCTCGCCAGGTCGGCGACGAGGCGATCGACCGGGTCGGGGCCGACCGCCGGACCCCGTCCAGCCCCGCGGGCGGCGAGGAGGAGCGAGGTGGCCACCACCGCGCTCTGGATATACGGGCTCGGCAGGCACGCCCGGCCCATCTCCTCCACCAGCACCATGACGTCGAGCAGCGATCCGTCGCTGCCGCCGAGGGCCGACGGCGCGAGCAAGCCGGGCCAGCCGAGGCCAGCCATCTCACCCCAGAGGTCCTCGCGGAAGCCTCGAGCGTCCAGCGCCAGCTCCAGGACGAGTTCCGGCGGGCAGCGCCTGTCCAGGAACGCCCGGGCCGTGGCGGCGAGCAGCTGCTGCTGGGACGTCGGGGCGAGGTTCATGGGCGGTCGGCGCCCTCTCAGCCGCCGGCCCGGGGCTCCGCCGGAAGCCCGAGCCCGCGCACGGCAATGGTCGTGCGCAGGATCTCGGAGGTGCCGCCCGCGATGGTGTGGCCGAAGCTCGCCTGGTACTGGTGGGCCATCGCGCCGTCGAGCCGGACCCACGGCGACCCCTCGGTGAGCGGCGCGTAGGGCCCCAGCAGGTCCATGCCGAGGGCGGTGAGCGCCTGGCCCGTCTCGTCGGCCATGATCTTGGCGACCGACGACTCCGCGGTGACGGGCAGTCCTTGCTCGATCATCCACCCCACCCGGGCAAACAGCACGCGCAGGACCTCGATCTCGGTGGCCAGGCGTGCCAGCCGTCGGCGCACCTCGGGATCGTGGGCGAGGGGCGCCCCGCCCCGGGTGGCGGTGTTCGCGTGAGCGACGAGCTGGTCGAGCAGGCGGCGCAGCGCGGGCGCCTTGTAGAAGCGGCCCCAGAACCGGTCCTGGTCGAGGCCCCGCAGGAGCTGGGGGAAGCCCTCGCCCGGGAGGCCGAGGAGCGAGTCGGCGGGCACCCGCACGCCGTCAAGGAAAACCTCGTAGTGGTACGGCTTGCCGATCAGGCTCCGGATCGGGCGGATGTCCATGCCCGGCGCCCGGTTGTCCACCACGAGCATGCTGAGCCCGCGGGCCCGGCGCGACGCCGGATCGGTGCGGGCGAGCACGAGGCCGTAGTCGGCGATGCCGGCGTGACTGCTCCAGATCTTGTGGCCGTGGATCACCCAGTGATCGCCATCGCGCTCTCCCCGAGTCGTCAGGGCGAGGAGGTCGGAACCGGCGTCGGGCTCGCTGAACCCCTGCCAGAAGGTGGCGTCGCCCCGGGCGATCTGCGGCAGGAGCTCGCGGCGCAGGCGGTCGGACCCGTACCGGATGAGCGAATCGGCGGTCTGCTGGCAGGCGGCCAGGGGCCCGAACGGCGCCCCCGCCGCCGCCAGCTCCTCGAGCAGGATCAGCCGGTAGGACATGGGGCGGTCCTGGCCGCCAAGCTCGCGGGGCCAGGTCATCGACAGCCAGCCGCGGCCGGCCAGGGCCCGGAGGAA
>DATKEI010000488.1:0-2075 GCA_035544455.1 Binatia bacterium | reverse complement strand
TTCTGACTCAGCACACTAGGCCTCGATCAGCCTGGTGAGCTCGTCCGGTTGGCTCAGCATCGGGTAGTGGCCGGTGTCCATCTCGTGCCAGGCGGCCCGCAGCCGCTCGGCGGTGCGCCGCTGATGAGACTCGGGCGGGTTCGTGCTCCGCCGGCAGCGGATCACCATTGCCGGCCACGGCTTCTCCCAGAACGCGCCGAGCTCCATGGGGGCTTCGAGGGCCGCGGTGGGGTGCGGTGTGTAGCGGGCCAGCGCCCAGGCGCGCATCGCCGGGTCGAGGTCGGCGAAGAGCCGGCCCTCGGCGTCGGCGCGCGAAGGGCCGGTCGTCGTCTCGGTCGATTCGTTGGCCGACGGCCGCTTCACGATCGCGCCGACCCGCTCGCCGGGGAGGAGGGCGAGCGCGTCGACGAACACGAGCCGGCCGATGCGGTCCCGCGCCTCCTCGGCGGCCCGGCAGATGACCATGCCTCCCGAGCTGGTCCCGACGAGGACGACGTCGCGCAGGTCCTCGTAGAACAGGAGCCGGGCGATCTCGTGGCCGTGGGTCGCCACCGTGATGCCCGGGCGGACCAGATGGTGGCGCTCCGCGCAACCGTCGAGGGTGGGCGCGTACACGACATGCCCGGCCGCGCGCAGGCGGGTGGCGACGGGCTGCCAGATCCAGCCCCCCTGATACGCTCCGTGGACGAGGACGTAGGTCGCCATCGGACCGCCCAGAGGATACGCGATGTCGGCTGCGGATCCCAGGGCTTCGTGTGCGACGGGCGCCCGAGCGGCGGCTCGGGTCGAGGCGCGCGTGGTACGTTCGCCGCATGCCGGGGGCGGGAGGGCTCCGGCCGCGCGCCGCCGCCGAGGAGCGATCTCGCGGCGCGCGGCTGGCGCGATGGGAGCGCGGGGCGAGCTGGGCCCTTCTCGCCCTGGCCGGGCTCGTGGGCGCCGTCACCACCGTGGATGCCTGGCGGGACGTGGGCCAGGTCGTCCCGGGCTTCGCCCTCATGGAGACCCTGCAGGCCGGTCCCGGCGGTGTGGGCCGCGGGGCCTTCGAGCCGTTCGACCTGATCCGCGCCGTGAACGGGCGCGAGGTCGCCTCGGCGGCCGAGGTCCGCGCCGAAGCCGCGCGTCACCCGCCCGGCACCGTCCCGTGCTCTTCGTCGACATCGCGGGCTACACGCGCCTGAGCGAGCGCCTGTCGTCCGCCCGGGTGACCCACCTGGTGGAGCGCTACTTCGGCGCCTTCCTCGACGAGATCCTGGCCCGGGGCGGCGACGTCAACGAGACGGCCGGCGACGGGCTCATGGTGATCTTCCAGGACGAGGATCCCGCCGGCCACGCCCGCGCCGCCGTCCTGACCGGGCAGGCCATCCTGGCCCACACCGGGGTCATCAATGCCGAGCTCGCCGAGACCCGCGAGGCCATCCACCTCCACCTCGGGGTGAACTCCGGCTCCGTCGCCCTCGGCGCCGTGCGCATCGAAGGCCTCGCGGGCGCGCGCTGGACGTACACCGCCTCGGGACCGGTCACGAACGTGGCCGCGCGCCTGGCCGCCCTCAGCGACGACTCGGTCCTGCTCGGCGCCGAGACCGCGGGGCGCCTCGCGGGCACCGTCCGCCTGCAGGATCTCGGTCCGGTGGCGCTGCGGAACGTCGGGGAGCCGGTGCGCGTGTTCCGCCTGGCCGGCGAGTTAGATCGGCTGTGCTCTTGATCGGATCGCGCAACTTGCCACGCCGCGTTGGACTATTATAGTGAGCCCTGATCCGAAACTAATTCAGGCCGCCAGGGCATGTTGGAACCTCTCGTAGAGCTGATGAACGCTCGGGTTCTGACTGAGTCGCAACCGCGTGCGGCCCTCGATCCGGGTGGCCCGTCCGGCGCGGGCGATGACGAGAAACCGGAGCGTGCGGATGCTGCGGAACAGGAAGGCGTCCGTCCGTGTGCGCGAGCGGGGCTTCGGCTCGGTCCCGGTGTCGAGCTGAAAGCTGCGGATGAGATTGTGGGCGAGCACGCTCAACTGTTGCCAGGCGCTGTTGGCGCCGTAATGGTTCGTCGGGACCACATCGAGCGCGAACTCGCCCTTC
>DATKEI010000487.1:0-3583 GCA_035544455.1 Binatia bacterium | reverse complement strand
GACCCGGCCGGTCGGGCACCGGGCCTCGCCAGCCTCCGCTCTCTCGCCCTCGGAAAGGAGAGCGCGTGAGGGCAGCACGTCCTGACTTTGCGCGTAGTCCTGGTCAGCCAGCCGCGGCCCCGCGACCCACGTCACGGAGATTCCCCGTGGCCGCGGGCCGGCTACTTGACGGTGACGCTCTTGGCCAGGTTGCGCGGCTTGTCCGGGTCGTGCCCGCGCAGGAGGGCCAGGTAGTAGCCGAGGAGCTGGGGCGGGACGGCGTTGACGATGGCCGTGGCCGGGCCGAGGTCGGCCACGGGGATGTGCGCGTCGAAGGCATCGCTGGCGTCGGGGGAGATGCCGATGATCATCGCTCCCCGCGCCCGGAGCTGCCGCGCCCCGGAGATGATGTCGGCGTACGTGTCGTCGCGCGGCGCCAGCACCAGGCAGGGCGTGCCCGGCTCGATCAGAGCGATCACCCCGTGCTTGAGCTCGCCCCCGGCGAAGCCCTCGGCGTGCACGTAGCTCACTTCCTTCACCTTGAGCGCGCCCTCGAGGGCAAGGGGGTAGCTCGCGCCGCGCCCGATTGCGAACAGGTGCTCGCGCTGCTGGATGCGCTCGGCGATGCGGCGGATCTGGTCGCGCCGGTCGTCCGCCAGCATGCGCCCGATGTCGTCGGCGGCGGCCCGCACGAGCTCCCCGCCCTCCTCGAGCCGTCCTGCGAGGTCGAACGCGGCCAGGAGCAGGACGGCGAGCTTGGCCGTGAAGCTCTTGGTGGCCAGCACGCAGCGCTCGGGGCCGGCCCCGAGCGGCACGCGGTGATCGGCCAGGCGCCAGAGGGCGGAGCCCTCGACGTTGACGAGGGCGGCGACGCGGGCGCCGCGACCCCGCGCCGCCCGGACCGAGTCGATCACGTCGATCGTCTCGCCACTCTGGGAGAGGGCGAGGACGAGCGAGCCGGGCCCCGCGAGCTCGCCGAGGTACGAGAATTCCGAGCCGCTGGCGACCGCGAGCCGGCGCCCGCCGATGCCGGCCATGAAGTACTGGGCGGCGAGGGCGGCGTGGCCGGCGGTGCCGCACCCGACGGCGATGACGTCCCGCGCGTCGCGCAGGAGCGCGGCCAGCCCGCGGACGTGGCCGTCCCAGGAGGTGCCGATGCGGCGGAGCACCGCCGGCTGCTCGTGAATCTCCTTCGTCATGAAATCCGGATAGCCGCCGAGCTCCGCCGCCGCGGCTTCCCACTCGATCTCCGCGACCTCCGGCGCCACTTCCCGCCCGGTGGCGATGTCGAAGAGGCGGATCGCGTCCGGGGCGAGGAGCGCCGCCTGGCCGTCCTCCACGAAGCTGACCCGCCGCGTGTGCTCGAGCAGCGCGCTGTAGTCGGAGGCGAGCAGGGCGCCGTCGTCGCTCCAGCCCAGGACGAGCGGCGAGCCGTTCTTGGCGGCGGCGATCTGCCCGCTGACGGCGTCGAGCACCGCGATGGCGTTCAGCCCGCGGAGCTCTCGGAAGGCGGCCATGAGCGCGGCGGCGAGCCGGTCCGGCCCCTCGGGCGTCCGGGCCAGGTGCTCCTCGAGGAGGTGGGCCACGACCTCGGTGTCGGTCTCCGAGGCGAGGGCGTGGCCGGCGCCGGCGAGCCGATCGCGGAGCGCGGTGTAGTTCGAGACCATGCCGTTGTGGATCAGGGCCAGGCGGCCCGTGCAATCGAGGTGGGGGTGGGCGTTCGGCTCCGTCACGCCCCCGTGGGTCGCCCAGCGCGTGTGCCCGAGGCCCGTCATGGCGGCGGGAAGCCGGGGGATCGCCTCGCCGATCTTCCCGACCCGCTTGTCCACGGCGAGCCGGCCCCCGCTGCTCACCGCGATGCCCCAGGAGTCGTACCCCCGGTACTCGAGCTTCTTGAGGCCCTTCAAGATGACCCCGGCCGCGTCGGCCCCGCGCGGCGTCGGCCCACCCACGAAACCGAAGATCCCACACATGTGACGTTCCCCTTTCCCCCATGCCGCGGGCCGGCGCGATCCGATGCCAGAGCCGGGAGGCCGGCCCCGGGGACTCGACACCGCTTGCGCCGGGGGCGCCCGCCGGGACACGGCCCGGGGGGGGATGCACCACGGCCGACAGGAGCGGCGCCGGAGAAGGCGGGGAATGATGAGACGGGTCGAGCCGACCCGCCGGCACGCTGGGTGGCCTTTGTCAACGCGTCACCGCGCTGGTTTGCTCCACCCATCACGACTGTGCCCGCCGAGGGACTATCCGCCGAAAGATTCGATCGGTCCCTGCCTCGTCATCCGCCCGCAGGCGGACCTGGCGCTGGTGCTTCGATCCCCGCTCGCCCGTCGATCAGGTCGCGCCTTGGCCCTCCTTTCGGGGTCCGCGTCAGAAGGTCGTCGACTCGCGGCGCCGGGTGGGGTGGGGGCCCTCCCCGCGGGACCGTATCGTCTGCGGATCGCCGAAGCCACCACCATCCATCTCGTGCCCCCATTGAGTGCCGGCGACGCTCCCGCAACTCAGCGTGTCCCGCGGGGAGGGCCCCCACCCGGCACGGCGCTTTGTCGGCACATCTGTGACTCAGGACACTAGCACGCCCGGCGGCGGCCGGCGCGACGGCGCGCGCCGCCGCCGGGCACGTGGCCGTCCAGGCCTCCCGTTTCTCGGCAGCCGGGGTTCCGGGTGGTAGCATGAACGGGCCGCCGTGATCACCGCGTATCGCCGCGATCCCGCTCCGATCGATGCCCTCGTCGGGCCGGGGGTCCGCCTCATCCCTCTGGGCGGTCTGGGCGAGATCGGGCTCAACATGATGCTGGTCGAATCCGGCGGCGACATCATCGCCGTGGACTGCGGCTTGCTCTTCCCCGACGACGAGATGCCCGGCGTGGACTACGTCATCCCGGACTTCACCTATCTGCGCGAGCGCCGCGAGGCGTTCCGGGGGGTGATCCTCACCCACGGGCACGAGGATCACGTCGGGGCGCTGTCGTATCTCCTGCGCGAACTGCCGGTGCCGGTCTACGGCACGCCCCTCACCCTGGCCCTCGCCCGCTCGCGGCTCGCCGAGCACGGCGTCCTGGAGACCGCCGACCTTCGCCCGTACCAGCCGGGCGACGAGATCCGGCTCGGCGGCTTCCGGGTGGAGCCGATCCGCGTCACCCACTCCATCGCCGACGGGATCGGCCTGGCCATCGAGACGGCGGCCGGCACCGTCGTCCACACCGGCGACTTCAAGCTGGATGCGCATCCGATCGACGGCCACCATCCGGACTTCAGCCGGTTCGCCGCGCTGGGCGCGCGCGGCGTCCTCGCCCTCTGCTCCGACTCGACCAACGTCGATCGGCCTGGGCACACCCGGTCCGAGAGCGAGGTTGGCGCCGCCCTCGATCCGCGCTTCGCCGCGGCCCCCGGCCGCATCATCGTCGTCACGTTCGCGTCGCACATCCACCGCATCCAGCAGGTGATCGACCTCGCCGCCCGCCACGGGCGCCGCGTGGCCCTGCTCGGCAAGAGCATGGTGGCGAACGTGAGCGTGTCGGCCGAGCTCGGGTACCTGCGGGTGCCCGACGGCGTCCTGTCCGCCCTCGATGACATGGCCGGGCTGCCCCCACGCCGGCAGGTG
>DATKEI010000486.1:0-5476 GCA_035544455.1 Binatia bacterium | reverse complement strand
ACATCCCGCGATCGTAGCCGAGCCGGGGGTCGAGCCGCTCCATGGCGCGGCTCGCGTATTGCCGGTCGCCCGCGTCGAGATAGTCCCGGAACCCCGCCACTTTCCCGCGGCGTGTCTTGAAGGACTCCACGTCACCCACGTCGCCTGGCCTCAGTTCCGGAACGGCGAACCGGCCGCTCGCCTCCATGGCCTGCATGTTCTCGAACCGGGAGAACTCCAGCGCGAGGGCCAGCGCCTCCTCGTTCACCGGCGCGAAGCCGGAGAACGCGAGCATGGCTCGGAAGCTCGCGTCCGGATCCGCCCGCACGTCCTCGTACCGGAGCCGCATGAGGTTCGCCTGTCCCTCCCATTCCTCCAGCCAGTCGTTCAGGGTGTCGATGATCGCCCCGATGCCGAACCGCGGGTGGCGCAGCATCGAGGAGAGCGACTCCGGATGGTAGCGGAAGGCGTGGCGCCGCCGGGCCAGGTGGAAGTAGTGCGAGACCACGACGTCGCGCGGATCGCGCGCGAGGAGCACGATTCTCTTGGTCCGGCGGTCGCGTCCGGGGATCAGGTGCTTGCCCCGGAGGCGTGACCACCAGTTGCCGAGCGCCCGATGCTCGAAGCGATCGTGCGTGAACAGCACGCGAGGAAAGCGGCCGGGCGCGGACGGATCGTCCAGGGAGAAGGGGCGCCGGTCCACGGCCGCCATGTAGGCGTGCAAGAAGACGCGCAGCCACGTGCGTCCGCTCTTGGGGAACGACACGATGAAGGTGTCGGCCTGGCGAAACACCGGCGCCCGGCTGCTGAGATTCCACGAGACGAACTTCATGGGCGGTCGCCATCGCCCGCCGTCATCGAGCGGATCAACGCCGATTCCCGGCCCGGCCTGGAGATCGGGGCCCGGTGGCCCTCGGCCCCGGTGCGGGGTACGCCCACGAGGCGGCTGCTGGGGATCCTCGCCCTTCTCGCCGCCGCCATCCTTCTCGCCGTGCCGGTCGCCCTGACGCGACGGGTGGGCCCCTTCGCCCGCGGCCGGCGGCGCGCCCGGCTCGAGCCCCCCCGCTGCCCGAGGTCACGCCGCCGCCCCCTCGACCCGGTCCAGGAGCCGGGCGAGGGCGCGGTTGAACTGCCCGGGCTCCTCCAGGTTGGTCATGTGGCCGGAGCCGTGGATCACCACCAGCTCGGCGCCCGGGATCGTCGCGGCCAGAAACTCCGACACGCGCGTGCACCAGTAGTCGCGATCGCCGACCACGATGACGGCGGGGACCGCCAGGGCGGACAGCCGATCCTTCAGCGAATAGAGGCTGGGGCGCTTGCCCACGACTCCGCTGAGCCCACGGGCGAGGCCGGCGGCCGTGTTCGACGTGATGGCCGACCGCAGGAACTCGCGCGCGGCCGGGCTGCGATCCGCATAGTCGGCGAGAATCGGGTCCCGCAGGTAGTCCTCGGCGAACGCCTCGATGCCAGGCCCGTCCAGGATCTCGATCCAGCGCTGCACCTTGCCGGCCCAGGTCTCGGGCTCGTCCGATCCGGCCCCGGTGTCGCACACGAGCACCCCCGCCAGCGCGCCGGGATGGGCCAGCGCCAGGTTGACCGCCACGTTGCCGCCCATCGAGAGCCCGCCCACCACGGGGCGTTCGAGACCGAGGTGGGCGATGAGCTGCCGCAGATCCTCGACCATCGTGGGCTGCGAATAATCCGCGAGCGCGGCCGGCACCTCCGACCGCCCCTGGCCGCGCGCGTCGTAGGTGATGACCCGGCAGCGGTTTCTGAACGCCTCCACCTGACCCTCCCACATCCGGCCGGTGGCCGAGAAGCCGTGGGCCAGCACGACCGGCCGACCGCGGCCGGCCTCCTCGTAGTGGAGCGAGATCCCGTTGATGCGCACGTGAGGCATGTCAGCGCCCCCCGTGCCGGGCGATGCGGGTCAGGTCCTGGAGCGTCTCGCTGGCGCGTATCCGCAGTGTCAGCATGTCGGTCCTCTCCCCGGCGGTCACAGGTTGCGCAGTCGCGGGTCCAGCAGATCGCGGATGCCGTCCCCGAGAAGGTTGAAACCGAGCACCGCCACCATGATAGCGACTCCCGGGAACACGGCGGTCCACGGGGCCACCTCCATGAAGGCGCGGCTCTCGGAGAGCATGCCGCCCCAGGAGGGCGTCGGCGGCTGCGTCCCCACGCCGAGGAAGCTCAGCGCCGCCTCGGCCAGGATGGCGGTGGACACGCTGAGGCTCGCCTGCACCAGCATGGGTGCCAGCGCGTTGGGCAGGATGTGGCGGAAGAATCGGGACAGGTCGGCCCGGCCGAGGGCGTGGGCCGCCTCGACGAATTCGCGGTGCTTGATGGTCAGGATGGCCGCCCGGGCCGTGCGGGCAAAGACCGGCAGGTACACCAGGCCGATGGCGAAGACGACGTTCCGCGGCTTCGAGCCGAGCACGGCCATCAGAGCCAGGGCCAGGAGGATGGCGGGAAAGGCCAGGAGCACGTCCATTCCCCGCATGACGAACGCATCCATCACGCCCTCCCGGGAGGCCGCCAGCGCCCCGAGGGCGAGCCCCACCCCGAGAGACAGGGCCACCGAGCCCACCCCCACGCCGAGTGAGATGCGGGTGCCGTGGATGACCCGGCTCAGGATGTCACGGCCGAACTGATCGGTCCCCATGGGATGCGCGCCCGACGGCGGAGCGAGCCGCGCGCGGGGGTTCATGACCATCGGGTCCACGGGGGCCGCCAGCGGAGCGAGCAAGGCAACCAGCCCGAGCAGCGCAACCACGGCGACGCCGGCGGCGGAGAGGGCGTAGCGGCGCACCGGTATGCGGCGAGCATCGGGACCGGACGTGGCGCGCCCGAGCATCAGCGCCGCCGCATGCGGGGATCGATGGCCACGTAGAGCAGGTCCACGCACAGATTCAGCAGCACCACGCCGGTCCCGGCCAGGAGCAGCGCCCCCTGCACCAGCGGAAAGTCGCGCTGGGCGATCGATCGAAGAACCAGGCGGCCCATGCCCGGCAACGAGAAGATCTCCTCGATCACGATGGCGCCCCCGAGCAAGTAGCCGAACTGCAGCCCGACCAGGGTCACCACCGGAATGAGCGCGTTCCGGAGCGCGTGGTTGCCGATGACCAGCCATTCCGCCAGCCCCTTGGCGCGGGCGGTGCGCACGTAGTCCTGGGCCAGGACCTCGAGGATGCACGACCGCGTCATCCGCATGATCATCGCCCCGAGCGCCAGGCCCAGGGCGAGGCTCGGCAGCAAGAGCTGCTTGAACGCCTCGACCGGCTGGATCCAGAGCAGCACGAGCCCTTGCGGGGGGAACCAGTTGAGGTAGAGCGAGGCGAACAGGATCAACAGGATCCCCAGCCAGAAGCTGGGAACGGAGAGCGCGAGCAGGACCAGGACGCTGATGCCCAGCGACGAGCCACGCCCTCGGCGCACGGCGGCGAACACCCCCAGGGGCACGCCCACGACCAGGGCGACGAGCAACGAGGCCGCGGTGAGCTGGAGCGTCACCGGGAAGGCGGTGAGGATCTCGGCCAGAACGGACCGCCGGGTCACGAACGACCGTCCGAGGTTTCCGCGCACCACCTCGCCCAGCCACTCCAGATACCGGACGGGCAGGGAGCGATCGATGCCAAACAGGCGCCGGAGCTCGGCGAGGCGCTCCGGATCGCCCGATTCCTGCCCCATCAGGATGTCCACCACATCGCCCGGGATGAGGTAGAGGAGGAGGAAGGACAGCATCGAGACGCCGAGCACGATGGGAACGAGGATCAGCAGCCGCTGGGTGAGGAACCGGAGCATCGCGGGCGCAGCCTACCTCGGCGTGGGGGCGGGCAATGGCGCCGCCGGCAGCGGCGTCCGGCGCCGGGCCGGCGGCGCCAGAGAAGGCCGCCCGACGGCGGAAGGCGCTACTTGTCCAGCCAGGTCTCGCTGAGCCCGTAGCGGCTGATGCGGTTCGGCTTGTAACCCTTGACCGAGGCCCGGTGCACCTCGAAACCGTTGGCGCTGTAGAGGTAGATGACCGGGGCGAGATCCAGGACGCGGCGCTGGACCTCGAGGAGCAGCTCACGCCGCTTCGCCGGGTCGACCGCCTGCCGGGCCTGGGTCACGATGTCATCGAGCTCGCCGGTGACGAACTTCGCGCGGTTCCGCGGCGACTTCGAGTGAAAGTAGTCGTAGGTGAAGCCGTCGGGATCCGGGAGCGGTCCGCTGGTGAGACACACCGTGTCGTAGTTGCCGCCCAGCCACTCCTTGAGGAACTGCCCCCACTCCACGAGCTGGATCTCCAGCTCGATCCCGATGCGCTGGAGCTGATTCTTGATGATCTGGCAATCGGCCACGTCCAGCGGATACTGCGGGGACACCTTGGCGGTGGCCTTGAAGCCATTGGGATGGCCGGCCTCGCGCAGGAGCGCCCTGGCCTTGTCGAGATCGACGCGGTAGTCCGGCTTCAAGGCGACGGCGCCCATGCCGGGCGGAACCGGCCCGGAGACCGCCCCGGACCCGAAGACGACCGTGTCCAGCAGCTCCTTCCGGTCAATGGCCAGGCTCATGGCCTGGCGGACGCGCGTGTCGCTGAACGGCGCCTTCGAGGCGTTCGGGATGAACTGGGCGAGGGTCATCCCGTAGAACACGTTGTCGCCCTCGACCAGGGTGAGGTTCCGGTCGGCCTTCACGGCCGGGGCGCTGACCGCCGTGACGTAGGTGATATCGGCCGCCCCGGCCCGGGCCGCGGCGAGCCGGGCGGATTCGTCCTTGACGATGCGGATGTTGAGCCCGTCGAGGTACGGAAGCCCCTTCTTCCAGTAGCCGGCGTGGCGCTCGAACTTCAGGTGGCTGTCCGGCACGTACTCGACCAGCTTGAACGGCCCCGTGCCCACCGCGACCTGGTTCAGGTCGCCGTGCTTCTCGACGGCCTCCTTCGCCACGATCTGGTGGCCGTAGGGTCCGGCCAGGTAGTTGAGGAACGGCGCGCTCGGGTACTTCAGCGTGAACCGCACCGTCGACCGGTCCGGTGCCTCGACCTTGTCGATGACGCTCCAGATCGCCCGGAACGGCGAGCCCGTCTTGGGATCGAGCTCCCGCTCGAAGGAGTACTTGACATCGCTCGCATCCATCTCGCGGTCGTTGTGAAAGGTCACGCCCCGGCGGATCTTGAACTCGTACACGGTCGGGCTGACGGCCTTCCAGGACTCGGCCAGATGGGGCCGCAGCTCCCCGGCGGCGTCCCGGGTGAGAAGCCCCTCGTACATGATCGTGAGGACCATGCCGGACGACTGGTACGAGCCGTCCTTGTGGGGGTCCAGCACAGGGGGCCCGACGGGGTCCGCGATGCTCAATACTCCGCCCCGCTTCGCCGTCTGAGCCGGAGCGAGACCCGTCGCAACGACGACGAGCAGCGCCGCGACCAGAGGGGGAAGCCAGAGTGCCGTGCGTCGGGCCATGTCGTTCTCCTCCTTGGAATCGAGGAACTTGGGATCGAGGAACTCGAGGGGGC
>DATKEI010000485.1:0-7202 GCA_035544455.1 Binatia bacterium | reverse complement strand
GTGCTGGACGTGGCATTGCTGTTCGCCGTCCGGCTCTGGATGATCCGCTACTTCCGCCGCTCCCTCGATCGCATGGAGAATTTCCGCCGCGTGCTCATCATCGGCACCGGGCCGCGGGCGCGGCGCCTGGCCGAGGCGCTGCTGCAGAAGTCGACGTGGGGCATCCACATCATCGGCCATCTCGACCCGGATCCGGTCCGCGTGGGCACCCGCGTCCTCGGGTCGCCCGTGCTGGGCACGCTGGACGACATCCCGGCCGTGCTGCGCGACCACGTGATCGACCAGGTGCTGATCGCCATTCCGCGCGACATGATCGGCCTGGTGGAGAAGGTGGCGCGGGCCTGCGAGGAGGAAGGCATCCGCCATTCCATGATGGCGGACATGTTCGACGTCAAGAGCGCCCGCATCGCGCTGGTGCCGTTCGGGCCCATCCCGCTGCTCTCCTTCGATCCGGTGTTCCAGGACGAGCTGCGCCTGCTCGTGAAGAGGATGTTCGACCTCGCCGCCTCGCTCCTCGTGCTTCCCCTGCTTCTGCCCGTGCTCGGCCTGATCGCGTGTGCGATCAAGCTGGACTCGCCGGGGCCGGTGTTCTTCGCCCAGGAACGGGTGGGCTACCTGAAGCGGCGATTCCGGATGCTCAAGTTCCGGACGATGGTGAACGGGGCCGACAAGCGGCAGCAGGAGGTCGAGCACCTCAACGAGGCGGCTGGGCCCATCTTCAAGATCACCAACGATCCCCGGATCACGAGGGTCGGCCGCTTCCTGCGCCGGACCAGCCTGGACGAGCTCCCCCAGATCCTGCACGTCATCCGGGGTGACATGAGCATCGTCGGGCCCCGGCCGATGTCGTGCCGCGACGTGCAGATGTTCGACCAGGGCATGCAGCGCAAGCGCTTCAGCGTCAAGCCCGGGCTCACCTGCCTGTGGCAGGTCTCGGGGCGCAGCCTGCTGCCCTTCTCGAAGTGGCTGGAGCTGGATCTGTACTACATCGAACACTGGTCGCTGGCCCTGGACTTTCGAATCCTGCTGAGGACCATTCCGGTGGTGCTCAGGGGCACGGGAGCTGTGTGATGAGCCTGACTACCCCGCTGCGAGCCGTGTCCCGCGACGTCGAGCCGGCCGGTGAGCTGATGGCCCGCCTCCGGCCGCTGGCCCTGCGCTCGCTCGGCCGGATGTACCGCCCCGACGAGCGCCTGTTCGTGTTCCGCGTGCGCGCGGCCGGTCGCGACGTCGTGGCCGAGGGCCTGAGCCGCCGGTACAGCGCCATCAGCGTGATCGGCATGGCCGAGGACGAATCGGTGAAGGCACGGGCGGTGCTGGGGGGCCACGACCTGCACGACGTGTGCGGCCGCCTGATGAGCGACGTGTCCCGGCTCGTGAAGCCCGGCGACGTGGCGCTCATCCTGTGGGCGGCGGCCGCCGCTGGCTATGCCGACCGGCAGTGGGCGCGGGACCGCCTGGTGGAGCTCGCCCCCGCGGAGGGCGCGTACCAGACCGTGCCGGTGGCGTGGAGCCTGGCCGCGCTGTGCGCGGACGCCGAGGCGCCGGTGGGCGATCTGCGCGAGCGCCTGGCCCGCCGGCTCATGCGCGCGTGTTCATCCATCTCCGGCATCTTTCCCCACGGCCTGGGCGAGGAGGGTGGCGGTCTCCGCGCCCACGTCGCGTGCTTTGCCGATCTCGTGTACCCGGTCCATGCCCTCGCCCTCTACCACCGCCTGACGGGCGATCCCGAAGCCGCCCGGGTGGCCACGCGCTGCGCGGAGCAATTCTGCCGCCGGCAAGGCCCCGATGGCCAGTGGTGGTGGCACTACGACCGGCGGACGGGCGCGGTGGTCGAAGGATACCCGGTCTACGCCGTGCACCAGGACGCCATGGCGCCGATGGCCCTCTTCGCGCTCGGCGCCGCCACCTCCGTCGACTACTCGGCGCCGATCGCGCGCGGCCTCGCCTGGCTCGCCCGATCGCCGGAGCTCCGGGGCGGCTCCCTCGTCGACGAGGCCGCCGACCTCATCTGGCGCAAGGTGGCGCGCCGGGAACCCGGCAAGCTGTCGCGCTACGCCCAGGCGATGGTGAGCTCCGTCCACGCCGGCATGCGGGTGCCGGGGCTCGATCTCGTCTTCCCGCCCGTCACCGTGGACCGTGAGGACCGCCCCTATCACCTCGGCTGGCTGCTCTACGCCTGGCCGGCCCGCCGGGTCGCCGCCTGGCGGGGGGATGTCGGGCCCCGATGAGTCCGCCGTCGCTCGGCCCGGCTCGCGATGTGCTCGGCGTACCGGTCCGGGCGATGACCATGGCCGCCGTCCTTCAGCTGATCGACGATGCGATC
Source organism: Binatia bacterium (assembly GCA_035544455.1). Lineage (GTDB taxonomy): Bacteria > Methylomirabilota > Methylomirabilia > Rokubacteriales > CSP1-6 > DATKEI01. The sequence goes on along the minus strand of DATKEI010000485.1, from coordinate 4,876 downwards.
GTCGCGCGGCAGCGGCTGCGCATCGGCGTCGTGAACGCCGCCAAGCTCGTCAACATGCGGCGCGACGCCGTCCTCGCCCGAGACGTCCTCTCGTCCGACGTGATCCTCGCCGACGGCATGGCGGTGGTGTGGGCGAGCCGGCTCCTCGGGCGGCCGCTGCCGGAGCGCGTCGCCGGCATCGATCTGATGCTCGCCCTGCTCCGGCACGGGGCCTCCCGAGGCTATCGCGTGTTCTTCCTCGGCGCGACCGAGGACGTGCTCCGCCGCGTGACCGAGCGCGTCGCCGCCGACTTTCCGGGCGTGGTGATCGCGGGCCGGCGGAACGGCTACTTCTCTCCCGCCGAGGAGGCCGAGGTGGCGGCGGAGATCGCGGCCGCCCGGCCCGACGTGCTGCTGGTGGCCATGAGCTCGCCCGGGAAGGAGCACTTCATGGCGCGCTGGGGGACGGCGCTGCCGGTCTCCGTCTGGCACGGGGTGGGCGGCTCGTTCGACGTCGTCGCCGGTCACGTCCGCCGCGCCCCCGAGCGCTGGCAGCGGCTCGGCCTGGAGTGGCTGTACCGGGTCGGCCAGGAGCCCCGCCGGCTCTGGCGCCGCTACCTCGCCACCAACACGCTGTTCGGGTTGCTGCTCCTCGCCGAGATCCTCCGCTGGCCGCGGGCCCCGCGGTCGATCGGTGGCCACCGGCGTGACGAGAAGCGCGCGGCGTGATCCGGTTCACCCTCGTCATGCTCGTGCTGGGCGCCATCGCGGTCTACGCGTGGCGCGACTGGTACAAGGCGCTGTGCGGGCTCATCCTCGTCGTCGGTGTGGTCCAGCATCCCGACTTCCCGAACTCCATGGGCGGCATCCAGGGCGCGAATCCCTGGAACCTGGCGCTGGCCTCGATCGTCCTGGCCTGGTGGTCCCAGCGCCAGCGCGACGGCGTCCGCTGGGACATGCCGGGATACGTCAACGCCTTGCTCTGCGTGTACCTGGCGGTGGTGCTCGTCAGCTGGCTACGGCTGGCAATGGGTCGCACCATCTACCTGTCCCACCTCTCGTCCGCCTACCTGGTCAGCGAGTACCTCGTCAACTGCCTGAAGTGGGTCGTGCCCGGGCTGCTCCTGTTCGACGGCTGCCGGGACCGCCGCCGGCTGCTGCTCGGAGTGGGCGCGACGCTCGGGCTGTACGTGGTGCTCGCCCTGCAGGTCATTCGCTGGATGCCGCCGAGCATGATGCTGGACGGCGAGGCCCTTGCCGATCGCAGCCTGAAGATCCTCGTGAACGAGATCGGGTTCCACCGGGTCAACCTCTCGATGATGCTGGCCGGCGCCTCCTGGGCGATCTTCGCCTGTCTCGTCCTGGCCAAGCGGCGGGTTCATCAGATCCTGCTGGCGCTGGTGGGGGTCGCGGTGGTGTATGGCCAGGCGCTCACCGCCGGACGCACGGGGTACGTGACGTGGGCGGTGGTCGGCCTGGGCCTCTGCGCGATCAAGTGGCGCAAGTACCTGCTCCTCGGGCCGGTCGTGGCCCTGATGCTCCTCATCGCGGTCCCGGGGGCGATCGAGCGGCTGAGCCAGGGCTTCGGGGGGCAGGAGGTCGACCGGTACGTCGTCACCGCGGGCCGCAACATCGCCTGGCCCGTCATCATCGACAAGATCACGGATTCGCCCCTGGTCGGCTACGGCCGGCAGGCCATGCAGCGGACGGGGCTGGCGGCGAGGCTGTGGAACGAGCACGGCGAGTCCTTCCCCCATCCCCACAACGCGTACCTCGAGATGCTCCTGGACAACGGGGCGGTGGGCTTCCTGCTCGTCATGCCGTTCTACGTGGTGATCCTGGTCCACGCGATCCGCCTCTTCCGCGACCGACGCGACCCGATGTTCCAGGCCGTCGGGGGCATGACGTGCGCCCTGGTGCTCGCCCTCCTGGTCGCCGCCGTCGGCAGCCAGACCTTCTATCCGCGGGAAGGCGCGGTGGGCATGTGGTGCGCCATGGGACTCATGCTGCGCCTGTGGGTGGTCCGGAGCCAGATGCCGGCCGCCGTGCCGGCGCCCGCCGCGTACTGGCCCGGGGACGCGGAGCCGGCGATGGCCGGGCCACCCGATGCCGCCGGCCCCGTTCCGCCTGACGGGCGCGACTGGTGGCGTCCGGACAGCGCACCCGCTCGCCCCGAGGCCGCGGGCGACCTCGTCTGGAACCGGAGCTGATGGCGCCGGCCGGCGGGCGGCCCGCGCCAACGCGCCTCCTCTATATCCTGGCCGCGAGCCACTCGGGGTCGACGCTGCTCGCCATGCTCCTCGGCACTCACCCCGACCTCTCGACGGTGGGCGAGCTGAAGGCCACCTCCCTGGGAGACGCCACCCGCTACCGCTGCTCCTGCCGCGAGCTCATCGGGCAGTGCGGCTTCTGGTCCGGCGTCACCGCCGACCTTCGCCGGCAGGGCCTCGACTTCGACCTCACCCGCGGTGAGACGGACGTCCGCTCCGTACGGAGCGCGTATGCCCGCTGGCTCCTCGGCCCGCTCCATCGCGGCCCGGCGCTCGAGCGGGCGCGCGACCTCGCCCTCGGCGCGTCGCCGCGCTGGCGGGCGCACCGGCAGCGCGGGGAACTTCTGGACGGAGCGCTGGCCGCGGCCATCTGCGCGCGAACGGGCACGTCGGCCATCGTCGATTCGTCGAAGGCGGGGATCCGTCTGAAGTACCTCCTGCGGAACCCGGCCCTGGACGTCCGGGTGATCCGGCTCGTCCGGGACGGACGGGCCGTGGCCCTCACCTACATGGACCCGGGCCGCTTCGCCGATGCCTCCGATCCCCATCTCCGGGGCGGCGGCACGGGCGTCGCCCCCACCGGCCACTGCACGGACATGGCGGGGGCCGCCCGCGAGTGGCGGCGGAGCAACGAGGAGGCCGAGGCGATCGTCGCGCGGCTCGACCGCGAGCGGTGGACCGACGTCCGGTACGAGGCCCTCTGCGTCGACACCGAGGCGACCCTGCGCCGCCTGTTCGCGTTCGCCGGCGTCGATTCCGGCCGGCCCCGTCCCGCCTTGCGCGCCGCCGAGCACCACGTGATCGGCAATGGCATGCGGCTCGACGCCTCCGGAGAGGTGCGCGTGGATGAGCGCTGGCGGGACGTCCTGACGCCGGGCGAGATCGCGGCCTTCGACGCCGAGGCGGGCGCGCTGAACCGCCGGCTCGGCTATCCGTCGCTGGCCGCGGCCGGTGGCGGCGGCATCCGGGTAGCCCGATGAGCGGCGCGGCCGCCGAGGGCGTGGCGCGGCGCCGGCCCGGCGCGGCGGAGGCGCCTCCCGCGCCGGGCCGGCCCGATCCCGATCGCACGTGCCGGGAGGTCGCGCGCCGCCGGATGCCGTACCCGTATCGCGCGCTCCTGGCGATCTCGAGCGACCTGGACGAGACCCCGGACCGGTCCGTGTACCTGGAGAGCATGCGGTTCCTGAACACGCTGGACGCGGGGCCGATGGGCCCCGGCCTCGGCCTCGAGGTGGGCAACAGCATCTACTTCGACGCGTTCCCCGGACAGTTCGCCTACTGGAGCGACGGGGAGGTCGGCCGGGCCATGGTTCACGCCCTCATCCGCTCCGGGCACATCGACGTGCTCCACTCGTTCGGCGACCTCGCGAGTGCGCGCGCCGACGCCGCCCGCGCGCTGGAGTCGCTGGAGCGGCACCGCTGCCGGCTCGAGGTCTGGGTGGACCACGCGGTGGCCCCGACCAACCTCGACGGCGACATCATGAAGGGCTCGGGCGACGTGGTGAGCTCGCCCGCGTACCACGCGGACCTCTCGGTCGCCCACGGGATCCAGTACGTCTGGCGCGGACGGGTCACCAGCGTCGTCGGTCAGGGCGTGCCGTGGACGCCGCGTGGGATCTTCACGGCCCGCCATGCCGTCGCCTCCGGGCGCACCCTCGCCAAGGAGCTGGCCAAGCGCGCCCTCGCCGCCGTCGGGCACGCCAAGTACGCGATGCACGGGCCGAACGAGGTGCTTCGGCGCGTCTGCCTGCGCAGCGGGCACGAGGTGCACGAGTTCATGCGGTCCAACCCCCACTGGGGGGGCGTCAGCTCCCACGAGACGGCGGGGGGGCTGGCCGACGTGCTGGTCCCGGGGATGCTCGATCGGCTGGTGCAGCGCGAGGGCGTGTGCCTCCTGTACACGCATCTCGGGAAGATCGCGCGCCGCGAGGAGCCGTTCGCGGCGCCGACGCGCCAGGCGCTCTCGCGCCTGGCCGGCTTCCACCGGGCCGGGCGCATCCTCGTGACCACCACGCGGCGGGCCCTCGGCTACTGCCGGACCGCCCAGGAGGTCGCGTGGGCCGTCTCCGTCGCCCCCGACGGGGCGCTGCATCTTGCCCTCCGGAGCGGCAGCGCGCCGGCCCTCTCCGCCGCGGATCTCGACGGGCTCTCGTTCTACGTCCCGGATCCCGCGCGCGTGCGCGTCACGGCGGAGGGCCGCGAGATCACCGATCTCCGGCGCAACCCGCCCGACCACACGGGCCGGCCCAGCGTCTCGCTGCCGTGGCGGCGCCTCGAGTTCCCGCTGTGAGTCCTGGAAGCGCGGAGAGGCTCCCCAAGCGCGGAGGCCCCCGTGCCGAATCGTGGCTACCGAGAGCGCAGGACGCTGCACGGCCCGGTGGCCCCGAGCGGGCGCGATCCGCCCTATGCAAGCCCGTGCGTTTCCTTGCCGGGGCCCCTTCGCCCATCCGGCGGCAACCGCGGTACGGGCATGCCTCCTGCAACTTGTCAGCGGAGCGCGCGAGGGAGACGGCGATGCGGGCGCCGCTCCCCCGGGTCGGCGGACGCCGCGTCCGCTGAGCCAACCCCGGTCGCACCGGCCGGATCCGAGAGAGGAGCACGACTCATGATGACCGAATCGCCGGGTC
>DATKEI010000484.1:0-21108 GCA_035544455.1 Binatia bacterium | reverse complement strand
CGGCGGCCGGACCCAGCCCGACGATTCCGCGCGAGCCGCGGCCACCACGCCCGGAGCGCCGGTGACGGGGGCGGATGGTGCCCTCCGCGGGCTCGTCCAGCGCGCCTGGGAGGCATGGGAGCGCTCCCAGGACGCCCTGCGGCGGGGTGACTGGAACATCTACGGCCAGGAGCAGAAGCGGCTCGAGGAGGCCCTTCGCCAGCTCCAGCCGTCCCCCTAGTCTTCGCCTCGTGTCCCGAGTCCGGGATGTGCCGACAACGCGCCGGGCGGGGTGGGGGCCATCCCCGCGGGGTAGGCTGAGTCGCGAGAGCGTCGCCGGCACTCAATGGGCCACGGGATGGGGATGGTGTGCGGCCTCGGCGATCCGCAGAAGCCCCGGTCCTGCGGGAAGGGCCCCCGCCCTGCCCGGCGCCGTGAGGCGACGAACTGTCGACTCGGGACCCTGGCCCCCAGGCCGACCGGTGAAAGCCCGCTCGCCGGAGGGGTGGCTCGAGCCGCCGCGGGGAGATCAGGTGCGGGCGCGAAGGAACAGCGCCGTGGCGATTCCCACGAACACGATGTTCGCGGTCCACGCGGCGAGGAGGGGAGGCAGGAGATCCGCCTTCGCGAACGCCAGAGCCAGGGAGTGCACGAGCCAGTAGCCCACCGCGATGACGACCGCGGCCGCGATGCCCACGGCGCGGCTCCCGCTCCGGGGCGCGGCCAGGGCGAACGGGATGGCCACCAGGGCGGTGATGACGTTGACGAGGGGAAAGGCCAGGCGCGCGTGCATGTCCACGACATACTTGCCCACCCGGTGGCCGCCCTCCCGTAGCGTCCGGACGTAGTCCTGCAGTTCCAGGTAGCTCATGCTGGCCGCCGGCTTCTGCAAGCGCACGAAGTCGTCGAGCGTCTCGGAGGTGGGCAGGGACATCTGGGCGAGGGCCGTCGTGCGCGGCAGGCCCGGGCCGCCGAGGTCGCGCACCAGGGCGTCGGACAGCTCCCAGCTCGACCCGTTCCAGCGGGCCCGCCGCGCATCGATGCGCTGCTCGGCGCGAAAGTCGCGGTCGAGCCCGATCACGGTGAGCCCGTTGAGGGATCGGTCCTGGGGGTCGAGGAGCCCGATGCGGTAGAAGTGGCCTTCCGCTCCCCGGTACCAGATCCGCGACTGCTGCTGCAGATGCCGCGGCCGGTGGCCCTGGATCTTCACACGGTCCACCTCCTCGGCCTGCGCGTTGATGCCGGGCAGGAGCGCCTCCTGGAACAGGACAGCCCCCGCACTGATGCCCAGGGCGAACAGGAGGACGGGCAGGCTCGTCCGGTACACGCTCACCCCGGCCGCCTTCAGCGCATCGATCTCGCGCTGCCGCGACATCGACAGGAAGAGGAACAGGGTCGCCATGAGCACGATAATGGGCAACCCCTGGTAGAGCAGGCCGGGGAGCCGGAAGAGGAAGTGCTGGACGACGTAGGTGAGGGGCGGCTTCAGGCGGAGGACGCGGTCGAGGGTCTGGAAGAGATCCACGACGAGGGCGAGGACGGCGGCCACGCCCAGCCCGGTGCCAAGATAGGCCAGGTACTGGCGGAGGATGTACCGGTCGATCACGAAGCTCGAGCCGCGCGGCCGGTGCAGCCGTCGCGCCGGGGGCTCGTCGCCAGACACCGCGCGCCGTCGCGGTCGGCGCCAGGGCCGCCCGGCCAGGCGCCAGAGGGCAGTTCCCCAGGCGGCGCGTGGCTTCCAGCGCTCCAGGGCCAGGAGCCCCAGTCCCGCCACGCCGAAGATGGCGGTGGGCATCCACAGCGCGACCCAGGCCGGAACCTGGCCCCGCAGGGCGAGGCGCTCGAAGGACCCGAACAGTAGGTAGTAGGCCACGACGACACCGAGGCTGATCCCGAGGGCGGCGGCGCGCCCGCCCCGCTGGGTTCGGATCCCGAGGGGGAACGCGACGAGCAGAAACACCAGGCTCGCCGCCGGGAGGGCAAAGCGCTTGTGCACCTCGACCTCGTACGCGGCGACGGTCGCGGGGTCCGTGTCGGGGGCGCGCGCTTCCGCCCGCAGGGCGGCGAGGGACAGGGCGCGCTCGGGCTTGGCCAGACGCGACGGCGACGCCAGCCCGCTGTCCAGCGGCAGGTTCATGTCGTAGAGGGCGAAGCGCGTCTGGCGGAAGCGGTGCGGGTCGTCGCGCCGGACCTCGCCCAGCGCGCCGTCGAGGAACCGGAGGGTGACCCGCCGCTGCTGTTCGTCGGTGAGCAGGCGGCCCTGGCGAGCGGTGACGATGCGCGAGACCTCGGGGTCGCGCTCGTCGGACACGAGAAGGCCCTGGAGCGCGACCTGCGACGGGCTCATCTCATCCACGTAGATGATGAACTGCGGGAACGTGGCGTTGAATGTCCGCTCCTGGATCCCGGCGGCGGCCCGCGTCTGCAGGATCGTGAAGAGCTGCCGCTGGAATGCGGTGTTGGCGAGCGGGTTGACGGACAGGGTCAGCACGGCGGTGCCGGCCGTCACCAGCGCCGCGGCCACGAGGAACGGCCGGACGAGGCGGACAGGCCCGACCCCCGAGGCCCGGAGGGCGACGATCTCGAGGTCCCCGGCGAGCCGCCCGCAGGCCATGAGGGTCGCCACCAGGAACGCCAGGGGCACCGTCAGGGTCAGGAAGGACGGCAGCATGAACACGAGGAGCGACAGGACCAGGCGCGGCGGCACGCCCTTGGTGATCACGAGATCGGTCAGATGGAAGATGCGGTCGACGACGAGGAAGAACGTGAACAGGACGAGGCCGAGGACGAGGGGTGCCGCGAGCTCCTTCAGGACATAGCGGTCGAGCACCCGGAACATCGCCGCCATTGTACGATAGCGGCATGATCCGGCGCGGTGCGGCGGTCGTGGCCCTGGTCCTGGTCCTGCTCTGCGTGGGAGGGCGCGGTGAGCTGCTGGCCGAACCGCGAGACCGGCTCGACCGGTTCCGCGAGATGGCCAGCCGGTTGCTGGGGGCGCTCGAGGCATACGGAGCCGACGAGGACGGGGTTGACGTGCGGCCCCTGTATGCGCTGGTCGACGAGGAGGTCATCGAGAGCCTGGACAGCGGCGGACCGTTCGCCTCGCCGATGTTCATCCAGGCGCAGCTCGACGGATTCGCCGAGGCGTGGGGCGGCGCCGTGCTCGGCGTGCGCGCGATCGGGGGGCCGAACGCCCGGGCCCCGCTGCTCGTCGGTGGCTTCACCCTCGGCACCATGGGCCGGACCGGATCCGTGCGCGTGTACGGGCGCAGCGGGGGCGGGGCGACGCTGCTCGCGGTGAGGGCGTGGCGCGGCTCGCCCGAGGTGCTGGAGTGGCTGCCGACGCGTCAGGGGGAGGCCCAGTTCCTCGTGCGATGGACGGGCGAGAGGAGCGGTCGCGGCACGCGCGCGCTGCGCCTCGACCTGTGGCGCCAGACCGGCCCCGACGCCGTCCGCGTCGTGTGGAGCACGGCGGAGCACTTTCCCGATGGGCTGTGGGCGGCCGGGGCCGAGGTCAGGCCGGGAGAGGTCGTCCTCCGCTACGAGGCCCGCTATCCGGGCTGGAAGCCCGGGTGCGAGGAACAGACCGAGCAGGTCGACGTGTACCGGTACCAGCCCGCCGCCGAGACCCTGGCGCTCGCGCGCGGCCACGCGGTGAACGGGTGGCACCGCGAGCTGCAGTCCGCGGTGACGCGCTTCTTCGTGGCCCTGCACGACCGCGACGAGCGGACGCTGGCCGAGCTGGTGCCGGATGCGGCGCTCAGGGGGCGGCTGCCCGTGCACCTCGATCCCGAGCCGGCGTGCGAGGGCCGTTCGCCAGGGCGGCCGGGGGTCGTCACGGTGGCGGCGGCCGAGGAGCGCGACGGCCGCGCCGCCCCGTGGTCGCTCTCCTGGGCGCGCCTGTCCCAGGGCTGGCGCCTGGCCGCCGCCGACGCCGTGCTACAATGACGCGCCGTCATGGGTGACCTGTCCGACCGCTACGACCCCGCCTCGGTCGAGCCCCGGTGGTATCGCGAATGGGAGAGCCGGGGCTACTTCGGGGCTGATCCCGCCGCCGCGAAGACGCCGTACAGCATCGTGATCCCGCCCCCGAACGTGACGGGATCGCTCCACATGGGCCACGCGCTGGACAACACCCTGCAGGACATCCTCATCCGGTACAAGCGGATGGACGGCGCGAACGCCCTCTGGGTTCCCGGGACGGATCACGCCGGCATCGCCACCCAGTATGTGGTCGAGCGCCAGCTCGCCGCCGAGGGCAAGACCAAGGAAGACCTCGGGCGCGCGGCCTTCCTCGCCCGCGTGTGGCAGTGGAAGGCGGAGTCGGGCGGCACCATCATCACCCAGCTCAAGCGGCTGGGGGCGTCCTGCGACTGGAGCCGGGAGCGGTTCACTATGGACCCCGGGCTCTCCGCCGCCGTGCGCGAGGTGTTCGTGCGGCTCTGGGAAGAGGGGCTCATCTACCAGGACGACTACATCGTGAACTGGTGCCCGCGCTGCCAGACCGTGCTGTCGGATCTCGAGGTGGAGCGCGAGGAGCGCGACGGCGAGTTCGTCTACATCAGGTACGGGCCGCTGACGCTGGGCACGGTGCGCCCGGAGACGAAGCTTGGCGACACCGGCCTCGCCGTCCACCCGAAGGATCGGCGGTACGCGACGTACGTGGGGCAAACCCTCGAGGTTCCCTCGGTGCAGGGGATCGTTTCGATCCGCGTCGTGGCCGACGAGGCGGTGGATCCGGCGTTCGGCACGGGGGTCATCAAGGTGACGCCCGGGCACGACCCCGTCGACTTCGAGATCGGGCGCCGCCATGGCCTGCCCGTTCGAACCGTGATCGGCTTCGACGGGAAGATGACGGCCCTCGCCGGGCCCTACGCGGGGCTCGACCGCTTCGAGTGCCGGCGGCGCATCATCGAGGACATGCAGGCCCTCGGCCTCGTCGAGCGGATCGAGCCATACCGGCACGCCGTCGGCCTCTGCTACCGATGCAAGACCGTCGTCGAGCCCCTCGTCTCCACGCAGTGGTACGTCAACGTCAAGCCGATGGCCGAGGTCGCGCTCGCCGCGGTGCGGACGCGGAAGATCAGGATCGTGCCGCGGAGCTGGACCAGGACGTACGAGCACTGGATGAAGAACATCCGGCCGTGGTGCGTCTCGCGGCAGCTGTGGTGGGGCCATCGCATCCCCGCCTGGTACTGTGCGGCGGACGGCAGCGTGCACGTGTCCCGCACGGACCTCAGCGCCTGTCCCGATTGCGGCGGCGCCGTCCGCCAGGACGACGACGTCCTGGACACCTGGTTCTCCTCGGGCCTGTGGCCGTTCTCGACGCTCGGCTGGCCGGAGGAGACGTCGGACCTCGCGGTCTTCTACCCGACGTCGGTGCTCGTCACCGGGTACGACATCCTCTTCTTCTGGGTGGCGCGCATGGCCATGTTCGGCCTGCGCATCATGGGGGACGTCCCGTTCCGCGACGTGTACATCCATACACTAGTCCGCGACGCCGAGGGCCAGAAGATGTCCAAGACGAAGGGCAACGTCGTGGACCCGCTCGCCTTCATGGACACCTACGGCACCGACGCCTTCCGGTTCACGCTGGGCGCGCTGGCGGTGCCCGGTGTGCGGGACATCCGCATCGCCGAAGACCGGATCGAGGGCTACCGGAACTTCGCCAACAAGATCTGGAACGCGGCGCGCCTGGTGCTGGCGAACCTCGAGGGCTACGCGCCGGAACGGACGAGGCGCGCGCATCTCGGCATCGCCGACCGCTGGATCCGCAGCCGCCTCCGCGCCACCGTCAAGGCCACGCGCCGGGCCCTCGACCGGTACCGTTTCAACGAGGCGGCCTCCATCGTGTACCAGTTCATGTGGCATGAGTTCTGTGACTGGTACCTGGAGATCGCCAAGTCGCGGCTGTACCAGATGGGGGATCCGGTGGCGCGGGCGGCGGCTCAGCGCACGGCGGTCGAGGTCCTCGAGACCACCCTGCGGCTGCTGCACCCGTTCATGCCCTTCATCACCGAGGAGCTGTGGCAGCGGCTGCCCCATTCGGGGGAGTCGATCATGATGGCGCCCTATCCGAAGCCGGCCCGGGGCACCCACGACGCCGCCGCCGAGGGCGAGATGGCCTCCGTCATCGCCATCGTCGGAGCCATCCGATCGATCCGCAGCGAGAGCCGCATCGCGCCCGGCGTCGAGGTGCCGGTGATCATCAGGCCCGCGGACGCTGCCGCCGCCGCGCGCATCGGGGAGACGGGCGCCCTCATCGCGTCCCTGGCGCGGGCCCGCCTCGAGGTGGTGCCCGGGGCCGTGCGGCCGCCTCACTCGGCGGTGGCGGTGACGGCGGACGCCGAGGTCTACGTCGGCCTCGCCGGCATCGTCGACCTCGAGGCCGAACGCCAGCGGCTCGCCCGCGAGATCGAGCGCACCGCCCGCGAGGTCGCGCAGCTGGAGTCCAAGCTCGGGCGCGCGGAGTTCGTCGAGCGCGCTCCCGCCGAGGTGGTGGAGCGCGAGCGGGGCCGGCTCGCGGAGCAGCACGCGCGGCACGCCAAGCTCGCCACGAGCCTCGGCGCGCTCGAATGACCGCCCCGGGCCGCCGGCCCCGCTGATGGCCGCGGTGGGTCCGGGCCGGGTCATCGGCCGTCGCGTGATCGCGCGCGACGAGGTCGATTCCACCCAGGCCGAGCTGGCCGGCCTTGCCGCCGAGGGCGCCGAGGAGGGGACCGTGGTCACCGCGCGCCACCAGCGCCGGGGCCGCGGGCGGCAGGGGCGCTCCTGGTGGGACGCGCCCGGGCAGAGCCTGCTCCTCTCGGTGCTCCTGCGACCGGCGATCGGCGTGGCCCACGCTCCGCAGCTGTCGCACGTGGCCGCCCTCGGCGTCACCGACGCCCTCGAGGCCGTCGGCATCGAGGCCGGGATTCGCTGGCCGAACGACGTGCTCATCCGGGGACACAAGGTGGGCGGGATTCTCCCCGATGCGGTGGCGGACGCGGCCGGACGCCTGCGTCACGTGCTGCTCGGCATCGGGCTCAACGTCAACCAGGAGGCATTCCCGCCCGACGTCGCGCGCTCCGCCATCTCGCTCCGGCTGGCCACGGGTCGGGCGCACGACACCGGTGCGCTGCTCGACGCCGTGCTCGCCGCGCTGGACCGGCGCTACGCGCGCTACATCGCCGGCGGGTTCGCCAGCCTGCGTCCGGACTGGCGGCGGCGGGCGATCTCGCTTGGCACCATGGTGACCACGCCGGCCGGACTGTCCGGCGCGGCCGAGGACATCTCCCCGGAGGGCGCCCTCCTCGTGCGCCTCGACGACGGGCGGCTGCTCCCGGTGTGGTCGGGGGAGATCGCGGTGGTCGCGCGCGACTAGCATGCTGCTCGTCCTCGAGGTCGGCAACACCAACACCAGCGTCGGCGTCTACGAGGGCGCGCGCCTGCTCGTGTCGTGGCGGCTCACCAGCCGGCGGGACCAGACGGCCGACGAGTACGGGGTGTTCATCCAGACGCTCCTCGGCACGCGGGGCATCCGGGTCCAGGACATCAGCGGGATCGCCATCTCGAACGTCGTGCCGCCCGTCCAGCAGACCCTCGAGTGGATGTGCGGCACCTACTTCGGCAAGGAGCCGTTCACCGTGCGCCCGGGCGTCAACGTGCCGTTGCCGCTGGCCGTCGACAACCCGACCGAGGTGGGCGCCGACCGCGTGTGCAACGGGGTCGCCGCCGTCGCCCTGTACGGCCCTCCCCTGATCGTGGTGGACTTCGGCACGGCGACGAACTTCGACTGCATCAACGCGCGCGGCGAGTTCGTGGGAGGCGCCATTGCCCCCGGGATGGTGACCGCCGCGGAGGCCCTGGTGTCGCGGGCGGCGCGTCTGTTCCGCGTCGAGCTCCTGGCCCCCGCGACCGCGATCGGGCGCAACACCGCGACGAATCTCCAGTCCGGAGTCGTCTTCGGGTACGCCGGCCTCGTCGACGGGCTGGTCGACCGGATCCGCGCCGAGCTCGGCCCGGACGCCAAGGTCATCGCGACGGGCGGCCTCGCCGCGCAGCTCCACCGCGTCGCCCGCACCCTCCAGATCGTCAACCCGAACCTCCGACTCGAAGGCCTGCGCCTCATGTGGGAGCATGCGCAAGCGTCCCGTGGTTGACAGCACGGGGAGTGGTCCGTATACTCCCCCAAATACGGTATAGCCGAGCGTCGGCCTATCTACATACAGCGTATCTCGAGCGGGAGACACCAGCATGGGCATGTGGGTAGGGCGTGGGCGCAAGGCCCGGGCGGCATACGGTTTCGACGACATCGCGCTGGTGCCGGGGACGCTGACGATCAATCCCAACGACGTCGACATCTCGTGGGAACTCGGCGGGCGCCGTTTCGAGATCCCCGTCATGGCCGCGGCCATGGATGGCGTGGTGGGCCCGCCGCTCGCGGTGGAGATGGGGCGCCTCGGGGGGCTGGCCGTGCTCAACCTCGAGGGCATCTTCTCCCGCTACGAGGATCCCGACGCGGTGATCGAGCGCATCACCTCGGCCAGCCTCGAGGAAGCGACGCGGATTATCCAGAGCATCTACGGAGAGCCGATCAAGGAAGATCTCATTCACCGGCGGATCTCGGAGATCAAGAAGGGGGGCGGACCGGTCGCGGTTTCGGCGATCCCCCAGCGGGCCGAGCGCTTTGCCAAGATTGCGGAAGAGGGTGGGGCCGACCTGTTCGTGGTGCAATCGACCGTCACCACCGCCCGCCATATCTCGACCGAGTACGAGGCGGTCGATCTGCGGCGGCTCAAGAAGAACCTCTCGATTCCGTTGATCGTGGGCAACACCGTCACCTACGAGGCCTGCCTCGAGCTCATGGACTGCGGCGTCGATGCCCTGCTGATCGGCGTGGGGCCGGGGGCGGCGTGCACGAGCCGCGAGGTGCTGGGGCTCGGTGTGCCTCAGGTCACGGCCACCGCGGACTCCGCTGCCGCGCGCGACTTCCACTACAAGCAGACCGGGCGCTACGTGCCCATCATCACCGACGGCGGGATGACCACGGGCGGGGACATCTGCAAGGCCCTGGCCTCCGGAGCGGACGCGGTCATGATCGGATCCGCCTTTGCGCGCGCCCAGGAAGCCCCGGGGCGCGGTTACCACTGGGGCATGGCCACGCCGCACTCGAACCTGCCCCGGGGGACCCGCATCCGGGTTGGCGTGTCCGGCACGCTGGAACAGATCCTGTTCGGCCCGGCCTTCACCGAGGACGGCACCCTGAACCTTGTCGGCGCCATCCGGACGTGCATGGGGTCGATCGGCGCCCGGAACATCCGCGAGCTGCAGCAGACGGAGCTGATCATCGCGCCCTCGATCAAGACCGAGGGCAAGGTATTTCAGCGGGCGCAGAAGCTGGGCTCACCGCGCTGAGGCGCGCGTCCACGCTCGTGGTCGTCCAGTGGCGGCGGCGGGTCCTGGCGCGTGTCTCCCGGTCCGCGACCGCGGATCGCACCACCGTGAAGACCAGTGGGGTCAGCGCCGGGTGGGAGAGCAACGGGCCCGGCCCGCGACTTCGATGACCAGGATCGCCATCCTCGATTTCGGGTCGCAGTACACCCAGCTCATCGCCCGCCGTATCCGCGAGCTGTCCGTGTACTCCGAGATCCTGCCCTGCACGTGTCCGGTGGACGAGGTGCTGGCCGCCGGGTACCGAGGCATCGTGCTGTCGGGGGGGCCGTCCAGCGTCTACGACGAGGGCGCGCCGCTCCCCGATCGGCGGCTCTTCGAGGCCGGGATCCCGATCCTGGGGATCTGCTATGGCATGCAGGCCATGGCCTACCTCCTCGGCGGGGAGGTCGAACCGGGGGCTGTGCGGGAGTACGGCGGCGCGGAGCTGCTGCTGCTCGGCGCCGGAGAGATCCTCGAGGGCGTCGTGCCCGAGCGGAATGGCCGCGTCCAGGTGTGGATGAGCCACGGCGACACGGTGCGCCGAGCGCCCCCCGGCTTCGCCGCGCTGGCGACCACGGACAACTGTCCGGTCGCCGCCATGGCCGATCCGGCTCGCCGGCTCTACGCCGTGCAGTTCCACCCGGAGGTCGCCCACACGCCGCAGGGCAGAGCCGTTCTCGAAAACTTCCTCCGGATCTGCGGCGCCGAAGGGGACTGGTCGATGGCCTCCTTCGTCGAGTCGACGGTGGAGTCGATCCGGCGGACGGTTGGCTCGGACCGCGTCCTCTGCGCCCTTTCGGGAGGTGTCGACTCATCGGTGGTGGCTGCGCTCGTCCATCGGGCCATCGGCGAGCAGCTCACCTGCCTCTTCGTCGACAACGGCGTGCTCCGGCTCGGCGAGGCCTGCAGTGTGGTGGCGACCTTTCGCGACACCTTCAGGATGAAACTCATCCACATCGATGCAAGCCATCGGTTTATCACGCGTTTGCGAGGTGTCAGAGATCCGGAGGCCAAGCGCAGGATCATCGGGGGCGAGTTCATCGCCGTCTTCGAGGAAGAGGCGAAGAAGCTGGGCCAGATCCCGTGGCTCGCCCAGGGGACGCTCTACCCCGACGTGATCGAGTCCGTGTCCTTCAAGGGGCCCTCGGCAACCATCAAGACCCACCACAACGTGGGGGGGCTGCCCAGCTCGATGCAGTTCAAGCTGATCGAGCCGCTCCGGGAGCTGTTCAAGGACGAGGTGCGGGAGGTCGGACGGCTGCTCGGGCTGCCCGCGGACGTCATCTGGCGGCAGCCGTTTCCCGGGCCGGGGCTGGCCATCAGGGTTCTCGGCGAGGTGACGGAAGAGCGCCTGGCCATCCTGCGCGAGGCCGATGCCGTGGTGCAGGACGAGGTGCGTCGGGCCGGCCTCGAACGGGAACTCTGGCAGGCCTTCGCCGTGCTGCTGCCAGTGTGGACCGTCGGCGTCATGGGGGACTTCCGCACCTACGCGCAGGTCGTGGCCCTCCGCGCCGTCACGAGCCAGGACGCCATGACGGCCGACTGGGCGAGGCTGCCCTACGATCTGCTGGCACGGATCTCCTCGCGCATCAGCAACGAGGTGAAGGGCGTCAACCGCGTGGTCCTCGACATCTCCTCCAAGCCCCCGAGCACCATCGAGTGGGAGTAGCGCCCTTGCCCGCGACGGCCTGAGCCCGTGTCCGCTGACTTCGTTCACCTCCACGTCCACTCCGAGTACAGCCTGCTCGACGGTGCGGCCCGGCTCGAGGGACTGGTCCGCCGGGCGCGAGAGCTGGAGTTTCCGGCGCTCGCCCTCACCGACCACGGCAATCTCTTCGGGGCGATCGATTTCTACACCGCCTGCCGGAAGGCCGGGATCAAGCCGATCGTGGGCTGCGAGCTGTACGTCGCGCCCGGCAATCGCTTCGAGCGCTCCAAGGAGGACGGCAGCTACGACGGAGCGAGCCACGCCACCGTCCTCGTCCGGAACGCGACCGGGTACCGGAATCTCGTCAAGCTCGTGTCCAGGGCCTACCTCGAGGGGTACTACTACAAGCCCCGCGTGGATCACGAGCTCCTGGCCCAGCATGCCGACGGGCTCCTCGTCCTGTCCGGGTGCCTGAACTCCGAGGTCTCGAAGCTGCTCGGGGCCGGCGACGATGCCCGCGCCGCCCAGATCGCGGGCTGGTACCAGGAGGTGTTCGGCAAGGACCACTACTTCATGGAGGTGCAGTCCCACGGACTGGAGGCCCAGACGCGGGTGACGGCGGGCACCCTGCGGATCGCCCGGAGCATCGGCGCTCCCGTGTGCGGCACCAACGACTCGCATTACCTCGCCTCGGAGCACGCCCGGGCCCACGAGGTGCTCCTGTGCATCCAGACCGGGAGCACGATGGACGACCCGAACCGGTGGCGCTTCTCGACGGACGAGTTCTATCTCAAGTCCGCTCCCGAGATGCGCGACGTGTTCAGGGACCTGCCCGAGGCGTACCGGAACACGATGGCGGTGGCCGAGCGCTGTGACCTCGAGCTGAGCTTCGGCGCCTTCCACCTGCCGAACTACCAGGTGCCGCTGGGCGAGAGCCTCGACTCGTACCTCGAGCGCCTGGCCCGGGAGGGGCTGCATCGCCGCTACGGAGCCATCCCGGCCGACGCGGTGGAGGAGCGGCTTCGCTTCGAGCTCTCGGTGATCTCGCGGATGGGATTCTCCGGCTACTTCCTGGTGGTGTGGGATTTCATCGCCCATGCCCGCCGCCAGGGGATCGCGGTGGGCCCGGGTCGCGGGTCCTCGGCGGGCTCGCTGGTGGCGTACTGCCTTGGCATCACCAACGTGGATCCCATCCGGTACGGGCTGATCTTCGAGCGATTCTTGAACCCCGAACGGATCTCGATGCCGGACATGGACATCGACTTCGCGGACGACCGCCGCGACGAGGTGATCCGCTACGTCGTCGATCGCTACGGGGCGGACCGGGTCGCCCACATCATCACGTTCGGGACCATGGGGGCCAAGGCGGTGATCCGCGACGTGGCTCGGGTCCTCGGGCTCTCCTACGCCGAGGCCGACCGCATCGCCAAGCTGGTGCCCGGGTTTCCGCTCAACATCACGCTCGACGAGTCGCTGGAAAAGGCCCCCGAGCTCGCCGGGCTGGTGAAGCGCGACCAGCGCGTCGGGGAGATGTGGCAGGTCGCTCGGGCCCTCGAGGGATGCACGCGGCACGCCTCGGTGCACGCCTCCGCCGTGGTCATCTCCGACGAGCCCCTCATGGAGCGGATCCCGCTCTACAAGGATCCCAAGCGGCCCGAGCTGATCACGGGCTTCGCCATGGGTCCGATCGAGAAGCTCGGCCTTCTCAAGATGGACTTCCTCGGCCTCAAGACGCTCACCGTGCTGACGGCCGCGGTGGCGCTGATCAAGGAGTCGCGGGGCGTCGAGGTCGACCTCGACGCCCTCCCCCTTGCCGACGCTCCGACGTATCGGCTCCTCAGCGAGGCGCGCACGGCCGGCGTCTTCCAGCTGGAGTCGGGGGGGATGCGGGACGCACTCCAGAAGCTCCGGCCCGACCGCATCGAGGACATCGTGGCCATGGTGGCCCTGTACCGGCCCGGCCCGATGGAGCACATCCCGGAGTTCGTCCGCCGCAAGCACGGCCAGGCCGAGATCACGTACGAGCACCCGGCCATGGAGCAGGAGCTCCAGGAGACGTACGGGATCATCGTCTACCAGGAGCAGGTCATGCGGCTCGCCGCGCGGCTGGCGGGCTTCACGCTGGCCGAGGCCGACACGCTCCGCAAGGCCATGGGCAAGAAGGACCGCGAGCTCATGGCCCGGCAGCGCGACCAGTTCCTGGCCGGGTGCCGCGCCAGCAAGATCGAGGGCAGGAAGGCCGAGCGCATCTGGGAGCTTGTCGACAAGTTCGCGGGGTACGGCTTCAACAAGTCCCATGCCGCCTGCTACGGGATCGTGGCCTACCAGACGGCGTACCTCAAGGCGAACTACCCCGTCGAGTTCATGGCGGCGCTGCTGACCTCCGAAATGGACCGATCCGACAAGCTCGTCCAGTACATCGACGAGTGCCGGGCGATGGGTCTCGCCATCCGGCCGCCGGACATCAACGTGTCAGGCGCCCGCTTCACCGTGGCCGACAACGCCATCCGCTTCGGTCTGGCCGCCGTCAAGAACGTGGGGGCGGGTGCCATCGACGCGGTCGTGCGCTCCCGGCAGGAATCGGGTCCGTTCACCTCGCTGATCGACTTCTGCAGCCGCGCGGACCTCCGGCTGATCAACCGGCGGGTCATCGAGAGCCTGATCAGGGCCGGCGCCGTCGATGCGCTCGGACCGACGCGGGCCGGGCTGCTCGCCTCCCTGGATCAGGCCATGGAGGTGGGGCAGCGGACGCAGCGGTCCCGCGCGGAAGGGCAGGCGTCGCTGTTCGAGGCGCTCGGCGCGAGCTCTCCGGTGGCGGGGCGCCCCGGCGCCAGCGCCGGATCGTCCGTGCCGGAATGGCCGGCCGAGCAGCTCCTCGCCTACGAGAAGGAGGCGCTCGGGTTCTATCTCTCGGGGCACCCGCTCGAGCGATTCCAGCACGTCGCGCGCGCCCTCGGCGCGGCCTCGGCCGCTGACCTGGCGGCGCGCCCCGTGGGCGCGCGGCTGACCTTCCTCGGCACGCTCGCCGCGGTGCGCGAGAAGGCCACCAAGAGCGGCAACCGGATGGCCTTCGCGACCCTCGATGTGGTGGACGGCAGCATCCCCATCACGATCTTCCCCGAGCCGCTCAAGTCGTGCGCCGCGCACCTGCGCCATGCCGGACCCGTGCGCGTTCGCGGGCGGGTGGATGAGACCGACAAGGGGCGGGTGCTCCTCGTGGACGAGGTCGTCCCCGCCGAGGAGCCCTCGGGCGCCGAGGCGTCTCCGGCCAGCGGGGCGGCGCACGACGAGAACGCGAACGGATGGGCGCCGGCGCGCGCCGGGAACGGCGCCGGGCGGGGCGAGAGCGGAGTCGGGCGGGCGGAGGGTGCGGAGCGCCACGCGCACACGTGTCGGATCCGCATCCGGTCCGAGACCGAGGCGTCCCCGACCGACGTGGGTTCGCTGCTCGGGGCGGTGCGGAGCGCCTGCGCCGCCCACCCCGGGCGGACCCCGCTCTTCCTGCATCTCCTCCTGCCCGAGCAGGAGATCGTGGTCAAGGCCGGCGCCGCGCCGGTCGAGGCCAGCCCCGCCCTCACCGCCAAGCTCGAGGAGATCCTCGGGGGCGGGAGCGTCCTGGTCGAGTATGCCCGACGAGCTTGAGTTCGAGCGGCCGATCCTGGAGATCGAGAGGCGCATTGCCGAGCTCCGCGCCGCCGAGTCTCCCGGGGCGGCCCAGGGCCAGATCGCGCGCCTCGAGGAGCGGCTGCGGCGGCTGCAGCAACGCGTCTACGGCGGTCTCACCGCGTGGCAGCGCACCCAGCTCGCGCGCCATCCCCGGCGGCCGCATACCCTCGACTACATCCGGCTGCTGATCGACGACTTCGTCGAGCTGCATGGGGACCGCTTCTATGGCGACGACGCCGCCATCGTGGGGGGGGTCGGGCGCTTCGAGGGCCAGCCCGTCCTGCTGGTCGGCCATCAGAAAGGCAGGGACACGCGGGACAAGATCGCCCGGAACTTCGGCATGCCCCACCCGGAGGGATACCGCAAGGCCCTCCGACTGATGCATCTGGCCGCGCGATTCGGCCGTCCGATCGTCACCCTGATCGACACGCCCGGGGCCTATCCGGGCATCGGGGCCGAGGAGCGCGGGCAGGCCCAGGCCATCGCCACCAACCTCAGGGAGATGGCCGGCCTCGCCACCCCCATCGTCGCCGTGGTCACGGGGGAAGGGGGCAGCGGCGGCGCCCTCGCCATCGGCGTGGCCGACCGGATCCTCATGCTGGAGTACGCGGTGTACTCGGTGATCTCCCCCGAGGGGTGCGCCGCCATCCTCTGGGGCGATGCCGCCCGGGCCACCGAGGCCGCCCAGATCATGCGGGTGACGGCTCCGGAGCTCATGCGGCTCGGGGTGATCGACGCCATCGTCCCCGAGCCGCCGGGCGGGGCCCACCGCAACTGGGAGGGCGCCGCCGCCAGTCTGCGCGCCATCCTGGGCGAGCATCTTCGCGAGGTGGGCGCGCGCACGCCGAGCGCCCTCCTGGCCGAGCGTCTCGAGAAGTTCCGCCGCATCGGGGTCTTCGAAGAAGCCCTCTGACCCCGCGGTGGTTTGACCTGGCCATGGCCCGGTGCTACCGTACCTGGGATCCCGCGCCATGCCCAGGGTCCACCTCATCACCTACGGCTGCCAGATGAACGAGTACGACTCCGAGCGCGTGGCGGGGCTGCTCGAGCAGCACGACTATTGCCTCACCGACACCCCGGAGGACGCGGACCTCATCCTCCTCAACACCTGCGCCATCCGGGAGAAGGCGGAGGAGAAGGTCTTCTCGCGGCTGGGTGCCCTCAAGACGCTCAAGCGGCTCCGGCCGGAAGTCCTCATCGGTGTCATGGGCTGTATGGCCCAGCTCGCGCCGCGCCGCATCCAGGAGCGCGCCCCGCACGTGGACCTGGTGTTCGGCTCGCCCGCGATCGCCCGCGTGGCCGAGCTGGTCGAGCGGGCCCGCCGCGGCCCCGTGGTGGAGACGGGCGAGGCGCCCCTGCTGAAGCTCACGGCTCGGCCTGCCCGCCGCGACACGCTCCGCGCCTTCGTCACGGTCATGGAGGGATGCGAGAAGTTCTGCACCTTCTGCGTCGTGCCTCGGACGCGCGGCCGGGAGCGGAGCCATTCGCCCGACGTCGTGGTGGCCGAGATCCGCGACCTCGCGGCCCACGGGTGCCGCGAGGTCACCCTGCTGGGCCAGACCGTGAACGCCTACGGACGCGACCTCACCCCTCCCACGGACCTCGCCGACCTGCTCGAGCGGGTCGACGCCATCCCCGGGATCGAGCGCGTCCGCTTCACGACCTCCAATCCGTACAACCTGACGCCGCGTTTGATCCACGCCCTGCGCGACGTCCCGAAGGTGGTCGAGCACCTGCACCTGCCCGTGCAGTCGGGTTCGGACCGGGTGCTCGCGCGCATGAACCGCGGCTACACACGCGCCCGGTACCTCGATCTGATCGCCGCGCTGCGGGAGGCGGTGCCGGAGATTGCCCTCTCCACGGATCTGATCGTCGGCTTCCCGGGGGAAACCGATGACGACTTCGAGGAGACGGTGGAGGTGGTCGAGCGCGTCGCCTACGACAACGTGTTCGCCTTCCGCTACTCCGCGCGCCCGGGCACTCCGGCCGCGGCCATGCCCGAGCAGGTCGCGGACGAGGTCAAGGCCCGCCGCAACGCCCGGATCCTCGAGGTGGCCGGGCGGGTCGCTGCCGAGCGGAGCCGTCGGCTCGAGGGCCGCGTCCTGCCCGTCCTGGTGGACGGGACCTCGCGCCGCAACGCGCGCGAGGCGACGGGCCGGACACGCTGTAACCGCGTGGTGAACTTCGATCCGCAGGGCCGCGACCTCCACGGCGAGGTGGTTCCGGTGCGCATCGCCGAGGCGCTGCCCCACAGCTTGCGCGGTCAGCTCGCCGCCGTGGCCGGCGCCCCCGGCGAGGCGCGGACGAGCGCGTAGCGCAGCGAGGCGAGGAGGAAGGCCATGTGGCTCGAGATGAAGGTCAAGGGCGTGGCCCTCGACCCGATGTCCAACATGCCGATCATCATCCTCCGCGACGAGGAGGAGAAGCGTTCCCTGCCCATCTGGGTCGGCATCGCCGAGGCCAACGCCATCGCGCTCGAGCTCGAGAAGATTCCCACGGCCCGCCCGATGACGCACGACCTCATCAAGAACCTCCTCGAGGCCCTGAACGCGCGCGTCTCGAAGGTGGTGGTGAACGATCTCCGCGAGAACACGTTCTTCGCCTTGATCCACGTGACGATCGGTTCCACCGAGATGACGGTGGACTCCCGACCCTCGGACGCCATCGCCCTCGCCCTGCGGGTGGGCGCGCCGATCTTCGTGGACGACGAGGTGGTGTCCAGGGCGCGCACGGTGGAGGTGACCCCCACCGAGGGCGAGGAGAGCAAGGGCGAGGCGGCGGCCCCTCCGGAAGACCCGGCGAAGGTCAAGGAATGGCTGGACTCGATCAAGCCCGGAGACTTTGGCAAGATGGAGCGCGGCCGGGACCCGAGCCGTCCCGATGAGTAGGAGATGCGCGTCGGGATCTTCACGAACAACTACCTGCCGTTCCGCGGTGGCGTCACCACTGCGGTCGAGACGCTGCGCGAGGGGCTCGGCGCGCGCGGACACGGGGTGTGGGTCTTCGCTCCGGGCCCGCGTCACGCCGACGACCCCGCGGGCGTCTACCGGTATCCTTCCCTGCCGACGCCCACCTATCCCGGGTTCGCGCTCGTGCTCCCCGTCGCGCCCCGGCTCGCCCGGCTGGCGCGCGGGCTTGATCTCGACGTCGTCCACGCCCAGCATCCCTTCCTCCTCGGCGTGACCGCCCGGCGGCTCGCCCGGAGGACGGGCCGGCCCCTGGTGTTCACGTATCACACGCGCTACGAAAAGTACGCGCACTACGTCCCCCTCCCGGGGCGCCTCGTCGCGGCGCTCGCCGTCCGGCTGAGCTGCCGGTTCGCCGCGTCCGCCGATCTCGTGATGGCGCCCTCGATCCACATCGCGGAGGTCCTCCGGGGACGCGGCGTGAGCGCGCCCGTGGCGGTGATCCCGACCGGAGTGCCGGTGGATCGCTTCCACCCGGGGGACCGGGCGGCCGCGCGTCGCGATCTCGCCTGGCCCGAGGGCGTGCCCGTTTGCCTGTACGTGGGCCGGCTCGACCGCGAGAAGAGCGTGGAGCGCGTCGTGGCGGCATTCGAGATCATCGGTGGCGCGCTCCGCGACGCCCGCCTCGTGCTGGTCGGGCAGGGGAGCCACGAGGCGGCGCTCCGGGCTCGGGCCGCCCGGAGCCCCGTTCACGAGCGCATCCACTTTCACGGTGGCGTGGCCCGGCTCGCGCTGCCGCGGCTGTACCGGGCCGCCGACGTCTTTCTCTTCGCCTCCGAGACCGAGACGCAGGGCCTGGTCCTGGCCGAGGCCCACGCCTGCGGGCTGCCCGCGGTAGCGGTGCGAGCGTCGGGGGTGGACGAGGTGGTGGACGACGGAGAGACCGGGCTCCTCACTAAGGCGGACCCAGCAAGCCTCGGGGAGGCCGCCATCGCCCTCCTCCTGGACCGGGGACGGCGCGAGGCCATGGGCCGCGCGGCCCGGCGACTCGCGGAGTCGGCGTTCTCGGCCACCCGGCAGGTGGCGGCGGTGCTCGGCGCCTACGAGGGCGTCGTCGCGGCCCGGGCGGCTGGCCGGTGATGGCCGGCGAGTCGCGGCGCGATCTGCGGATTGTCTTTCGCCCGGACTGGGACCCGGGCAGCGGCGACCCCGGCCGCCGAGGGCTCCTGGCCGCCGACCGGAGGGTGCGCACGCTCGTCCGGGTGGTGGTCTCGTATCCCGAGGTGCGCTACGTGCTGCCGGACCGTATCGGTCTCCAGGCGGCCGCCGACATCCGGGTCGTGGAGACCCTGGCCCGATTCCTCGGGCGCCAGGCGTGGCTGGTCAAGAGCGTCGTCGTCCAGTGACCGCGCGCCTCGGCGACCCCGCGGCGATGATGCGCAGGTGCTGTCCGTGATCTGGCGCCCCGAGGTGGAGAGCGCCCCGCGCGAGCATCTCGCGGCCCTGCAGCTCGAGCGGCTGCGCGGCGCGCTGGCGTGGGCGGCGGCGCGCGTGGACTTCTACCGCCGCCGCCTCACCGCGGCCGGAGTCGGTCCGGACGGGTTGCGGAGCCTCGACGACCTCGTCCGGGTGCCCTTCACGCGCAAGCGAGATCTGCATGACCACTACCCGTTCGGCCTGTTCGCCGTCCCCCGCGGGGATCTGGCGCGCGTGCACGCCTCCTCGGGGACGCGCGGAAAGCCGACGATCGTCGGCTACACGCGGGGCGATCTCGATGTCTGGCGCGAGGTCATGGCGCGCTCCCTCGCCGCCGGCGGGGCCCGGCCGGGCGACACCATCCAGAACGCGTATGGCTACGGGCTCTTCACCGGTGGCCTGGGCTTTCACGACGGCGCCGAGCACATGGGCCTGGCCGTGGTTCCCGCGTCGTCCGGCAACACCCTGCGCCAGATCCTCCTGCTCCAGGACCTGAGACCGCAAGGGCTGGCCTGCACGCCGTCGTTTGCCCTGCACATCGGCGAGAGCATGCGAGAGCAGGGGGTCGATCCCCGGGGCCTGGGCGTCGCCTACGGCCTGTTCGGCGCCGAGCCGTGGACGGAGGCCATGCGCACCCACATCGAGGCGCTGTGGGGTATCACCGCGGTCGATTTCTACGGGCTGTCCGAGATCATCGGACCGGGGGTGGCCGTGGAGTGCCCGGAGGGGCGCCGCGGGCTGCACGTCAACGAGGATCACTTCCTGCCGGAGATCGTGGATCCCGGAACGGGCGAGGCGCTGCCGGCAGGGCGCGAGGGCGAGCTCGTCCTGACCGGCCTGACGCGTCGGGCCCTGCCCATGCTGCGGTATCGAACGGGTGATGTCACCGCTCTCGATGCGAGCCCCTGCCCGTGCGGCCGGACGACGGTGCGGATGGCCCGGATCAAGGGCCGGACCGACGATATGCTCATCGTCAAGGGTGTGAACGTCTATCCTTCCCAGGTCGAGGCTGGCCTCTTGACCCTCGACGACCTTGGCCCCCACTATCAGATCGTGGTCGATCGCCGGCACGAGTTCCCGACCATCGAGGTGCAGGTGGAGCCGGCCGAGCGGGTGGTCCTGGGCTGGGGCGGCTTCTCGGTCGGATCCCGCGAGGTGCAGGCGCTGGCCGGGCGGGTGGGGGAGCGCCTGCGGGGGTACCTGGGCCTGAACCCCCAGGTGACGATCGTCGCGCCCAAGACCCTCCCGCGCAGCGAGGGCAAGGCGGTGCGGGTGGTGGAGCGGACCTGACAGGAGGACGACCATGGCGACTGCCGGCGACCGGGAGCGCGCGCTGCGGGACCGCATCGAGCGCGGAGAGCGCATCGAGTCCGCGGACGAGATGACCGACGCGTATCGCGAGAACCTGATCCACCTCATGCTGATGCAGGCCGATTCCGAGCTGGCCGGGGCCTTCGGCTACGTCCCCTGGATCATGAAGGCGCCCAGCATCGAGGAGAAGCACGTGGTGGCCCAGATCGTCAAGGACGAGGTGCGCCACGCCCACGTCATGTACGGGCTGCTCGAGGATCTCGGCGTGGACGTGCCCGCGCACATCGCGCGCCACGACTTCACCATGCGCCTCGACGACAGCGCGGACATCGGCACGGCGCGGGCTGCCGCCGACAAGCGGGTGAACATCTTCTACTACCCGATCGACCGCTGGTCGGACTTCGTCTTCTTCAACTTCTGCATGGACCGCGGGGCCGGCCACCAGCTGGAGGACGTGCGGCAGTGCTCGTACGGGCCGTGGGCCCGGGCCATCGAGGGCATCTTCAAGGAGGAGAAGATGCACATCCGTCACGGCGAGCTGTGGGTGCAGCGGCTGGCCGGCGATCCTCGCGTCCGGGCCGAGGCGCAGGAGGCGCTCGACAAGTGGTACGTGCGCACCATGAACATCTTCGGGCGACCCGGCTCGAGCAAGAACGCGCTCTATCGCGCGTACGGGCTCAAGCGGCGCGACAACGACGAGGTGCGCCG
>DATKEI010000483.1:0-2397 GCA_035544455.1 Binatia bacterium | reverse complement strand
AGTCGGGCCAGATCCCCTCGGCCATCAGCCGGCTGCGGTCCGATGCGACCACGCCGGCCACGGTGATGCCGTCTCCGTTCTTGAGGCTCTGGTAGGCCCGCTGGTCGATGCGATTGAGATCAACCGCGAGGCTCAGGCCGTCGTCGGTCGTCACCTGCAGTCTCGTTCCGGAGATCCACTGGACCCAGCCGTGGACGTTCATCCGCTGCTGGGCAATCGTCGCGCCGGGCGCGGCCACGACCATCAGGAGCATCGCGGTGGCTGCGGCCGCCCGGAAGCGCGGTGGGGCCAACCTGGACCAGGCCATGTCGCAATTCTAGCGCGACGACTCCCCGCGGGACACGCTGTGTCGCGGGAGCCCCGCGCGGAGAAGCGCCCTGGCGCCGGCGGCCGATCAGCCCGCGGCGGCGCGCCCGCTCGCCAGACTGACCTCCATCGCCTTTGCCACCGCCACCAGGGCGGCGTCGCTGCCGCGCGCGCCGAGGACGGAGAGGCCGACGGGCCGCCCGGCGACGGCCGCCCCCGGCAGGCTCACCTGCGGCACACCGGTCAGGCCGCCCACGGCGGCCTGACACAGTATGCGGCCCCGCAGGGGATCGATCGCCGCGAGCGATAGCCCCTTCCGGGGGGCCGGGAAGGGCGTCGTCGGCAGACACAGGATGGTTCCGGGGGGGAGCAGCCAGGTGAGGCGCGCGCGCGCCTCGGCACGCATCAGCTCGGCCCACTGCCGGTCCGCCTCCGGGATGGCGCTGGCGAGGGCCAGGTTGCGGGCCACGCCGAAGGCCATGCGCGGGTTGGTGCGGTCGATCCAGTTCCGGAACGTGAGCCAGGCCTCGTGGGATTGCAGCAGGCGCTGGGCCCGCGCCCAGACGGACAGCCCCGGTGGCGCCAGGAGGTCCTCGCGCACCTCTCCCACCAGCGCCGACAGGGCGCGCACCATCGGCTGCAGGGCGGCGGTGGTCTCGGCGTCGGCGACGCCGAAGGCGTCGACCGCGACCACGAGCCGGGCCGGCAGCCGGGCGGGGATCGGCTCCCCGAGCAGCGCCTCGGAGACGCGGGCGAACGTGTCGGCGTCGCGGGCGAGCCACCCGGTCGTGTCGGAGCTGGGGGCCTGAGGCATCATGCCGGTGAGGTCGAGGCGGCCGTGGGTCGGCCGGATGCCGTGCAGGCCGCAGAAGCTTGCCGGCACCCGGACCGATCCGCCGGTGTCCGTGCCGAGCGCGGTGTCGCACAACCCCTGGGCCACGGCCGAGGCCGAGCCCGACGATGACCCGCCGGGCACGTGCTCGGGGGCCTTCGGATTGAGCGGCGTGCCGTCGAAGGGGTTCTCGCCGAGGATGCCGAGGGACACCTCGTCGGTGACGGTTTTGCCGATCAGCGTGGCGCCGGCATCGAGCAGGCGCGCGACCGCCCAGGCGTGGCGCGTCGGGACCGGGTTCTGCCGGGCCCAGTCCGGGTTGCCTCCCCCGGTCGGATGCCCGGCGACGTCGAAGAGATCCTTGGCGGCAAACGTCAGCCCCGCGAGCAAACCATCGGTGGCGCCGGCGATCCTGACGGGCGGGCCGGGCACAAACGGGCTGCTGAGGGGCGCTCGGGTCCGCATGGCGCAACAGCTATCACAGGTTCGCGAGCGCCGCACGGCCTGCTGGTGAGCCTGTATTCTGTCCAGACGCCGCCATGACCAATTCCCAGGGCTATGCGCTCCTCGCGGTTGTCACCGTCATCTGGGCCGGGAACTTCCCCCTGGCCAAGGCCGGGCTCGCCGAAATCGACCCGATCACCCTCACCGCCACGCGCGCCCTGGTCACCGCGCCCGCCCTGGTCGCCTTCGTGCGCGCGCGGTACGGGCCGCTGCCACCCCTGCACCGTCGCGACCACGTGACCTTCGTCATCCTGTCCCTGACCGGGCTCGTCGGCAACACGACGGCCTGGTACTGGGGAATGCAGTACACGACCGCGGTCAACGCTGGCATCCTCGGCGCCGCCGCGCCTGTGATCGTGGCGCTGGTGGGCGCCGTCTGGCTCCGCGATCCGCTGTCGCGGCGGAACATCGCCGGGATCGCGCTTACCGCCGTCGCCGTCCTGATCACGATCGCCCACGGATCGGTGGAGGTGCTCCGCACGCTGTCATTCAACCGCGGCGACATCATCATCCTCGGATCCCAGCTCCTGTGGACCACCTACACCCTGTACTCGCGGGCCAACACCTCGGCGCTGCCGTCGGCCACCGTGCAGGCGGGGGCGTGCCTGGTTTCCGCCTTGGTCCTGCTGCCCATGGCCCTCTTCGAGCGCCCCTGGGTGACGCTGCCCCGCGCGGGCTGGGCCGGATGGGGCGCCGTCTTCTACGCCGCCGGTCTCGGCACCGTCAGCCACATCTGGTACTACCAGTGCGTCCGC
>DATKEI010000482.1:0-5831 GCA_035544455.1 Binatia bacterium | reverse complement strand
TCACGACCATCCCCACGGGGGCCGGACGGGCAGGCCCCCCTCGTCCTCGACGAACACGGCATGGACGAACTTCGGGCCGTGGACGCCGCGGGTCAGGGTGAGCTCGATGTCGGCCGTGCGGGACGGCCCGGTGATGAAGTTGACGACGGCCCCGTCGGGGGCCCCGGGCATCGCGTGCAGCGCCTCCAGGATCACCCCCACGTGCTCGAGCGACTCCACGAGGCGATATCGGTCGAGCACGGCGACGTGGGTCTCCGGCAGAAGCGAGGTGGACCGCGGACGCCCAGGGCCGGACAGGATGATGAGCGTGCCCGTCTCGGCCAGCGCCACGTCGACTCCCGTCACGCCAAGGTCGGCGGCCGCCACCGCCACGCGATGCGCTCGCCGCTCGTCCTCTCCCGCTCCGGACGGTACGGCCGTGACCTCGAGCGCCTTCCCCGGGCTCCCCGGCAGGTCCACTCCGAGTTCCGCCGGACCCCATACGACGGCCGATCGCGCCCCGTGATCAGCCGCGATGGCCTGGACGATGCCGGGCACGGCGGCAGCGACCGGGGCGCGGTGCAGCACGCCGCCCACCCGCTCGAACTCCTCCCGGAAGCGTTCGAGGGCCTGGGGCCAGCGCTCGGCCAGTTCGCGCCGCACGGCCGCCGCCGCCTCCGTTGGCCGGGGGGGGCGCGGCGCCGCGCTCGCCGCGAACAGGCCAGGCGTGCGACGCACCTCCCGGCGCACCCGCTCGATGAACTCCCGCCTGCTGGCCATGGCTAGGCCAGGTCCTTCCAGCGCTCGGTGAAGGTGCGGGCGGCCACCGGCGGCAGGTCGCGCGTCCGCGTCCAGACGGCGCCCGGCACGGGCAGCCGGCCCAGGCGACCGTCGCGCACAAACGGGCGCTGGGTGATCCGCCCGACCCGGACGGCGAGCCGGAACAGCGCGGGCGAGCACAGGAGCCGGGCGAGGGCCCCGAACGCCGCGCGCTCGGCCCAGGGGGCCACGCGATCGCGATCCAGCCCCTCGCGCAGGTCCACGAGCATGCGCGGGATGTCGATGCGCACCGGGCAGACCTCCTGGCACGCGCCGCACAGGGACGAGGCGTGGGCGAGGTGCTTGACCGCGCGCTCGCCCTTCAGCATCGCGGTGAGGAGGATCCCGATCGGGCCGGGATACGTATGGCCGTACGCATGGCCCCCGATCTGCCGGTACACCGGGCAGACATTGAGGCAGGCGCCGCAGCGCAGACAGTAGAGCGCCTCGCGGAGCTTGCCCGCGATCTGTGCGGACCGCCCGTTGTCCATCAGGACGAGGTGAAACTCCTCCGGGCCCTCGAGCTCCCCGGGCCGCCGCGGGCCGCGCACCAGTGTCGTGTACGAGGACAGCTTCTGCCCCGTCGCGCTCCGGGCCAGGATGGCGAGGAACACTATGAGGTCCGTCATCGACGGGACGACCTTCTCGATCCCCATCACCGCCACGTGAATCCTGGGCAGGGACGTGACCATGCGGCCGTTGCCCTCGTTCGTCACCAGCACCACGGTGCCGGTGTCGGCCACCGCGAAGTTCGCGCCCGTGATCCCCATGTCCGCCTCGAGGAATCTCGCGCGCAGGACGCGCCGCGCCACCGCGGTGAGAACCTCGGGGTCGGCCTCGAGCGCCTGGCCGAGCTCGCGCGAGAAGAGCTCGGCCACCTGGCCCTTCGTCTTGTGGATGGCGGGAGCGATGATGTGCGAGGGCTTCTCGCGCGCGAGCTGGATGATGTATTCGCCGAGGTCGGTCTCGACCGGCGCCACCCCGGCGTGCTCCAGCGCTTCGTTGAGATCGATCTCCTCGCTGGCCATCGACTTCGACTTGACGGCCATCCGCACGCCCCGGTCGCGGCACAGGCGCAGCACGATCTCGCGCGCCTCGGCGCCCGTGGTCGCCCAGTGGACATGGCCGCCCCGGCGCTCGACGTTGTCGGCGAGCGCCTCGAGGTACGTGTCGAGCTTCTGGAGCGTCGCCTCCTTGATCGCCCGGGCGCGGTCCCGCAGGGCGTCCCCGGCGGGGAAATCGGCGAAGGCCTCGCGGCGCAGCCCGATGAACTTCGTGGTGGCGATGGACAGCGCCTCCTGGAGAAACGGGTCTCCGAGCGCCCGGCGCGCACGCTCCGCGAAGGGCGTCGCGAGCACGTCGGGCGCGGAGCCGCCGTCCGTCACGGAGCGCCTCCCGCCAGCACCTGGGCGAGGTGCAGCGGGCGCACGCGTGAGCGGCGCCGGGACAGGCCCCCGCCCATCTGCATGAGGCAGCCGGAGTCGCAGGCGACCAGGCAGTCCGCGCCCGTCGCCTCCACGCGGGCGAGCTTCCTCTCGAGGATCGCCGTCGACACGTCGGGCAGGCGGACCGAGAAGGACCCGCCGAAGCCGCAGCACTCGTCGGCGCCGGGCAGCTCGACCAGGTCCACCCCGCCCACGCCCTGGAGGAGCTGCCGGGGCGCCCGCGCCTCGCCGAGGCCGCGCAGGAGATGACAGGAGTCGTGGTACGTCACACGGCCGCGAAACGGAGAATCGACCTCCCGGAGTCCGAGCACCTGGGTCAGGAACTGCGACAGCTCGAACGTGCGCGCGGCCAGGGTCCGCGCCTCGGCGGCCGGGCCCCCGTGGTGCTCGAGCAGGCTTGCGTACTCCTTCCGCACCATCCACGCGCAGGACCCGGAAGGCACCACGATGTGCTCCGCGCCCCGGAAGACCTCGACCGTGCGGGAGGCGACGCCGGCGGCGGCCCGGTGAAACCCCGAGTTGAACAGGGGCAGGCCGCAGCACGTCTGCCCCTCCGGGAACTCGACGGTGACGCCGAGGCGCCGGAGGAGCACCACCACCGCCTCGCCGACCTCGGGAAAGAGGACGTCCGCGAGGCACGTGATCATGAGGGAGGCCCGCATGGTCACGCGTGGGGTGGCGGCGGGGTCACCACCACCAGGACGAGGAGAGGGCGGTCTCCGTCGTTGACCAGGCCGTGGGCCACTCCGGACGCCGCCACGAGCGCTTCGCCGGCCTGCAGATGCTCCTCGCGCTCGCCGAGGGTGAAGCGCCCGCGCCCCTCGACCACGTAGTAGATCTTGTCCTGATCGGGATGGGTGTGGGCGGACTGCGCCTGCCCCGGGCCGACGCAGTACAGGTCCAGTTGGGCCCGCCTCGTGATGGCCAGGGAGATCTTGGCCATCCTCTCGGGCGAGAGCCTGGCGTGCTCCGCGACGCGGATCTTCATCGCTCGTTCCCTCTCCTCACTCCGTCCGCAGGGCGCGGGCCAGGAGCTCCACCGGGTGCCGCACCTCGAGCGCGATCCCCTGCGCGCGCGCCTCGCACGCGATCTGCATCAGGCATCCGGGATTGCCGCTGACGACGACGCGCACCCCGGTCTCCCGGATGCGTTCCACCTTGCGCCGGCCCAGCTCACGGGCGATCTCCGGCTCCATCAGGTTGTACACCCCCGCGCTGCCGCAGCAGAGGTCGCTATCCGGGAGCTCGACGAGACGCAGGCCGGGGATCCGCCGCAGGAGATCTCTCGGCGCCTCTCGCACCTTCTGGCCGTGGACGAGGTGGCAGGCGTCGTGGTAGGTGACGGTCTGCCGGATCTCGCCGAGGGCCAGGTCGGCGTCCGCCAGCACCTCCGAGACGTCCCGCACCCGGTCGGCGAAGGCGCGGGCCGCCTCGCCGGGCAGCCAGTGCGCATACTCGCGCATCGTCGATCCGCAGCCGGCGGCGACGGTCACGATCACGTCCAGCCCCTCGCCGAACGCCGCCACCAGGCCGCGGGCCATCGGCCGGAACTCGTCAATGCGGCCGGCGTGCAGGTGCAGGGCGCCGCAGCAGCCCTGGCCCGGCGGGATCACCACCTCGTAGCCGGCGGCCGCCAGAAGCTGCGCCGTGTGCGCGTTGATCTCCGGGAAGAACACGCTCTGCACGCAACCGGTCAGGAGGCCGGCGCGTCCGCGCGCCCGGCCCCGGGGCATGACGCGCGAGGGCAACGGAGCCCCGGGCACGGACGGGACCGGGGGCAGCAGCGACTCCACGGTGGCGAGCTTCGGAAACAGGGCCAGGACACGGAGTCTGCGGACCAGCCCCTGAAGTCCCGAGCGCTGATAGACACGCAGGGGGCCGAGGAGGCGCTGGAGTCGCTCCGGATAGGGGAAGAGGGCAAGGGCCCGGTCCAGTGTGGCGTGGTCGGTTTCCACCGCGCGCACCGCCCCGGCGCGGAGCTCGCCCCGCGCCGCCTCGAGCAGGCGCCCGAACGGGACTCCCGAGGGGCACGCCGTCTCGCACGCCCGGCACCCCAGGCAGAGGTCGAGGTGCCGCGCCAGGGTGGGCGTCAGCTCGGTCCGGCCCTCCGCCGCCGCCCGCATGAGGTAGATTCGCCCGCGCGGGGAATCCATCTCCTCGCCGAGCACGCGATAGGTCGGGCACTGGGGAAGGCAGATCCCGCAGTGCACGCAGGAGCGCAGATCCGCCAGGGACGGCCCGTCGGCAGCATGGCCCGCTCCGGGCCCCGCGCTCACAGGCCCCCCACGAACCGGCCGGGGTTCAGGATCCCGGCGGGGTCGAGCTCCTGCTTGAGCCGCCGCATGATGTCGAGGACGCCCGGAAACACGGCGCCCCACACGTCGCACTCGGACTTGAGCGCGACCGGCACCCGCTCGAGCACCAGGCTCCCACCCTCGGGCGCCAGCGCCTCGCGCAGCGGCTCCACCACGCGCCGGAGCAGAGGTCCGGTCACGGGGCCGGTCAGGGCGGCGCGGAGGACCCCGCTGCGCGCCTCGCCGATCGCGGAGACCTCGAGGCCCGCCGCCCTCGCCCGGTCCTCGAGCGCCTGGAGCCGGGCCACGAGGCGGCCCGGCTCGCCGGCCAGACGCGCCAGCACCGGAGCGGCGAGCTCGCGGTCGAGGCCGGCCCAGAACTCCGGGCCGAGCGACGCGACCTCGGCGCCATGCTCCCGGCCGAGCCGCGCGAGGGCCTCGCCCTGGCTGGTCACAGCCTCGGCGGCGCTGGCCACCGACACGGCCACGGCCAGGCGCGAGGTGACGCCCGATCGATGGCGCGAAGCGCTCCCGCTCAGCAGGGCGACCCGATCCGGCTCCACGGCCGACAGCACGAGAGCGCCGAGAAACGCCGCGGCGCCCGCCGCCGACGAGAAACCGAAGCGCCAGGAGCCCGCGGCGGGCGGAACAGGATGAAGGCGCAGGGTGGCTTCGGCGATCACCCCGATCGTGCCCAGGGACCCCACGAGGAGCTTCGGCACGTCGTACCCGCTCACCGACTTGACCACGCGCGCGCCGCCCCAGGTGATGGTCCCGTCGGCCTGGATGAAGCGAACCCCGAGCAGCAGGTCCCGGGCCGTTCCGTACCGAAAGCGCAGAGGACCAGACGCGCCGGTCGCGAGCACGCCGCCCAGCGTGCGAGCGCCGCCCCCGGGAGGATCCAGGGGCAGCTGCTGACGATGCGCCTCGAGGCGCCGGGCGAGATGATCGAGCGTCACGCCGGCCCCGACGCTCGCGACCATGTCCTCGGGGACGTAGTCGAGCACGCGGTCGAGCCGCCGGCAGTCGAGCGCGATGTCGAGCCGGCGCGGCACGTGCCCGATCCCGAGGCTCGACCCGCTGCCGCACGGACACACCGCCAGCCCCTCACCTGCCGCCAGCGCCACGACGCGGCTCATCTCTTCCGTCGAGCCCGGGGCGGCGACCCAGCGCGGGGAAACGCCATCGACGGCGTGGGCGGCCCGCGCGGCGTCGTCGCTGCGCGCATGCTCCGGTCCAAGGATCTCGGCGAGCGCCGTTCTCAAGGCGGGGGTGGAAACCGGCATCCTAGTGT
>DATKEI010000481.1:0-29492 GCA_035544455.1 Binatia bacterium | reverse complement strand
CCAGGCCCGGGCGCTGGCGCAGGCGCTGGAGGAGCAGAAGCGTCACATCCAGGTCTCGGGGGGGACGCTGGTGGACCGCCGGGAATGGAAGGCCCGCGCCGAGCGCCTGGACGGGCTCACCATCGAGGTGCGCGGGGGCCTGCAGCGCATCCAGGACCTCGGGGGGACGGTCAAGGACCTCGAGATGGGCCTGGTGGACTTTCCCGGATTCGTGCCGGGAACGCGCAGCCGCGAGCCCGTGAACCTCTGCTGGAAGTACGGGGAGACGGCGGTCCGCTTCTGGCACGGGTTCGACGAGGGCTACGCGCATCGGAGGCCCCTGCCGTGAGCCGCTTCGACGCCATCCTCTTCGACCTGTTCGACACGCTGGTCGTCTTCGAGCGCGACCGGCTGCCCGAGGTGTCCGTCAACGGCCGCGTCATCCGGTCCACGGCGGGTCAGGTCCACCGGCGCCTCGCCGATTTCATGCCGGGGATCGAGCTGCCGGCGTTCGTGAACGGTCTGCTCTGGAGCTGGCAGGAGGCCGAGCGCATCCGGGCTGCGACCCACCGGGAGGTGTCGGCCCCGGAGCGGTTCGACATGCTGTTCCGGCATCTCGGCCACGAGCCGGATGGGTTGCCGGCGGGGACGATCGGGGCGCTCCTCGCCGAGCACATGCGGGAACTGAGCCGTGCCGTGGTGTTTCCCGCCCATCACCGCCCCCTGCTCGAGGCGCTCCGGCAGCGGCATCGGCTCGCCCTGGTCTCGAACTTCGACTACACGCCGACGGCCCACCACCTCCTCGAGCGCGAGGGGGTCGCCCACCTGTTCGACCTCGTGGTGGTGTCCGCGGACGTGGGCTGGCGCAAGCCGAGCCCGGTCATCTTCGAGGCGGCGCTGGGCGGGCTCGGGGTGGCCGCTGGCCGCGCGCTCTTCGTGGGGGATCGCGCCGACATCGACGTGGCGGGCGCGCGGGGCGTGGGGATACCGGTGGCATGGATCAACCGCGGTGCCGTGGCCCTGGCCGCCGGGGAGGTGGCGCCCGATTTCGAGATTCGCGATCTGGACGAGCTGCGGGCCATTGCCGGGATCGCGGCGCACCCCCCGCGCATCTAAAACGCGAGAACCAGGGAGGAATGGATTCATGGCGACGACGCGCAAGGTGATCATCGTGGGCTCCGGCCCCGCCGGCTACACCGCGGCCATCTATGCGGCGCGGGCGAACCTGGCGCCCGTCATCTTCACCGGGGTGCAGGCCGGCGGGCAGCTCATGCTGACCACGCTGGTGGAGAACTATCCGGGTTTCGTCGAGGGCATCGACGGCCCGCCGCTCATGGACACCTTCCGCAAGCAGGCCGAGCGCTTCGGCACGGAGATGATCGCCGACGACGTGACCGAGGTCGACTTTGCCCGCCGGCCCTTCCGGGTCGTCGCCGACGATGTCGCCATGGAGAGCCACACCGTGATCATCGCCACCGGGGCGTCCGCCAAGCTGCTCGGGCTCGGCAGCGAGAGCGCGCTCATGGGCCGGGGCGTGTCCACCTGCGCCACCTGCGATGGCTTCTTCTTCAAGGACCAGAACATCATGGTGGTCGGGGGTGGGGACTCCGCGCTGGAGGAGGCGCTCTACCTGTCCCGGCTGGGCCGCAAGGTGCAGGTCGTGCATCGCCGGGACGCGCTCCGCGCCTCGAAGATCATGCAGGAGCGCGCGTTCAAGAACCCGAAGATCGAGTTTCTCTGGGACTCGGCCGTCGAGGAGGTGCTCGGGGTCGCGCAGGGCAAGGTGACGGGGGTCAGGCTCCAGAACCTCAAGACCGGGGCCCGGTGGGAGGCCCAGGTGGACGGGCTCTTCGTGGCGATCGGCCACGACCCCAACACCGCGGTGTTCGCCGGCCAGGTCGACCTGCATCCGAACGGGTACGTCAAGGTCGTTCCGGGGACGACGCAGACCTCGGTGCCCGGGGTGTTCGCGGCGGGCGACGTGCAGGACTTCACCTATCGCCAGGCGGTGACCGCTGCCGGCACCGGCTGCATGGCGGCGCTGGAGGCCGAGCGCTACCTCGAGGCGCACCACGCCGAGCACTGAGGGCGCGCCCGACTGGCGCGGGACGGCGGGCCGGCCCGGCGCGGGGCAGTTGGTCAGGGGCGAGCGGGGAGCGGGGTCTCGTCGGCCGGGCTGGTGCTGTAGTGGGTGGCGTAGGTGCGGCGGCAGAGCTCGCGCAGCTCATCCTCTGGCCGCGGCCGCCCCGCGAAGCGATCGAGCGCGATCTCCGTCAGGTCGAAGGGCGGCTGGCCTTCGGCGATCCAGTGCGCCACGGCCTCGCCGAGCGCAGGAGAGATGCTGAGCCCTCCCACGCAGCAACCGCTGATCACCCACAGACCTCGGACGTCCGGGACGGGGCCGGCCACGTAGCGATCGTCGATCGTCATGGTCGGCAGGCCGCCCCGGTGCTCGGCGATGCGCAAGGCGGGGTCCTGGAACACGGGGAACTGCTCGCGCACCGACCGGGCCAGCCCGCGCAGCACCTCGAGATCGAGATCCAGATCGGCCATCTGAAACGCCGGCCCGAGGTCGCGCATGTCGTACTGGCGCGGCCGGGCCTCGTAGCCCCCGAGCATGAGTCCGCCGCCTTCGTGGCGGACGTAGACGTTGGCGTCGAT
The DNA here is from genome assembly GCA_035544455.1 of Binatia bacterium. Classification (GTDB taxonomy): domain Bacteria; phylum Methylomirabilota; class Methylomirabilia; order Rokubacteriales; family CSP1-6; genus DATKEI01. The sequence goes on along the minus strand of DATKEI010000481.1, from coordinate 26,852 downwards.
GACGCGGGCGATGGGCACCGCGGGCGTGATGCCGGGGATCGGCTCGGTGACCAGGAGCTGGTGCCGCGTGGGCACCACCGGCAGATGAACCCCCGCCCACCCGGCGACGAGACGCGACCAGGCGCCGGCGGCGTCGACCACGGTCTCGGTGCGGATGGCGCCGCGATCGGTCCTGACCCCCGTGACGGCCCCGCGCGCCACGTCCACGCCGGTCGCGGCGGTGAGCGGGAAGGTCGCGACGCCGAGGGCCTCCGCCGCCCGGCAATACCCGATGGCGAGCTGGGACGGCTCGATGTTGCAGTCCGTCGGATTGAAGGTGATGGCGCGGATTCCCGCGGGCTCGAGGACGGGCAGGCGCCGCCGGGCGTCGGCCGCGCTGACGAACTCGACGGGCACGCCGAGCTTAAGGCCGCGGGCGACCTCGCGCTGGAGCTGGGCCACGTGCGCATCCGTCCGGGCGATCTTGAGCGCCCCGCTCTGGTCGAAGCGCAGCGGCTGGCCGGTGTCGCGGCTGAAGGTCTCGAGCTGCTGGACCGCGCGGCGGGCCAAACGCGTGAGGGTGTCCGTGGCGCGCACCTGGCTCGTGAGGCCCGCGGCGCGCGGCGAGGTCTGGCCCCCGAGGGCGAAGCGATCGAGGAGCGCCACGGGGCGCCGGCCGGCTCTCGCCAGGTGATAGGCCACGGCCGCCCCGAAGGCCCCGGCCCCGATGACGACCACGTCGGCGGCGTCGATCGCCGTCGGGCGCATGGTCCCGTCGGCCCCGGCCGTCACGTTCCGACGTGGATGGGGGCGGCGAGGTCGCGCAGCATGGCGATGGCGGACAGGTAGGAGAGCTTGCCGGTGCGCGGGTTCTCGGACGGCACGTTCTCGATCTCGATCCGGAGTCGGCCGAACTCGCCCTCGGCGGTCACCCGATGCTGGTTGCGGTCCAGCCCTGGCACGGCGTAGATGCGAATCGCCGTCCGCGCCGGCCCGATGCCGGCCAGGGACACCGCGGCCACCACGTTGACGTTCGCGGGGAACGCCTTGACCGCGGCGCTGGCGGGTCCCTCGAAGATCAGCGTCTCCTCGCGGATCGCGGCGAGGTCGATCCGGTTCTGCTCGATCCAGGGCGCGCCGGCCAGGCCCCGCGGCGGCTTGCGCGTCTCCATGGTCACCGCGCGGAGGCTGCCCTCGCGGGCGCCCTTGATGCCGTCGAGGCCGGCGATGGCCCCGGAGGGGACGAGGATGCGGCCGCCCCGGTCCGAGGCCAGGCGAGCCCAGGAGTCCAGCACCTCCACCAGGGCGCCGACCGAGAGCACCATCAGGTCCTTGCCCGCCTCGAGCACTGCCGGGCCGAACTCGAGGAGCGCCTGCTGGGTCGCGGCCTCCACCACGATGTCCGAGCGCTTGATGAGCTCGGCGAGGTCGAACGTCGGATAGGCGGTCGCGCGCGCCGGGTCTCGCACGGCGACACCGGACAGGGCCAGGCCGGGCAGCCCGGCCACGAGCGCGCGCGCCACGTGCTGCCCGATCACGCCCAGGCCCACGATTCCCACGGAACGCATCGGTCGCCTTCCTTCCTCCTGTCCGGGATGTCACCGCGCCACGGGAGCCCGGCCGCACCCGCCGTGTGGACGGGCGAGCTTCACGCCGCGCCCTCCGGGAGGCGGCGACCGCGGTGAGACGGCATGATACCAGCGGGTTCGGAAGGGTCGCAAGGCGCCGTGCTAGAATGCCGCGAGAAGGCGCCCCCCCCCGTGCCAGAGCCTCGGCTGAAGGAGCCCCTCGAGCGGCTCTACCGCGAGTTCGACTGGGTCGCGCGCGCCGAGCGCGACGCCATCCGGTATCCGCTCCGCTACCCTGATCCCCGCGACCGCGAGGTGGTGGCCCTGCTCTCCTCCTGCCTGGCCTACGGCCGGGTCGATCTCTTCGGCGCGTGGCTGGACTGGATCCTCGCGCGTATGGCGCCCTCGCCCCACGCGTTCGTGCTCGCCTTCGAACCCGGGCGCGACGCCGCGCGCTTCGAGGGCTTCCGCTATCGCTTCAACCGGCCCGGCGACCTCGTGGCCTTCAGCGTGGCCACCCGGCGCGCCCTCGAAGCGCACGGCTCCCTCGGCGCGTACTTCGCCGCGGGCTACTCGCCGGCGCATCCGGACGTGGGGCCTGCGCTCGAGCGCTTCGTGGCGGGCTTCCTGGGCCCGGACATTGCCTCGCTCTTCCCCGGCGGGCGCCCGTCCTACGGGTACCGCCACCTCTTCCCGCGCCCCTCCCGCGGGGGCGCGTGCAAGCGCCTGCATCTGTTTCTCCGCTGGATGGTGCGCCGCGAGCCCCCGGACTTCGGGTTGTGGCCGGCCATCCCGGCGGCCGCGCTGCTGGTGCCGGTGGATACCCACATCGAGCACATGGCCCGCGCCATCGGGCTCACGGAGCGCCGGAGCCGGAACTGGAAGATGGCCGAGGAGATCACCGGGCGGCTGCGAGCGCTCGATCCGGCCGATCCCGTCAAGTACGACTTCTCGCTCTGCCACAAGCGGATGTCGGGAGACTGTCCGGGCCGCCGCGCGGTGGCGATCTGCGCGCCGTGCGGTCTGCAGCCGGTCTGCCGTCACTGGCGAGGGCGGCGGCTGTGACGGACCTCGGACCCGTCCTCGCCGGGGTCCTGCTCGCGATGCTCCTGGTCGGCCTGTGGCTGCTCTGGACCGCCCACCGCGACCTGCGCGAGCTCCGGGGCGGCACCGCGCCCCTGGTGGAGGGAATTCAGCGCCAGATCGAGGCGGTGCGGGCCGAAGACCGGGCGGGGCAGGACGCCCTGCGCGGGGAAGTCGGCGCCCTGAGCGCCCGGGTGCAGGTCGATCTCCTCGCTCTTCGCGCGGCGGTCGCGGTGGAGGTCCAGGGGCTGGGCCGGGAGGTCGGGCGCGAGATCCAGGACGGCATGCGGCTCATCCACGACGCCCACGCCACCGTGGGCGAGCGCCTCGACCGCGCCGCTCGCGTCGTCGGCGAGGTGCAGGGGAGCCTGGGCCGGCTCGGCGAGGCGACGCAGCGGGTCGTCGAGGTGGGCCGCGACCTCCAGGGGCTCGAGCAGGTCCTCCGCTCGCCGAAGATGCGGGGCGGGCTCGGCGAAACCCTCCTCGGCGAGCTTCTGGGACAGATGCTCCCGCGCGAGCACTACGCGATGCAGCACGGGTTCCGCACCGGCGACCGCGTGGACGCGGTGGTGCGCATCGGCGAGCGCGTGGTCCCCGTCGACGCCAAGTTCCCGCTCGAGAACTTCCGCCGGCTCCTCGCCGAGCCCGAGGAGGAGCGCCGCCGCCCGTTCCGGCGGGCGTTCGCCCGGGATGTCAAGGCCCGGGTGGACGAGATCGCCAAGAAGTACATCCTGCCCGACGAGGGGACCTTCGACTTCGCCCTCATGTACGTCCCGGCCGAGAACGTCTACTACGAGATCGTGGTGCGCGGCGAGGAGGCCGAGGACGAGCCGGTCGCCACCTACGCGCTGTCGCGGCGGGTCATCCCCGTCTCGCCCAACAGCCTCTTCGCCTACCTGCAGGTGATCGTGCTCGGGCTGCGCGGGCTGGAGATCGAAAGCAACGCCCGCGACATCCAGAACGACCTCATGCGCCTCGGGGGCGACCTCGTGCGCGTGCGCGATCACATGGGCAAGCTCGGGAGCCATCTCGTGCACGCGCAGAAGCAGTTCGACGACGCCCAGCGCGACCTCGCGCGCTTCGAGGCCAAGCTCGAGGAGGTCGAGCGCAAGGGCGATCGCACCGCGCTCCCCGACGCGCGCCCGTGAGCCCGACGGGCGTCGCCGCGCTCGGGGCGTTCGACCGCCGGGTCCGGCCCGGGGGGCGCTCGCCCGCGTGGAGGTGGACGGCCGGCCGGAGGTCGAGGACCCCGGCCTCCTGATATGGGCGGCGGGGTGTGCCGTCGTCTCCCTCCCGCTCTTGACGAGCTGTCGATTCAGGACAGAGGTCGCGCCCGAGCCAGACAGTGCGAAGCGGGACAGACGGGGAGACGCCGGGGGAGCTGTGCTAGAATCGGGCCATCACACCCTGCTGTCGAGGAGCCCATGACCAACATCCCCTTCCAGGTGTTCGGCATCAACCTCCTGGTACGCCTGATGGCGGAGCCCCCGGCCGATGTGCGCGTCCATTGCCCGAAGGGGTCGCCCATCCGCTACGGCGAGGTCGTGGGTCGGGGAGACGGGTTCGACGAGGGCGCCAACGCCTTCCGGGAGATGCCGCCGGTGCGCTCGGTGGTGGCGTTCGAGGAGAATCCCGAGGAGGTCGAGGGGCACTACTTCTACGTGGGCGGAGAGGAGCACCGGGTGATTCGCCTCGACGCCGTCATCCTGTCGTTTCCCCTCGAGTAAGAACCGGGACGGGGTGAGCTCGCTGTCGGCCGGACGCGATCGTCCCCGGGCCGCCGCCCCCGCTGCCCTGCGCGGGGCCGAGCGCCCGCGGTTGCGCGGCCTGGAGGCGTTTGCCGTCGAGCAGGACGGGCAGCGCGCGATCGCGCTCCGCGACCCGGCGGGGCTGACCGACCAGGTCGCGGTCCTTCCCGGGGCGCTCCTCGACATCGTCTCGCTGTTCGATGGCGACCACGCCATCGCGGAGATCGTCGAGCTGATCCGGGCTCGCCACGGGCGCGGCCCCGGGGTGGCCGAGGTCGCCGCCATCGCCGACCGGCTGGACGCGGGAGGCTTTCTCGACAGCCCGGGCTTCGCCGCTCAGCGCGGGGTGATCGAGGACGCCTTCCGCCACGCCCCTACTCGGCCGGCCGCCCACGCCGGGGGCGCCTACGCGGGCGAGGGCGACGCCCTGCGCCGGCAGATCGACGCCTTCTTCGCGCATCCCGACGGTCCGGGCGCGATCGCCGCGCCGGGGCCGCGGCCCGCCGCGGGGCTGCGGGGCCTTGTCGCCCCCCACATCGACTTCCACCGGGGCGGGCCGACCTACGCCTGGGCCTATCGCACGCTGGCCGAGGAGTCGGACGCCGATCTGTTCGTCGTGCTGGGCACGTGCCACGCGGGCATGGCCGACCCCTTCGCCATGACCTACAAGGCCCATGACACGCCGCTCGGGGCCGTGTCCGTGGACCGCGAGTTCGGCGGGGCCCTCGAGCGCCGGTACGGGCGCGATCTCCTCGTCGGCGAGATCGCGCACCGCCGCGAGCATTCGATCGAGTTCCAGGCGGTGATGCTGCGCTATCTCTTCGCCGATCGGCGCCCGTTCACCATGGTGCCGATCCTGGCATCGTTCCTCCACGGCGCGGTCCTGACACGGTCCGATCCCGAGGCGGATGAGCGCGTGCCCCGCTTCGTCGACGCCCTGCTCGGGACCATGGCGGCCTCGTCCCGGCGGATCTGCCTGGTCGCCGGCGTCGACCTCGCGCATGTGGGGCCGCGCTTCGGCGATCTCGCGGCCAACACGGCTGACTCGCTCCGGGAGGTCGAGACCCGCGACCGGGCCATGCTGGAGGCGGTGACCGGTGTCGACCCGTTCGCCTTCTTCGCCTCGCTGGCCGCCGATGGCGACGCTCGCCGCATCTGCGGCGCCTCCCCCATCTATGCCCTGCTCCGGGCGCTGCCCGGCGCGTGCGGTCGGCTCATCCGCTACGCCCAGTGGCCCGATTCCCGCGAAGCGGTGACCTTCTGCGCCGCGGCGTTCTCGTGAGCGCCGGATCCGACCCCGTCGACCCGGGAGGGCCAGAAGGCCGCGCGGGCTGGACGCTTCCGCGCCTGCGCATCGGCCGCGACGGCACCTGGTACGACGGCGATGAGGAGGTCACGCACGAGGGCATCATCGCCAACCTCCGGGCCAACCTCCGCGTGGACGCCGACGGGCATCATCTGCAGATCGGGCCGGTGCGGGTCCCCGTGGAGGTCGAGGACACGCCGTTCGTCGTCGTGCGGGTGGAGCGGACGGGCGATGCGCTCCGCATCATCCTCGACGACGGGACGCGCGAGGCGCTCGATCCCGGCGGGCTGCGCATGGGCCAGGGCCAGGTGCCGTACTGTCGCGTCAAGGACGGGCGGTTCGAGGCGCGGCTGGATCGCGCCGCGACCTATCAGCTGCTGCAGCACGTGGTCGAGGCTGACGCCGATCGCCCAGAACTGGTGCTGGGCTCGGCGCGCCATCCGCTCCGGCCGCGGTAGGCCGACATGCGGCGGGGACCGGCGTGGTTGCCGCCGACGACCGGGCCCCGTCGAGGTTCCGCCGGTCGGGGTCCGCTCGCCGCGGGCTGACATCGAAGCCTCGCTGCGATCTCCGCGCGGGCGCGACGGCTCGGCCGGCTCCTGGCTCGCTCATCTCGCCCTGATCTCCGCGAGGGTGGCCACGATCTCCGGGTGCACCGCGCGGCCCGCCGCTACCACCGACGGCGCCGCCAGGTCGACGGGCCCGCCATCGAGCCCGGTCACCAGCCCGCCCGCCTCTTCGACGAGGACGATGCCGGCCGCCACGTCCCACGGGCCGAGGCGCAGCTCCCAGTATCCGTCGAGACGGCCGGCGGCGACCCAGGCCAGGCAGAGCGCGGCCGACCCGACGACCCGCACCACGCGGCAGCGCCGCGCGAAGGCAGCGTACTCGGCGAGGTTGCCATCGGCGGTGTCGCGGATGTTGTAGGGGAAGCCCGTGGCGAGCAAGCTCTCGTCGAGCGGGCGCCTCGCCGAGACGACCAGGGGACGGCCGTTGACGGTGGCCCCCCGGCCGCGCTCCGCCACGAAGCACTCGTCCCGGGTGGGATCGTAGACGACGCCGAGTGCCGGTCGCCCCCCCTCGCAGAGGCCGATCGACACCGCGTAGATCGGAAGCCCGTGCACGAAGTTCGTGGTGCCGTCGAGCGGGTCGACGAGCCAGCGATGCGCCGCTGCCGCCGCCCCGCTCTCCCCGCCCTCCTCGGCCAGGATCGCGTGGTCGGGGAAGCGGCCGCGCAGGACGTCGACGATCAGCGCTTCCGCCCCGCGGTCGATCTCCGTCACGAGGTTGATGGCGCTCGTCTTGCGGTCGACGGTGCGCACGGCGTCGCGGTGGGCGGACAGGTAGGCGCCGGCGCGTCGCGCGGCCTCGACGGCGGCAGCGCGGAAGGCGGGATCCATGGATGGCCGAGGGTAGCACAGGCTCGCTTGACAGCGACCGGCGCCGGCGGCACAGTGCGGCCTCATGCGCATCCTGGTGATGGGGGCCGGCGGCACCGGCGGGTACTTCGGGGGCAAGCTCGTGCGGGCGGGCGAGGATGTGACGTTCTTGGCGCGAGGGCCACACCTCGCCGCGCTCAGGACAGAAGGGCTCCGCATCCGCTCGGACGTGGAGGGCGAGTGGGTGGTGCCGGTTCACGCCGTGGAGCGCGCCGAGGGCTGGCCCGCCGCCGACCTCGTGCTCTTCTGCGTGAAGTCGTTCGACACCGAGAGCGCGGCCGAGGCCATCCGGCCAGCCGTGGGGCCCGGAACCGGAGTCCTCAGCATCCAGAACGGGGTCGACAACGAGGAGCGCCTGGCCACCCGGCTGGGAGCCGGTCACGTGCTCGGAGGCGTGGCGCAGGTGTTTGCCACCATCGAGGCCCCCGGCGTGATCCGACACGTCCTCCTCGGGAGACTGCGCTTCGGCGAGATGGACGGGGCGGACACCCCGCGCGTCCGCGCCTTCCACGCGGCGTGCGGCCGGGCCGGGATCCCCGCCGAGATCGTGCCCGGCATCACCGCCGCCCTGTGGGAGAAGTACCTGTTCCTTGTCGCCCAGTCGGGGATGACCGCGCTCACGCGCTGCTCGGCCGGCGCACTTCGCCGCGTGCCGGAGGCGAGGCAGATGTACCGGCAACTGCTCGCGGAGGTCGCCGCGCTCGCGAAGGCCGAGGGAACGGACCTCGGGTCCGACGCCGTGGAGCGGGGGATGAACGCGCTCGACGCCCTCGGCGCGGGTGCGTACTCCTCGCTCCACCACGACCTCATCTGCGGCAAGCGCCTGGAACTCGAGGCCCTCCAGGGGCACGCGGTGCGGCTGGGCGAGCGTCACGGGATCTCGACGCCGACGCTGTTTGCCGTCTACGCCGCCCTCAAGCCCCATCTCGACGGGACCCCGTAGCCCGTGAGCCCCCGGCCGCGCGCCGGCGGCCGGGGGCGCGGGGCAAGGGCCGTCTCCGCGTGGCTCGTATACTGGACGCCGTGTCTCCCGTGCGCCGGCTCGGCGGGTACCTGTTCCGGTATCGATGGCGCTACGCGGCGGGCGTGGCGTGCCTGGCCGCCGCCACCGCGCTGGCCCTCGGCATCCCATGGACGGTCAAGCAGGCGGTCGATGGGCTGTCGCGCGGCCAGGGCGGGCGGGTCCTCGCCCAGCACGTGGGAGTCATCCTGTTGCTCGCAGCGGGCCACGGCATGTTCCGGCTCGCCTCTCGCCTCGCCATGGTCGGCGCGGGCCAGGGGACCGAGCACGACGTCCGCCGCGATCTCTACCTGCACTTCGAGCAGCTTCCGCCCGCCTTCTACCATCGCCACCGCACCGGCGACCTGATGTCGCGCGCGACCAGCGACGTCGCGGCGGTACGGATGCTGGCCGGATTCGGCAGCGTCATGCTCGTGGGGACGGTCCTCACCTTCGGCGGATCCCTCGTCGCCATGTGGCTGATCGATCCGCAGCTCACCCTTGCCACCATCGCCCCGTTCCCGCTCCTCATCTTCCTCGCCAAGCGTTTCAATCACGCGGTGGACCGCCAGTCCACGGCGGTGCAGGAGCAGCAGGGCGTCCTCGCCGCCAAGGTCCAGGAGAACCTGGCCGGCATGGCGGTGGTCCGCGCCTACACCATGGAGCGGGCGGAGATCGCGCGCTTCGGCCAGATCAACCGCGAGTTCCTGGTCCGGAGCGCGCGGCTGGCCCGCACCCAGGCCGGGTTCACGCCCCTGATTGGACTGATCACGGGAATCGGCACGCTGATCATCCTGTGGCTCGGCGGCCGGGCCGTGGTCGAGGAGCGCATCACCCTGGGAGCGCTCGTGGCCTTCAACGGCTACCTGGCGCACCTGGCCTGGCCCACCATCGCGCTCGGGTGGATGCTGGCCAGCTTGCGGCGCGGACTGGCCGCCATGGCGCGCATCGCCGAGGTGCTGGAGGCCCCACCGCTGGCGCCGGCCGAGGCCGGCTCGTGCGGGGTGCCTCCCGCCGCCCCGGCCGGCGCCGCCGTCGAGGTGCGCGGCCTCACCTTCGCGCACGAGGCCCGCGAGCCCGCGCTGCGGGATGTCGACGTCCTGATCCCCGCGGGCTCCCTGGTGGCGGTGGTGGGGCCGACCGGCGGCGGCAAGTCCACGCTCGGCGCGCTCATCGTCCGTCTCTTCGAACCGCCCCGGGGCTCCGTGTTCGTCGATGGCGTCGACGTCCGGGCCATGCCCCTTCGCGAGCTTCGCCACCTGGTGGCGTACGTCCCCCAGGAGCCCTTCCTGTTCTCGCGCTCGCTCCGGGACAACCTCGGCCTGGCCGCCGACGCGGTCGGCGACGGGGAGGTGGCGCGGGCCGTGGCCGCGGCCGGGCTCGACCGCGATGTGGCCGACCTGCCGCAGGGTCTCGGCACCGTCCTCGGCGAGCGTGGCATCACGCTCTCGGGGGGACAGCGCTCCCGGGCGGCCCTGGCCCGGGCCCTCGTCGCCGACCCGCGCGTGCTCGTGCTCGACGACCCGTTCGCCGCCGTCGACCCCGACACCGAGTGCGAGATCTTGACCCGCCTGCAGGCCGCGCGGGCAGGGAGGACGACGGTGATCATCACGCACCGGCTGCGCGCGGCGGCGCGGGCGGACTGGGTGGTCACTCTCGCCGGCGGGCGGGTGGTGGAGCAGGGGCGCCACGCGGACCTCGTCGGCCGGGGTGGGCTCTACGCCCGCCTCTGGCGCCTGCAGCAGATCGAGGACGAGCTTGAGCGATCGGAGCCCTGACGAGGACCTCCTGGTCGGCCGGGCGTACGACGCCCGGCTCATGCGGCGCCTCTGGGCCCTCGTCCGCCCCCATCGTCGGCTCGCCTACCTGTCGCTCGCCCTCTACCCGCTGGTGGCGGGGGTGGAGCTGCTGCAGCCGTGGCTCCTCAAGGTCGCCATCGACGACTACATCCTGCCGGGCGACTGGGCCGGGTTGGGCCACATGGCCCTGGCCTTCCTCGCCTCGCTGCTCGTGCTGTACGGGCTCCGCGCCGTGCAGACCTATGTCATGCACCTGACCGGCCAGCGCGTCATGCACGACCTCCGGCAGTCGCTCTTCACCCACCTGCAGGGGATGGACGCGGCCTTCTTCGACCGCCATCCCGTCGGCCGGCTGATGACGCGCGTTCTCAACGATGTCGAGGCCGTCAACGAGATGTTCGTCAGCGGTGCGGTGGTGGTGGTCGGCGACGTCATCCTGCTCCTGGGCGTCGTCGTGATCCTGCTCGTCATGGACTGGCGCCTCGCCCTTGTGACCTTCGCGGTCGTCCCTGCTCTGGCCGGCGCCGCCGGCTACTTCCGGGTGCGCGCGCGCGAGAGCTATCGCCGCGTGCGCGCGCACCTCGCGCGCCTCAACACCTCGCTGCAGGAGTCGCTGCAGGGCATGGTCGTGATCCAGCTCTTCGCCCGGGAGGAGGCCGAGGCCCGCCGCTTCGCCGGGCTGAACCACGACCTGCGGGCCGCGCAGTTCCGGTCCACCTTCTTCGACGCGTCGCTGTACGCGGCGGTGGAGGTCATCGGATCGGTGGCCCTGGCCCTGCTCCTCTGGCACGGCGGGGGCCAGGTCCTGGCCGGGGCCCTGACCTTCGGGGCCCTCGTCGCCTTCATCGAGTACACCGGCCGGTTCTTTCTGCCCATCCGGGACCTCGGCGCCAAGTACACGGTGATGCAAGCGGCGATGGTCTCGGCCGAGCGCATCTTTGGCCTGCTCGACACGGCGCCCGCCAGCCGCGGGGGAGCCGCGCCGGATCGGGCCTCCCGCCCGGTGCCCGCCGCGCGCGCCGGCGAGCCGCCCGCCGTCGAGTTCGACCGGGTGTGGTTCGCCTACGAGGGGGACCGGTGGATCGTGCGCGACTGCTCGTTCCGGGTGGCCCCGGGCGAGCATGTGGCCCTCGTCGGCGGCACCGGCGAGGGCAAGAGCACCATCGCTCGCCTCATGCTGCGCCTGTACGACGTGGGCCGGGGTCACGTCCGGGTCGACGGGATGGACGTGCGCGAATGGGACCTGGGCGCGCTCCGGCGGCACGTGGGGCTGGTGCCCCAGGAGGTGTTCCTCTTCACCGGCACCGTGGAGGACAACCTGCGCCTCGTGCGCGACGGCGCCGTGACGCACGAGGAGATCGCCCGGGCCCTCGCCACGGCCAACGCCGACCGCCTCCTCGAGGCGCTGCCCCGGGGCCTCGCCGAGGAGGTGCGCGAGCGAGGCGTCAACCTGTCCCAGGGTCAGCGCCAGCTCCTGGCCATTGCACGAGCGCTCATCTATAATCCCCGGGTCCTCGCCCTTGACGAGGCGACGTCGAGCGTGGACGCGGAGGCCGAGGCGCTGATCCAGGCGGCGCTCGCGCGACTCCTCGCGGGGCGGACGAGCCTGGTCATCGCGCATCGGCTGTCCACGGTCCAGCGGGCGGACCGGATTCTCGTCGTGCGCCACGGGCGCATCCGCGAGTCGGGACGCCACGCCGAACTGCTCGCGGCGGGGGGAGTCTACGCGCGCTTGTGCGCCGTTCAGTGCGGACCGCTCGGGCCTTGACCCGCTTTTGCCGGGCCGTGTACGCGCTGGTCCGGAGCATCCCGTCCGGCCAGCTGGCGACGTACGGGCAGATTGCCGCGCTCGTCGGGGCGCCGCGGGCGGCGCGGGCGGTGGGACGGGCCATGAAGCACTGCCCGGCGGATCTGCCGTGGCACCGCGTGGTGAACGCGCAGGGAGGCATCAGCCTCCGGGCCAACGTGGGGAGCATGGTCACGCAGCGCATTCTGCTCGAGCAGGAGGGCGTGGCGGTCCGGCGCGGCCGGATCGCCCTCGCGCGCCATCGCTGGCGCGGCCGTACCGGGACGGCGAACCTTCGCGCGCCCGCGGCGCTGCGGCGCGCGCTGGACCGGCTGTAGCCGGAGAGGAGGCATGTGGTGCGGCTCGGACTGAACACCGGCTCGCGCTCCGGGCGGGCGCGCGCATTGCGGGGCCGGAAGCGGCGCGCGGGCGATGTCCCGGGCGGGGCGGCATGAAGCCGGCGGCCCAGCGTGTCCAGGCCGCCCTGGACGCGCTGGGGCTGGGGCACCGGGTGGTCGAGCTGCCGGCGACCGCGCGCACGTCGGCGGAGGCGGCGGCGGCCGTCGGGGTCGCGGTGGGCCAGATCGCGAAGTCCCTCGTGTTCACCGTGAACAGCAGCCCGGTGCTGGTGATTGCGTCCGGGGCGAACCGCGTGGACGAGGGCAAGCTCGAGCGGCTCGCGGGCGGTCGCGTCCGGCGGGCCGATCCCGGGACGGTCCGGCAGGCCACGGGATATGCCATCGGCGGGATCCCCCCGCTCGCCCATGACACGGCCATGGCGACGTGGGTGGACGAGGACCTGCTGGGGCACGATCTGATCTACGCTGCGGCCGGAGTTCCGGAGTGCGTGTTTCGGCTCACACCCGCCGACCTTGTGCGCATGACCGGCGGGCAGGTATCGGACCTGAAGGAGGCGGCGCCGGATGCCGCGGGAGGGGCGCGATGAAGCTGGCCGACCGGGTGGCGGCGATCACGGGAGCGGCCTCGGGCATCGGGCAGGCGACGGCCGCCCTGTTCGCGCGAGAGGGCGCGCGCGTGGTGGTGGTCGACGTGAACGAGGACGGGGCCAAGCAGGTAGCTCAGCAGATCGAGCGGGCGGGAGGGCAGGCCCTGCCCCTCCGCGCCGACGTCACCCGGGCGCGGGACAACCAGATGGTCGTCGAGCAGGCGCTGGCCCGCTGGGGTCGGCTCGACGTCTTCCACGCGAATGCCGGCGTTCCCGCCTTCCCCACGCCCGTCGAGGATGTCGACGAGGCCACGTTCGACCGGATCATCGCCGTCAACGTCAAGGGCGTCTTCCTTGGCGCCAAGTACGCGATGCCCGTCATGAAGCTCCAGCGAAGCGGCGTGTTCCTGATCACCGGCTCGACCTCGGCCATCCGGCCCCGGCCGGGGGTGCAGGCCTATTCGGCTTCCAAGGGGGCGGTGCACACCCTGGCCAGCAGCTTGGCCCTGGAAGGGGCGCCGTTCGGGGTGCGCGTCGTCGCCATCGCGCCGGTGGCCACCGAGACACCCATGCTCCCGAGCTTCATGGGCAAGCAGGTGGTGGACGAGGAGGGCATGGCCCGATACCGCGCCACGGTGCCGCTCGGCCGCCTCAACAAGCCGGAGGACATCGCGCGCGCCGCGCTGTTCCTGGCCTCCGACGACGCCGCCATGATCACGGGGAGCGTCCTCGAGGTCGACGGCGGGCGCTGCATCTAGGGCGGAGGGCTCGCCGGTGTTGCGCGTCGTTCCCCTGGCTGCCGATTCCCTGGGCGTCCGCTCGGTCGCGACCTACGTCGAGTGCGGCGCCACTCGCATCCTCATCGACCCCGGCGCCTCGCTCGGCGCGAGCCGCTTCGGGCGGCCGCCCGGAGACGAGGAATGGGAGGCGCTCCGGCGCGCCAATGACCGCATCTCCGCCTACGCGGCGCGGTCCGACGTCGTGTTCATCAGCCACTATCACGAGGACCACTTCCGCTACGACCCGGCTCTGTACACGGGGCGCACGGTCTGGGCCAAGGACCCGCGGCACATGATCAATCCCCGCCAGCAGGGCCGGGCGGGAGCGCTGTGGGCCGCCATCCAGCCCGCGTGCCGCCTGGATGCGGCCGAGGGCCGGCGCCTCGATGGCCTCGACGCCGTGCTGACCGCCTCGCCTCCCCTCAGTCACGGGCTCGAGGGCGGCAACCTCGGCTACGTGGTGGCCCTCGTCGTCGAGGACCGCCGCGACGGCTTCCGCTTCGTTCACGCCTCCGACGTGCAGGGCCCCCTGTCGCCGGTGGCCACGGCATATCTCATCCGGGCGCGCCCCAGCCTGCTGTATCTCTCCGGTCCACCCGCGTACCTGGAGAGCCAGGTGGGGAGCGCGGTCATCGACCAGGGCATCGCCAGCCTCATGCGGATCATGGTGGCCACGGACTGCCGGGTGATCATGGACCACCACGCCGTCCGCGACGCGCGCTATCCGGACCGCTTCCGCGCCCTGTGGGACACCGGGCGCGTGGTGACGGCCGCCGGCTTTCTCGGCCTGGCCGACGCGCCGCTGGAGGCGCGGCGGCGGGACCTGGCCACCGGGCGCCGGAAGCCGCCGGTGCGGATGGAGAGCCGGACCCGGGCCGCCCGTTCGGGGACTCGCACCGGCTCCGGCCAGATCCCGCGACCGGACGGACGCCGCGCCGGAGGGGGCGAGCGGCGATGAGCGAGACGAAAGCTCCCGGCGTCGGCGACGCGGCGCCGGACTTCTCGATGCGGACGATCGGCCTCCGCGAGATCACCCTGCGCGACTACCGGGGCAAGAACGTGGTGCTCCTCTTCTATCCGCTGGACTGGACGCCCGGGTGAAGCACGTGCATGCCCGCCTTCGATCGGCGCATCGCCGACTTCGAGGCGGCCAATACCCAGGTGCTGGGTATCAGCACGGACAGCCCGTTCAGCCACGAGAACTGGGCGCGGTCGGTGAAGATCTCCCGCTACCCGTTGCTGTCGGACCTGCATCGCACCGTGAGCAAGGACTACGGCGTCTACTGGCCGGAATGGAACGCGAACGTGCGGGCCACCTTCATCGTGGACCCCGCGGGGACCATCCGGTTCATCGAGCGGTACAACCGGGGTGAGCTTCCCGACCCCGACCACATCCTCGCCGAGATCGCCACGCTCACCTGACGGCGCTGACGGCGGCGGCCGGACGGCTAGGCGGCGGAGGGGAGCTGGATGCCGAGGCGCGCGAGCCGCGGCCGCACCCGCTCGGTGAGCAGGCCGATGCGCGCGAGATTGGTCACCATGGCGGTGTGCATATCGCGCTTGAAGTACTTCCGGAACACCGCGTAGTCGTTGCGCGCCGCCACGTCCCGCCGGTAGGCCTGGACCTCGGCGATCTGCGTGGCGGACATCCCCATGTCGCGATAGACATCGGCGGGGAAGAAGCCGGTCAGCACCTTCTCGACGGCCTCGCAGGTGAAGTCTTCCATCTCGCGCCGCTCCTGCGCGCTGGCCTCCCGCACGATACCGGGCAGGGCGAGCATGCCGAATCCCATGTGGCGCGACTCGTCCTGGAGGATGCGGCGACACACCTGGCCGAGCAGGGGATCGCGGGCGCACTCCGCCATCATGCGAAACAGCGACACCGCGAACGTCTCGGCCACGAGCTGAAGCGCGATGGTCTTCACGTACCAGCGGGGGTCGCTCAGGATCACGTCGAACAGGATGCGCTCGTTGGCCGGCATGGGGTAATGGAGACCGCCGAGCCGCTCCTGGATGTACCGTTCGAGCACCTCGTTGTGGCGCGCCTCATCCATGACCTGCGTGGCCTGGAAGAACTTCTCGTCGGTTCCGGCTACGATGTCCACGAGCTGGCTGCAGGCGAGCATGGCGCCTTGCTCGCCGTACACGAGCACCGACAGGCGCCACGCCGTCATCCGCCGGTTGAGCTCGACCCGGTCGCGCTCGGACATCCGGTCCCAGAGGGCGCTCCCGTAGCAATCGACCAGCTCGTCGGCCAGGACCCGCCCGTCGTCCGGCTCCGGGGTCTCCCAGGCGATGTCGCGCGAGGCGTTCCACTGGTCGCGCTTGGCCTTCTCGTACAGGCTCCGCATGTCCTCGGCCTGCACGGTGTAGTCGAACTCGAACACGGTGCGCAGCGGGCTGTCGATCACGCGGGGTTCCATGGCGCTCCCTCCGGGCCGGCGCGCAGGGCCGACCCCTCGTCGTATCGGGATGCGGAGGCGGCGGGGAAACTCGCCGGTTCTCTCCGGAAACCAATCAGTTTTTACCACTCGACCCGGGCAACGTCAAGTACACTGGCCGGCGGTGAACGTCCGGCGCGCGGTGCTGCGGGGCCAGATCCTGAGGACGGCGGCCGATCTGTTTCGCGAGCGCGGCTACCGCGCCACCACCCTCGACGACATCGCCCGCCGCCTGGGGATGTCCAAGGCCTCCCTCTACCGGTATTTCCGGGCCAAGGAGGAGATGCTCGCCGCCATCTCCCGGGAGACGATCGAGACGTTCATCCGGGAGCTGTCCCTCGTGCTGGACTCCGCGCTGGCGCCCGAGGACAAGCTGCGCCGGGTGGTGCGCGAGCACGTGCGGTTCGTGATCGGCAACCGCTCGTTCCTCGCGGTGTTCTTCAGCGAGGAGGCCAACCTGCCGCCCCGCTTCGCGCGCATGCTCGCCGCCCAGAAGAACCGGTACGACAAGGGCGTGGAGTCTATCGTGGCCGACGGCATCCGGCGGGGGGTGTTCCGCGACATCCCGCCCCAGCTGGTGGTGTTCGGCTTGCTGGGCATGGTGAACTGGCTCTACAAGTGGTACAACCCGGCCGGGCGCTGGGGTGCGGAGGAGATCGCCGCGGCGTTTCTCGCCCTCATCGAGGGAGGGCTGCTCCGGGCGCAGCGGGCCACCCCCGCCCTCGCCCGCCGGCTGCGCCGGCTCCGCCGCGATCTGGGGGAGCTGGATCGGGTTCTCGGGGCATGACCTCAAGCGACCAGCGCCGGGCCGGCCCGGCCGCCGGAGTCACTGGCATCGACCGGGCCACCGGAATCGAGAGGAGGAGGCGCCCCATGACGCCCTTTGAGCCGCTCGGACTCGACCACGTGGTGCTGCGCGTGCGCGACCAGGACGCGGCGCAGCGGTTCTACATCGACGTCCTGGGCGCGGTGCTCGACCATGTGAATACCGCGATCTCGCTGGTCCAGCTCCGCTTCGGCGAGCAGCTTATCGATCTCCTGCCTGGTGCCCGCGGCGAGGCTGGGATGGACCACCTGTGCCTGTCGATCCGGTGCGCGGACCTGCCCGGCCTCCGGGGCGAGCTGATCGGTCGGGGCGTGTGCGTCGAGGGCGACGTGGTGCAGCGGCGCGGGGCCTTCGGCACCGGGCCGTCCCTCTACATCCGCGACCCCGACGGCTACCTCATCGAGCTCAAGCCCCGCGGCCCCCTGGCATCGCCGCCGGATTGACGGCGAGGCGCAGGAGGGCGCGCACCAGGCGCTCGGTGGGGATCGCGCCCCCCTGGCTGCCGGACTGGAGCAGACAGCCCTCGGCTGCCCCGAGGACCACGGAGGCGGTCGCCCCGGCATCGAGGTCTGTCCGGAACGCCCCGGAAGCGATCCCCTCGTGCAGGATCTCCTCGATCGAGAGCCGGAACTGCTCCCGCAGCCAGGACATCACCAGTCGGTATTCCTTGTCGGCGGCGGCGCGGGCCCAGCCGTCGAGGACGAGATGGGCGAAGTCCGGCCCGCTGTCCCCGAACGCGCCGAAGACGATCTCCAGGGCGCCCTCGAGCTTGGCCGTGGGGGGGTAATCGCTCGCCGCGACGCGGGCCAGCTCCCGGGCGATCGGCAGGGCGCTCTCCTCCACGGCGGGCGGAGGCGGAGGCGTCTGCAGCGCACCGGCGGAGGCGACCGGGGCCGGGGATGGCGGCGCCAGAGCCGGGGCGGCCCGACGCCGGCGCCGCTTGGCCTGGACCTTCTTCCGGCGGCCGGTCGGTCGAGCGCGCTTCCGATTCAGATCGGCCCTGGGGAAGGCACAGGGCCCTCCTCCCCCCCGACGCGCGAAGCGGCACTGGCAGGTTCGTCGCCGGTGGCCACTGGTGACGGCCGGCGCCCCACGGAAGCGGTCCCCCGTCGGCCCCGGATCCCGGGCCGGGCCCCCGGACCCCGCCCGGCGCCCGCGCGCGGACCGGGGGCGGCTTGCCCGACGCCCCCCGCGGTCGATCGACGCACCGATGCCGCCACGAGCTCCAATACTAGTTGTCGAGCCGCTGGAACGATTCCACCTCGACGCGGAAGCGGCGCTCGGCGCCCGTGGACGACAGCCGGACCTCGAACGAGGCGCGTCCGCGCGGGCCGCATCCGCCGCTGAGGTAGGCGCGGGCCCGGCTGACGACGCGCCCCGTCCCGTCGAGGCCCTCGGCCAGGAGCACCACCCGGTCGTAGGTGGCGCCGGAGTCGTTCCGGACCTCGCCGAAGATGAGCACTCGCGAGCCCCCGAGCCGCTCGACCTGGAAGGAGACCTTGAGCGGGGACGAGGACTCGGGGACGTAGGTCTGGGCCGATGCGCCGCCGGCACTGCTCGCCAGAAGGACGATGAGGATCAGCGCGCCTCGCCCGATCAGCGCCGGCACGGGGTCATTCGTGGCGCAGGGCCTCGATGGGATTCAACCCGGCCGCCTTGCGCGCCGGGTAGAAGCCGAAGAAGATCCCGACGCCGGCGGCGAACACGAAGGCGAGGACGACGGCCTGGCTGCTGATGAGGGTTCGCCATTGCGCGAAGTAAGCAATAGCATACGATCCGCCGAGGCCAAGGCCGATCCCGAGGGCACCTCCGATCAAGGACAGCGTCACCGCCTCGACGAGGAACTGGGTGAGGATGTCGCGGCTGCGGGCCCCGACGGCCATGCGCAGCCCGATCTCGCGCGTCCGCTCCGTGACCGAGACCAGCATGATGTTCATGATCCCGATGCCGCCGACGAGCAGGGACACGGAGGCGATGGCGGCGAGGAGCATGGTCAGGATGCGCGACGACTCCTCCTCGGCCTGGAGCATCTCCGACAGGTTGCGCACCCAGAAGTCGTCGTCCTGCCAAGGCTGGAGCCGGTGCCGGGCGCGCAGAAGGTCCTTGATCTGCCGCTCGGCGAGCTTCATGTCCTCGCCATCGCGAACGCGCACGCTGATCACGTTGACGGAGGAGGGCAGGGGCTGGGTCGGCCCCAGCACACGCGTGTTGGCGGTGGTGATGGGGATGAGGACGACGTCGTCCTGATCGTTCCCCCAGCTGCTCTGCCCCTTGCGATCGAGCACCCCGATCACCGTCAGCGGGACCTCCCGGACCCGGACGACCTCTCCGATGGGATCCGTCCCGCTGAAGAGGTTGGCCGCCACCGTCTGGCCGAGCAGCACGACCTTGGCCGCGCTGTCGAGGTCCTCGGGATCGAACCACCGTCCAGAGGTCACCGCCCACTGGCGCGCCTCCTCGTAGGACGGGGTCGTGCCCTGGATGCCGGTGGACCAGTTGGTGTTGCCGTAGACGACCTGGCCGCCTCCCCGCACGGTGGGGGCGGTGGAGTGCACGGTGGGGATCTCACCGGCGATGGCGGCGGCGTCGTCCTGGGTGATCGAGGGCCGCGTCCCGAAGCCGAGCCGGACGCCGCCCGAGGTCACGCTGCCAGGCAGGACGATGATGAGGTTCGAGCCGAGGCTGCGGATCTGCTCGGCGACCCGGGCCTGGGCGCCGGCGCCCACCGCGATCATGGTGATGACCGCGCCCACGCCGATGATGATGCCGAGCATGGTCAGGATGCTGCGCAGCTTGTTGGCCCGGAGCGCGCGCATGGCGATGCGCGCGCAGATCAGCAGGTTCACGCCGCCACCTCCTCGTCCTCGACCGGGGGCAGGCTCGAGAGCTCGTGGTGGGCGTCCCGCCGATCGACCAGCGCCTCGTCGCGCTGCAGGCGGCCGTCGCGGAAGTGCAGCATGCGTCCGGCGTACCGGGCGACGTCAGGCTCGTGGGTGACGAGGACGACGGTGATGCCGGCGCGATTGAGCTCCTGGAGGAGCCCCAGGATCTCCACGCTGGTCCGGCTGTCCAGGTTGCCGGTGGGCTCGTCGGCCAGGATGAGGGCAGGCCGGTTCACCAGGGCCCGGGCGATCGCCACGCGCTGCTGCTGGCCGCCGGACAGCTGGTTGGGATGATGGTGGACGCGGTCGCCGAGCCCGACCGCCTCGAGCTGGGCCCGGGCGCGCGCCCGGCGATCGGCCGCGGCCCCCGGCGTGTAGAGCAGGGGCAGCTCCACGTTCTCGAGCGCGCTGGCCCGGGACAGGAGGTTGAAGCCCTGGAAGACGAAGCCGATCTTGTGATTGCGGAGCCGGGCCAGGGCGTCCCGGCCGACAGTGGAGACGTCCTCGCCATCCAGGACATAGCGCCCGCGCGTCGGGACATCGAGGCAGCCCAGGAGGTTCATGAAGGTCGACTTGCCCGATCCGGAGGGTCCCATGACAGCGACGAACTCACCCCGTCCGACTGCCACCGAGACCTCGCGCAGGGCGTGGACGACCTGGGTTCCCGTCCGGTAATCCTTGCCGAGCCCCGCGACCTCGATGATCGGGCTCGCCATGGGTCAGAAGCGCATCCGGGGGGCCGTGCCCGGGGTCGAGGTGGGCCGCGGCGC
Organism: Binatia bacterium; assembly: GCA_035544455.1. Lineage (GTDB taxonomy): Bacteria > Methylomirabilota > Methylomirabilia > Rokubacteriales > CSP1-6 > DATKEI01. The sequence goes on along the minus strand of DATKEI010000481.1, from coordinate 6,500 downwards.
GGAGGTCGAGCCGGAGAGCGCGGCGACGACGACCTCCTGACCGTCATCCAGGGGCCCGTCAAGGACCTCGGTCATGCTGCCGTCGGTGATCCCGACGCGCAGGGCCACCGCGCTGAGGGCTCCGTCCGGTCCGGTCACGTAGACACGGCCAGGGCGGCCGCGCCCGCCCTCTCGGGCGGCCTGCCCGTCTGGCATCTGGTCATAGCGCGCCTGCTGCTCCCCGGTGAGGATGTCCCGGATCTTCCGTCGCGTGTCCTCCCGGATCTCGAGAGCGGCGGCCCGGCGCTGCGGCGCGGGAACCCGGGCGAGCCCCCGGAAGCGCTCGCGCGCCTGCTCGAGCATGGGCTCGAGTCTCCTCTGCTGATCCGCCCCGAGCTTGAGCTCCCGGACCAGCCGCTCGCGGATCTCGTCGGTCCCGGCCAGCGCGCCCGGCGCGGGCCGGCGGCCGGGGACGATCTGTCCGGGCGCGGCCGCCGGCTCGCTCGGCTCCTCTCCCGGCGGCCGGAAGCGGAGGGCGGCGTTCGGGACGCGGAGGACATCGGTGCGCGTCTCGACCGCGATCTTGAGGTTGGCGGTCATGCCGGGCATGAGCTTGCGCTCGGGGTTCGCGGCGGCGACCACGACGTTGTACGTGACGACGTTCTGCACGGTCCTCGGGGACTTGCGGATCTGCGTCACGCTGCCGGCGAAGGGCTGGTCGGGGAAGGAGTCCACGGTGAACGTGGCCAGCTGCCCCTCCTGGATGCGCCCGATGTCGGCCTCGTCGACGTTCGTGTCGACCTGCATCTTGGTGAGGTCCTGGGCGATGATGAACAGGGTCGGGGCCTGCAGGCTCGCGGCCACGGTCTGGCCCACGTCGACGTTCCGGGAGATGACCACCCCGTCGACGGGTGCCCGGATGGAGGTGTGGTCGAGATCGATCAGCGCCTGATCGAGCGCCGCGCGCTTCTGGCGGACACCCGCCTCCGCAGACCGCAGCTGGGCCGCCGCCACCCGCACCTGGGCCTCCGCCGACCGGATCCCCGATTGCAGGGCGACCTCCTGGGCCCGGTTGGCGTCGACCTGGGCCCGGGCGGAGTCGTAGGTCGCCTGGGCGGCATCCTCGTCGCTCCGGGCGATGAAGTGCTTCGACGCCAGGTCCGACTTGCGACCGAGATCGCGCCGGGACTCGATCACGGCCACCTCCGACTTGGCCGTCTGCGCCCGGGCTGCGGCCAGGGCGGCCCGCGCGTTGTCGACGTCGGCGTGGGCCCGCTCGAGCTGCGCGTGCTGGTTGAGCACGGCGGCCTCGGAGCCCTCCAGGTCGGCCCGGGCCTGGGTCACCCGCGCCTCGAAGGCGGGCGGGTCGATGCGCGCGATGAGCTGTCCGCGCTTCACCGGGGTATTGAAGTCCGCATGGAGCTCCTTGATCTGCCCGGACACCTGGGAGCCCACCTGCACGGTCACCACGGCGTTCAGGTTGCCGCTGGTGGCGACGACCGCGATCACCGGCCCCCGGGTCACCGCCACCGTGCGAACCCGGGGTGGGGAGGAGCCGTTCTGCGCCCACAGATACGCGCCCGTGCCCCCTCCCGCAGCCAGGATGATGAGGCAGATCCAGAGGATGCGGTGTTTCATGCCCTATCTGACGATCAGCATGGCCCGGCTATTTACGGCATTCGCCCGCCCCGTCCTACCGCCGCCCGACCGCCCGCTCCAGCCGCGAGATGGAGATCCGGAAGTCGGACAGGGCCAGGGCCTCCTGCGATTGCGACTGCGTGAGCTCGAGCTGCGCGTCGGTGAGCTCGATGATCGTCCCCACCCCCGCGTCGAAGCGGCCCTGGCTCAGGCGAAAGTTCTCCTCCGCCGACTCCACCGCCTTGCGCGCCGCGAAGATCTGCTCCTCGGCGGCGGCGAGGTTGAGGTAGGCTTGCTCCACCTCGCGCCACACCGTGAGCTCGATATCGCGCAGGCGCGCCTTGGCCGCTTCCCACTTGACCTTCTCCTCCTTGTAGCGGGAGATCCGGTTGCCCCCGTCGAAGATGGACCACTGCAGGGACGCGCCCACGCTCCAGAAGTCGGAGAAGATGTCGGGCCGGGCGATGCCGTACTGCGCGCTCGCCACGACGTCTGGGAAGAAGTTCCGGAACGCCTGGCGGACCAGGGCCTCCTCTTGCTCGACGAGGGCGCGGGCCTGGCGGGTCTCGGGCCGCTGTTTGATGGCCTCGGTGACGACGCCGCCGGTGTCCACCCGGTACTCCTCGTAGGTCAGGATGTCGCGCACGCGCGTGGGATTGTTCACGGCGATCCCCATGGCGGTGTTGAGTGCGGTGCGGGACAGACTCACCGCGTTCTGGGCCCGGATCAGGCTCACCCGCGCGTTGGCCACGTCCACCTCGGCCCGGGTCACATCGGACTTGGGCCGGGTGCCGACCTCGAAGAACCCGCGCGCGCTCCGGAGATTGAGGTTGGCCCGGTCGAGGGCCGCCTCGTTGACCTTGACGAGCCGGAGGGAGAGCAGCAGCGTGAAGTAGGACTCCTTCACCGCCAGCACGGTCAGGTCCTTCTGGATCTCGGCCTGCTCGCGGACCGCCGACGCGACCGCCTTGGCCGCGTCGGTCGCCGCCCAGTTCTTGCCGAAGTCGAAGATGAGCTGGGAGGCCGAGATGCCGGTCTGCACGTTGCTCTGGAGCTGGGTGACCGTGACCCGCTGGCCACCCGCTCCCTCGAGCTGGACGTCGGGTGACTGGCTCCGGCCGGCCGTGACGAAGCCGCTGACCTGGGGCAGCAGCGGCGAGAGCGCCTGGTTCACGCGCTGCTGGGCGGCGGCGTAGTCCTCCAGCCGCGCGCGGATCTGGGGCTGCGTCACGAGGGCGATGCCGATCGCCTCCTCCAGCGCCAGGTCGCGGTCGACCACCTCGGCGGGAGTCGGGAACGCCCGGATCCCCTCGGGGGGCCGCAGGGGTTCGCGCGCCGTCGGCATGGCGGGAAGGCTGACGGGCTGAACCGGCTGGATGTCCTGGGGCGGCGAGAGGGGCGGGCCGGACGGAGCGGGCGGGGCCGGCTGGGCTCCTCCTGCAACCGGCCAGGCCACGAGCGCCGTGCACAGCGCCAGGACGGGCAGTCTCGTGCGCCCGTGACAGATCATGAACTGGTCTCCTTAGACTTCGCTCGTGCTCCGCCCCGGGCGCTGCGAGCGGCGCCCGGGGCGACAGGTCGCCACATTGTAGAGCACCACCTGCGCGCTCACCATCCTGGCGACGGCCCGGGGCCCCCGCGACGCCGGGCTCGGCCCCGGCCCGGCGGGCTCCGGACGCCCAAGATGCGGTGTGCTACCCTCGACACCGTCCCCGCCCGTCGTGGAGATGGAGCGGGTCCGGGCTCCGGGGAGGGCAGCGCGAGACCATGACGTCCGAGGAACGACCACCCGAGGTGGGGCAGTGGACCGAACCGGCGCTCCGGATCCTCCGCGAGCGATATCTCCTGCGGCGGGATGGCGAGGTGGTGGAGACTCCCGAGGAGATGTGCTGGCGCGTGGCCCGCGCCGTCGCCGCGGCCGAGGCGCCCTTCGGGCGCAGCGAGGGCGCGGTGCGGGAGGTCGCGGCCGCCTTCTACCAGCTGATGGTCTCGGGCTCGTTTCTCCCCAACTCCCCGACGCTCATGAACGCGGGCAAGGGCAACCAGCTGCAGTACTCGGCCTGCTACGTGCTGCCCGTGGGCGATTCGATGGAGGAGATCTTCGACGCCGTTCGCGCCGCCGCCATCATCCACCAGAGCGGGGGCGGGACGGGGTTCGCGTTCTCGCGCCTCCGGCCGAGGAACGACCTCGTGCGCTCGACCGGCGGCCTCGCCTCGGGACCGCTGTCGTTCCTGCGCGTGTTCGACGCCGCCACCGACGCCGTGCGGCAGGGTGGCATGCGGCGCGGCGCGAACATGGGCGTGCTCCGCGTCGACCATCCCGACATCCTGGAGTTTGTCGAGTCCAAGCTCGCCGGCGGCATCGTCAACTTCAACATCTCGGTGGCGGCGACCGACGCTTTCATGGCGGCCCTGTCCCGGGGAACCGACTACGCGCTGGTCAACCCCCGGACCGGCGAGGAGACCGGCCGGCTGGCGGCGCGCGAGGTGTTCGAGCGCATCGTGGGCGCGGCGTGGCGCACTGGCGATCCCGGCATGATCTTCATCGACCGCGTCAACCGGAGCCCCGCCAACCCCACGCCGGAGGTCGGCCCGATCGAGGCGACGAACCCCTGCGGCGAGCAGCCGCTCGCGCCGTGGGACGCGTGCAACCTCGGCTCGGTGAACGTGGCCCGCCTGGCCACCCCGCCCCGTCCCGGGACGAGATGGGATCTCGACTGGGAGGAGCTGGACAGGGTCGTGCGACTGGCCGTGCGCTTCCTCGACGACGTGATCGACGTGAATCCGTACCCGCTGCCGCAGATCGCCGCCATGGTGCGGGCGAACCGGCGGATCGGGCTCGGGGTGATGGGCTGGGCGGATCTGCTGTTCGCCCTCGGCATCCCCTACGACGGCGAGGAGGCGCTCGAGCTGGCCGAGGCGCTCATGGCGCGCATCCAGGCCACGAGCCACGACCACTCCGCACGGCTCGCCGAGGAGCGGGGGCCGTTTCCGAGCTGGCCGCGCTCCGTGTACCGGGCGGAGCGCCCTCTCCGCAACGCCGCGGTGACGACCATCGCGCCCACCGGGACGATCTCGATGATCGCGGGCTGCTCGTCGGGCATCGAGCCCGTGTTCGCCCTCGCCTTCGAGCACCGGGTGAAGGGGCCTGATGGCGAGCGCGTGCTGCCCTTCGTGAGCCGCGCCTTCGAGCGGCTGGCCCGCGAGCGTGGCTTCGGCTCCGAAGCGCTCATGGCGGAGGTCGCGCGTCGCGGAAGCCTGTCCGACGTGGCCGCCGCCCCCGCCGACGTGCGGGCAGTGTTCAAGACGGCGCACGAGATCGACTACCCGTGGCACGTGCGGCACCAGGCCGCCTTCCAGAAGCACACGGACAATGGCGTCTCCAAGACGATCAACCTGCGGGGGGGCGCCACCCGGGACGACGTGGCTCGAGCCTACTTGCTGGCCTGGGAACTCGGGTGTCTTGGTATCACCGTGTTCCGCGACGGCTGCAAGGGCGAGCAGGTCCTCTACCCGGGGGTCCGTGCCGGAGCGCCCGGCCCGATCGAGGTCGCGGCGCCGAGCGAGCGGGCGGTCAAGCCGCGGCCGCACAGCCTGGGCGGGGCGACGTACCGGATGGAGACCCCGATCGGCACGGCCTTCATCACGGTGAACGATGCCGCGGATGGGGAGCCGTTCGAGGTGTTCGTGCAGGTCGGCAAGGCCGGGTCGGACACGATGGCGGTGGCCGAGGCCCTCGGCCGCCTGATCTCGCTCATCCTGCGGCTGCCCTCGCCTCTGTCCCCGCGGGGCCGAGTGGAGGAGGTGGCGAGCCAGCTGGCGCGGATCGGCGGCGGCCAGCCCAGGGGGTTCGGACCGGCCAGGGTCCTGTCGCTGCCCGATGCCCTGTCCCGGACGCTGCTCGAGCACATCTCGCGAAGGACCGCCGGCGCTCACTCCTCCGGCGTAGAGCTGGACGGGGGCCGGCGCCGGGTCGGCGACCTCTGCCGCGAGTGCGGGCAGGCGACGCTCGTGTACGAGGAGGGGTGCCGACGGTGCCTGTCCTGCGGGTTCACGGAATGCTAGGGTCCCTCGCCCTCGCGGGAACAGAGAACGAGACGATTGCGACCTCGGTGAGGTCCTTGACAGGGCTCGCGCCCCGCGCGAGGGCGGCGGCCCAGGGAGGAGCGCATGTTCTCGGGCGGTGACTACGCCGAGGTGGAGCGGTGGGTGCAGAACTTCGTCATCTCCCACGCCAAGAGGGAGGTCCTGGCGGCGGAGGCGGTGATCGAGTCCGATGGGCCCCGCGAGGGGAAGAGCTACGGCATCCGGCTCTGTCTCGGCGACCGGATCGTGCCACCACCGCCGCAGCCGCCCCTCGAGGTGGACTACACCGAGGCGGCCCGGGAGCGCGGGAGCCTGGCCTGGTGCCTCGCTCTCGCCGACCGGATCCGCGCGCTGGCCGGGGAGCTTGTGAGCGCCGATCGCGAAGCTCGGACCCCGGCGTGACCGCAGGCCCGGGCCGGCAACGCCTCGCCGCCCGCGACCAGTGCTGACCGCGAGGCTGCTGGCGAAGCCTCTCTGCGGTGGCTCCATCCACCGCCGGCCGAGGGCCGTGACCGTCCCTGGGCCCGTCCCTGCTGAGGTCCGTGGCTTTCGCGGGAGCGGGAAGAGAGACGAGCGCGATCTCGGCGAGGTCGTGGGCGCGCCGAGGGCGCGGGGCGGGCTACCGGCGGATGAGATCCAGCATCTGCCGATCCGAGGCGAACTTGAACTCGGGAGCGTGGGAGGAAGCGGCCCGGGCGCGCTCGTGCGCCTCGATCTGCTGGACCTCCTCATAGGTCACGGGGACGGCGCCCCTGGCGCGCAGGCTGTCCAGCGCCGACTCGATCAGGCGATCGGCC
>DATKEI010000480.1:0-4735 GCA_035544455.1 Binatia bacterium | reverse complement strand
GGCCGGCGAACCGGGGACCTCCTCGAACGGTGTCGAGGGCATGGGCTATTATAGCCACCAATGACATCTCCTTCCGCGCTGCGCCACCCGCGCCCCGGGATGGTCGCGGCCCTTGCCGCCGTGCTGGTGGGCAGCCTCCTCGGCTCCGCCCTCGCTGCGGACGTGGGCTCGGTCAAGGTCGTCAAGGGCTCGGTGCACATCGAACGCGGAGGCCACAGGGTGCCGGCCGCGGTGGGGGCGCGGGTGCAGAAGTCCGACGTGATCGTCACGGGACTGGACGGGTCGGTCGGGATCGCCTTCGTCGACAACAGTCTCCTGTCGGCCGGGCCCGACACCGTCCTGACCATCGACGCCTTCGCGTTCGACCCCACGACGCACGCCGGTGCGTTCGAGGCCACGCTGGGGCGGGGGACGCTCTCGGTCGTCTCCGGCAAGATCGCCCGCCAGACGCCGGAGGCGATGAAGGTGAGGACGCCGGCCGCCATTCTGGGCGTCCGCGGCACCGAGTTCCTGGTCCGCACGGGCGAAGCTGCCCGCTGACGGCCTTGACCGGTCCCGGGGCGCCGCGGGGGCGGGGCGATGTCCCGGCTCCGCCGGCGAGAGCTTGGCGGCTCGTCGCCATGGGGTTCCTGGTCGCGGCGGCGTGCGCCCGACCGGCCCCCCCGCCGCCCGTGGCCCGGACGCCGCCGCCTACCCGCAGCGACCTGTATGTGATCGTCCCTGACTCGGACGGTCGCACCGGATCGGTCGCGGTCACGACCCCCGCCGCGCAGGCCGTCCTGAGCACGCCGTACGCTGCGGCGCGGATCGGCGACCGGAACCGTATCGAGACTGGCGTGTCCAGCGAGGAGGAGGTCCGCCGGGTGTTCGCCGAGGCCCTCGCCGCACAGCCGCCCCGGCCGATGTCGTTCGTTCTCTACTTCGTCGAAGGCGGCGACGAGCTCACGCCGGAATCCGGGCAGGTCTTGCAGCAGGTCTTCGCCGAGATCGGCCGCCGGGCGGATTTCGAGATCACGGTGATCGGACACACCGACCGGGTGGGGAGCGTCCCGTTCAACGATGCGTTGTCCCTGCGCCGCGCCGAGCGGGTTCGCGCGGAGCTGACCCGGCTCGGTGTCGCCTCTGGTCGGATCGAGGTGGCGGGCCGCGGCGAGCGCGAGCCCCTGGTACCCACCGAGGACGAGGTGGCCGAGCCCCGCAACCGGCGCGTGGAGATCATCGTCCGCTGACCGGCGGGGGCCACGGCCGTTTTTCAACCCCGATCCACCGGAGGGCCAGCAGGGCCATGTCGTCCGCGGCCGCGGTCCCGGCGGAAAAGCGCGCCACGTCGCGCTGGACGGCGGCGACCACCTCCGCGGGCGGCGCCCCGGGGGCAAGACCGGTCAGCTGTGCCTCGAGCCGCGCCCGCCCGTAGAGCTCGCCGCTCGCGTTCATGGCCTCGATCACGCCGTCGGTCACGAGGCACAGGACGTCCCCCGAGCCCAGCCTGACGGCCGAGGGTTCGTAGGCGAACTTGTCGACCACGCAGAGCGGGGGGCCGGCGCCCTGGGACAGGCGCGCGGGCGTCCCGCCGCCGCTGGCCCGGAGGAGGTAGGGCGAGTCGTGGCCGGCGTTGCAGTACTGGAGGTCCCCCGTCTCGAGGTCGAGAACGCCGGCGAACACGGTGACGAAGACCGACTCGCGATTGTCGCGCGAGATCTCGTCGTTGGCCTCCCGCATGATCCGCGCCACCTCACCCCGCCCGCGCAGGGCCGCGCTCTTGTAGAGGGACTTGCTGAGGGCCATGAAGAGGCTGCCCGGCAGACCCTTGCCCGACACGTCGCCGATCGCGAAGAGGAGATGATGGGCGTCGAGCAGGAAGAAGTCGTAGAAGTCGCCGCCGACCTCCTGCGCCGGCTCGAGGAGCGCGCAGAGATGGAAGCGGCGCTCCCCGGGAAAGGCGGTGGCCGGGTCCGGCAGGATTCCCATCTGGATTCGCCGCGCCGCCTCGAGCTCCCCGGCGACCCGTGCCGTCGCCTCGCGCTCCTGATCGAGCTGCCGGCGCAGGGCCCGCCGCTGGCCTCTCGACTCCTTCAGCGTGGTTCCGAGCATGGCCGTATAGATCACTCCGAGGCCGAGGGCCGGGGTCACGTCGAGCAGGAGCCCCTGTTGAAACGCCAGGAAGCCGAGGCCCACGACGGCCGCGGCGAGGGCGAGGGCCAGGAGCACGGAGAGGTGCACGGGCAGGATCGGAACCGCGAGGACGAGGGCGAATCCTGCCAGAGCGAGGGCGAGGCCCTCCGCCCAGGGTGCCCACCACGGCCGCCGGGGCAGGGCCCTATCGAGGATGCCCTCGAGGAGCTGGGCATGGATCTCCACGCCGGCCATGCGCTCCGCGATCGGCGTGGCCCGGTAGTCAGACAGGCCGATCGCGGTGACGCCGATCAGGACCAGCTTGTGATTGAACCAGGCCGGGTCCACGTGGCCTTCGAGCACGGCCTCCGCCGACACGAAGCGGCCGGGATCGTGCGGTCCGAAGTGCAGCCACACCGAACCGTCCGGCCGGGTGGGCACGACCAGGTCGCCGAGCTGGACCGATTCGACGCCCCGAGCCCCCGCGCGCACGGTCAGGGCGGGCGCCCCGCTGGCCACGCGGAGCATCTCGATAGCGAGGCCGGGGACGAGCGCCGACCCGACCGCGGCCACCAGGGGCAGGCGCCGCACGACACCCCCGTCGGGATCGGCGTTGAGAAGCCCATGGCCCGCGGCCGCTCCGGCGATCTCGTCGATGGTGCCGAGCACTCCGCCGAAGCGGCGGATGGCGTGGGTGGGATCGGGCCCGCGCACCAGGACCGGCGGCCGCCGGAGCGGTGCACCGTCGAGGAGGCGGTCCGATTCCACCCCGGCCGCGCCGAGGACGACGGGCCGGTCGAGAAGCGACCGCGCGAGGGCGGTGTCGTGGTTCTCCAGGGCGCGAAGGCGGGCGGCGAGCTCGTCGTCCATGCCCGCCAGCAGGGTGGGGAGGCGGTCGGGGGAGAGGCGGTCCGGCTCCGGCATCACGATGTCGATGCCGATGGCGGCCGGGTCGCCGGCGGCGATGGTGGCCACCAGCTGGGCCAGGCGCGTGCGCGGCCATGGCCACTGGCCGTAGCGGGCGAGGCTCGGCTCGTCGATGGCGACGATGACGACGGACTCGGACACCCGCACCCGCGGCGACAAGGTCTGGAAGGTGTCGAAGGAGATTCGGCCGAGGGCCCGCTGAAGGGGCGACGGTATCGCGAAGAGGACCAGCAGGGCGCCGAGCGCGAGCAGGCCGAGCGGCCGGCCCCGCCGCCCGAGGGCGGTCCAGGGCCGCCCTCGTGCGGCCAGGTCGCGTCCACCGCCCCCGAAGCCCGCCGGCATGAGCGGCCGTCGGCGGCCGGTCCCTACGCGAACGCCGCGCGCGGCGAGCAGACCTCGCCGGCGCACTGCGGGGGGGCGACAGCCGGGACGCTCAGACCGTGACCTCCATGCCGTCGTAGGCGGCGGAGATCATCAGCGGAAGGCCCGTCCGGGTGACCTGCTCGAGCCGGCGGGTCTCCTGGAGGACCCGGGCGATGTGCGCGTCGTCGTGAATCGGCTCGTGGTGGAAGAGACAGAGGTGCCGCGCGCGGGCGCGCTGGCAGAGCTCGACGCCGACGACGTTGCTGGAGTGTCCCCAGTCCTCCTTGACCGTGACGGCCTCGGCCAGGGAGTACATGCCGTCGAAGATCACGAGATCGGCGTCGCGGAAGAACTCGACGAAGGCCTCCGCCTCGGCGGGATCGTCCATGCGGTGCTCGGAGTCCGTGGAGTAGACGACGATCTTGCCGCCGCGCTCGAAGCGGTAGCCGTACGAGTCCCCGGAGTGGCGCTGGCGCTTCAGGGTGACGGCGAGGCCCGCGATGTCGTGGGGGCGGCCCACGGCGAGGGGCATGAACTCGATCGTGGCCTGGAGGCGTGAGAAGTCGACGGGGAAGCTCGGCGCCGCGCTCTGGCGCCGGAAGGCCTCCTCGAGGACTGCGTGCCCTCCATGGATCCGGATGCGGTTGCCAGGCAGGTAGGCCGGCATGAAGAACGGGAAGCCCATGATGTGGTCCCAGTGCACGTGGGACATGAACACGTGGAAGGTGTGGGGCGTGGCCGGCCCGTGCGCGGCGAGCAGGTGGTTGCCGAAGACGCGGGCCCCGCTGCCGAGGTCGCACACGACGTACTCGCCCCGGGCTGCCCCCTCCGGGGTCTGGATCTCCACGCACGAGGAGTTGCCCCCGAAGGTGTGGGAGACGGCGAACTCGAGCTCCGAGGCCACGAAGGCGCGGGCCTTGTCCGGCGTGTCGAGGTTCCGCCCGGCGGCCTTGACCAGGGCCGCGGTCAGCTTGGCAGCCACCTCGGCCGAGGACATGGCCACCGGAATGGAGCCTCGTGTGCCCCAGAACCGAAGGCGCATGGACCAGGGCGTTGGCAGCGCGGTGTTGCTCACGGGCCCTCCGGGCTGGCATCGAGGGCGGCCCGGGCCGCCGGCGAGCCGGCTTCCACGGCCGCGCGCACCGTGGGAGAGACGGGGAACACGAGGGTGAACTTGCTGATCTCGAAGATCTCCCGCACGACGGCCTGCAGCCCGGCCACCGCCACGGTGCCGCCGTGCGCCTTCACCTGCTTGGAGGCCATCAGGAGCACGCGGAGGCCCGCGCTGCTGATGTACTCGAGATCCGACAGATCGAGCACCAGCCGGCCCGGG
>DATKEI010000479.1:0-5274 GCA_035544455.1 Binatia bacterium | reverse complement strand
CGCCGGCCGACTGGAAGAGCCGGGCGATCTCGCTCACCCTGGCCGGCGGCATCTTCGGCGGCTTCATCGGGCCCGCGGTGGGACGCTATACCCGCGACCTCACGACGCCGCAGTTCCTCGCCTCGTACGTCGCGCTCGCCGGGCTCGCGCTGGTGTCGCTGCTCGTGATCCTGCAGCTCCGCTTCCCGCCGCAATCGGCGGAGGAGCAGGAGGGCCACGGCCGGCCGCTCGGGACGATCCTGCGCCAGCCGAGCGTGGTCGTCGCCATCCTGGCCGCCGCCGTGGGCTACGGCGTCATGAACCTCATCATGAGCGCCACGCCGCTTGCCATGGACCTCTGCTGCGGGCACTCGTTTGCCGATGCGGCGTTCGTGCTGCAGTGGCACGTCATCGGCATGTTCGGCCCGTCGTTCTTCACGGGCGCCCTCATCAAGCGGGTGGGCGTGCTGAACGTGCTGCTGGCGGGCGCCGCCCTGAACTTCATCTGCGTCGGCATCGCCATGAACGGGCACAGCGTGATGCACTTCTGGTGGGCCCTGACGCTCCTGGGCGTCGGCTGGAACTTCCTCTACGTCGGCGGCACCACGCTGCTCACCGAGGCCCACGATCCCGCCGAGAAGGCGAAGACCCAGGGCATGAACGACTTCATCATCTACGCGGTCATGATCGTCTCGTCGCTGACGTCCGGCGTGATCGTGACCGGCGGCGGCGGATGGGCCTTGCTCGCCGAGCTGTCCTTGCCCTTCCTGGCCCTCACGGCCCTCGCCACGTCGATCCTGTGGCTGCGGCAGCGCCGGGCCCGGCCCGCCACGTGAGGCGGCGAGCGCGGTCAGGCTGCGACGCGGTGGAACTTCTGCAAGCTGCGCAGCTCGCGGGGCGGATCCAGGAGCTGGCCGCGCGCCGTCCACGAGACCTCGCCCACGTAGAGGTCGCCGCGGGAGTCGGTGACCACGGTGTGGGGGGCGGTGAACTCGCCGGGCTTCTCGCCCTCGAAGGCGCCGCCGAAGCGGCAGATGCGCTCGCCCTTGCGAGTGAGGACGCTGACGCGGGGACCGAGGTTCGGCGTCAGGGCGTTGACGGGCAGGGCGGCGCCCAGCTCGCCCACGAAGAACAGCTCGCTCCCGCGCGGCTCCGCGTACAGCCCGCAGGGCCGGTGGAGCTGATTCCACTGGCCCTGGTACCGGCCCTCGCCGTCGAAGATCTGCACGCGATGGCTCTCGCGGTCGGCCACGTAGACGAGCCCGTCCTGGTCCGTGCACAGGTTGTGCGGGAGGTTGAACTGGCCGGGATCGGTGCCCGGCCCGCCCCACGAGGTGACGTGACGCCCGTCGGGCGCGTACTTGTGGACGTGGGAGTTCCCGTAGCCGTCCGAGATGAAGAGGAACCCCGTCCTCGGGCAGATGGCGACATGCGTGGGCCGGTTGAAGGGCTTGCCGCCGTGCAGGTCGCTCGGGGTGTCGGGGTTGCCGATGGTGAGCAGGAGCGTGCCCTCCGGCGTGAACTTCCGGACGGTGTGGTGCAGGTCGTCGGTCAGCCACACCATGCCGCCGGCGTCGATCGTGATGGCGTGGGCCCGGCGGACGACACCTTCACCCCACGACCGGAGGAACCTGCCCTCGCGGTCGAAGACGATCACCGGATGCTCCCCCCGCGTGAACACGAAGACGTTGTCCTGGGCGTCGACGGCGACGCCGGCGCACTCGACGTAGCGCCAGCCCTCCGGGAGCTTCCCCCAGCCCACCACCGGCTCGAATCTCATGACAGCTCCTCGATGGCCCGCTCCATGCGCTGGAACCGGCGGCGCAGGGGGTCGAGGCCTTCCGCGTGGGTGATGACGTAGAGGCGGTCGGTCCGGATGCTGGCGACCACCATGTCGGCGACTTTCGCGGGCTCGAGCGTGCGCCCGATCAGCGTCACCTCTCCGCCTGGACGGGCGGCGGGGTTCAGCAGGTGGGCCGGGCGGTTCCGGCCGGACTGGCGGATCGACGTCGCCACCCCCATGGGACAGAGGACGGACACGCCGATGCCGTGGGGGCGCAGGTCCTTCTGGAGCGTCTCGGACAGGCCCACCACCGCGTACTTGGTGGTGTTGTAGACCCCGAGGCCCTGGCTGGCGATCAGCCCCGCCATCGACGCCGTGTTGACCACGTGTCCCCCCTGCCGCTGCGCGATCATGCGCGGCACGAAGGCCTCGATGCCGTGGATGACGCCCCAGAGGTTCACGCCGATCAGCCACTGCCAGTCCTCGTGGGTCGCCGATTCGAGACCGCCCCACGCCGCCACGCCGGCGTTGTTGCAGAGGATGTGGACCTCCCCCAGCTCGGAGAACGCGCGCTCGGCGAGGGCCTGGACGTCCTCGCGCCGGCTCACGTCGGTCCTGACCGCGAGGGCGCGCCGCCCCGCGGCCCGGACGCCCGCCGCCGTCTCCGCCATCCCGTCCTCGTCGAGGTCGGCGACGGCGACGTCGGTGCCCAGACCGGCGAGGGCCAGACACAGCGCGCGTCCGATGCCGCTCGCCCCCCCGGTCACCACCGCCACGCGGCCCGCGAAGGTCTCCATGGGGGCGGAGTGTGAGCCCGGCCATTCGGGCGTGTCAAGGGCGCGGCCCCGCGGACACAAGGGTGCTGCTCCCGGGCCACTCTGGTATCCTGCCGGACAGACCCACGCTGTGCTGGCCGCGCGGCCCGGACCGGGACGCGCCCACGTCCCAATTGGAGACCCTGGCAATGGACTATCGGCTGCCCACGAGCGTCGTTCCCACCCGGTATGACATCCGCCTCGAGCCCGACCTCGAGGCCGCGACCTTCCTGGGCGAGGAGACGGTGGCAGTGACCGTGCGCGAGCCGGTGCGCGAGCTGGTCCTGAACGCCGCCGAGCTCGACATCCAGTCCGTGTCCCTGGAGGGGGCGGGCGCGACCCTGACCGGCATCGCCGCGCTCGACGGGCCGAACGAGCGCGTGCGCCTGGCCTTCGATCGCCCGATCGAGCCGGGGCCCTGGCGGTTGCACGTGCGGTTCCGCGGGGTGCTGAACGATCGCCTCCACGGGTTCTACCGCAGCACCTACAAGGACGCGTCCGGCGCGCCCCACACGATCGCCGCCACCCAGTTCGAGGCCACCGACGCCCGGCGCGCCTTCCCGTGCTGGGACGAGCCCGCTTTCAAGGCGGTCTTCGCGGTCACCCTCGTCGTCCCCGAGCACCTGGCCGCGGTGTCGAACACCCGGGTCGCGAGCGAGCGGCCGGCGGGGCCCGGCCGGACGGCGGTCACCTTCGCCGACACCATCCGGATGTCGACCTACCTCGTGGCCTTCATCGTGGGCGAGCTGGAGGCGACCGACGCGGTGTCCGTCGGGGCCACCCCGATCCGCGTCTGGTGCGTGCCGGGCAAGCGGCACCTCGGCCGGTTCGGGCGGGAGATCGCCGCGTTCTCCCTGGACTTCTTCGAGCGCTACTACGGGCTGCCGTATCCGGGCGACAAGGTCGACCTCCTGGCCATCCCCGACTTCGCGGCGGGGGCCATGGAGAACCTCGGGGCCATCACCTTCCGCGAGACCGCGCTCCTCGTCGACGAGGCCGCGGCGTCGCACGCCGAGCTGGAGCGGGTGGCCGACGTGGTCGCGCACGAGGTCGCCCACATGTGGTTCGGGGACCTCGTCACCATGGCCTGGTGGAACGGCATCTGGCTCAACGAGGCCTTCGCCACGTTCATGGAGATGCTGGCCGTGGACGCCTGGAAGCCGGAGTGGCACCGCTGGGTGAGCTTCGGCGTGTCCCGCGCGGCGGCCATGGGCATCGACGGGCTCCTGTCCAGCCGCCCCATCGAGTTCGAGGTGCGGGCGCCGAAGGACTGCGAGGCGATGTTTGACCTGCTCACCTACGAGAAGGGCGCCTCGGTCCTCCGCATGCTCGAGCAGTTCCTGGGCGCGGACGTGTTCCGCGACGGCGTGCGGCGGTACCTGACCGCGCACCAGTACGGCAACGCCGAGACGGGCGACCTGTGGAAGGCCCTCGGCGAGGTCGCTCGCCAGCCGATCCCGGAGGTCATGGACGGCTGGATCTTCCGGCCGGGGTATCCGCTGGTGTCGGTGGAGCGGCACCCCGGGGGCCTGCTCCTGTCGCAGCGGCGCTTCACCTACCTGCCGGGCCCGCCCGACGCCGAGCGCTGGCGCGTCCCCGTCGTGATCCGCGGCGGCGGCGGCGGCCGGGAAGAAGAGCGCCGGGTGCTCCTCGAGGGCGACGAGACCCGGGTGGACTGGCCCGGCGTGGACTGGGCCGTCGTCAACGCGGGGGGCCACGGCTTCTACCGCGTCGGCTACTCCGCCGACGCCCTCGTCCGCCTGGCGTCCGACCTGTCCCGGCTGCGTCCCATCGAGCGCTTCAACCTCGTCTCCGACGCCCTGGCTCTCACCCAGGCCGGGCTCCTCACCGCCGCCGACTACCTCGAGCTGACCGCGCGCTTCCGCGACGAGACGGACCGCAACGTCTGGACCGTCATCACCGCGTCGCTCGGGTACCTGAACCGCGTCATCGCCGAGGCCGACCGCCCTGGGCTCGAGGGGCTCGTGCGCGATCGGGTGGGGCCGGCGGCCCGCCGCCTCGGATGGGCGCCGGCGGCGGGCGAGAGCGAGCTCGGGCGTCAGCTCCGGGGCGATCTGCTTCGCGCGCTCGGGGTGCTCGGCAACGATCCCGAGATCCAGCAGGGAGCGCGCGAGATCTACGCGCGCTACCGGGCCGACGAGTCGGCGGTGGACCCCAACGTCCTGCCCGCCGTGATCGCGATCGTGGCCTTCTCGGGGGGCGAGCCCGAGTACGGGGAGTTCCTCGAGCGGTTCCGGGCCGCCCGCACGCCCCAGGAGGAGCAGCGGTACCTGTATGCGCTCGCCGCCTTCCGCCAGCCCGCTCTCCTCGGGCAGACGCTCGAGCGCACGATCAGCGGGGAGATCCGGAGCCAGGACGCCCCGTTCGTGGTGCGGGCGCTCCTCGGCAGCGTGTACGCGCGGGAGATGACGTGGGCCTTCGTGAAGCAGCACTGGTCGGCGATGGCCCGGCAGTACCCCCCGAGCGCGTACCGGCGGCTGTACGAGGGCGTCACTGCCCTGGTCCGGCCGGAGTGGGAGGCGGACGTGCGCCGGTTCTTCGCCGACAACGGCATCGACCTCGGCGGCAAGACCCTCGACCAGTACCTCGAGCAGCTCCGCATCGCCGTGCGATTCCAGGAGCGCGAGTCGGCGCCGCTGTCGCGCGCCCTGGCCGCGGCCGCCGGCGGGTGACCCG
>DATKEI010000478.1:0-5112 GCA_035544455.1 Binatia bacterium | reverse complement strand
CACGATATTGTCGCCCCAGAAATCGAGCGCGGCCCCGGCGGGGGACTCGAGGAACTTGAGCCGGGCCAGCTCGCCGTCGCACCCGTCCAGGATCGAGTGGGTGAGAAAGAGCAGGGCGCCCGCGAGCTGCCACGCCGGGCTCGCCGACAGAAAACACGGGGCGGCAAGGAGCCCGATGGCGATCATGACGGCGCTCATCGCGTTCGGCGTGACCGCCGTCGGCGCGAGGCGACGCGTCACCGCCAGCGACAGCCGCCGTTCGAAGTGCCGGGACATGAACGTCTCACCCGGCTTGATGAGGCTCTCGAGGAGCCACTGCTCTGCCGCCGCCGCGTCGCCGTCGCGGCCGATGGCGAACCGGCCGGCCGGGCCGAGCGATCCCTCGACCGCCTTGAGGCCGCGCCCGCTGCCGGCCAGGACCTCCGCCGCGCCAGCGCCCCTCACCGCCTCGGCGACGAGCCCGCCGGCATCGGCGGCGTCGACGACCGCAGCCAGGGCGCCGTCGACCTACAGGTGCTCGGGCTCGACGGGCATGCTGACCAGGGAGCGGAGCCACGCGGGCTGCGGCACGACGCAGTCGGCGAGGACGACAACGCGCCGCCGGCCGGGGCCGGGCGCGTTGCCAGCGCTCAGCGGAAGGGCCGGGGTACCGGCCAGCAGAGCCTCGTCCCCGGGCCGAGGCGACACCAGGACGCGGCCAAACCCGGCGCGCCGGGCAGCCAGGGCGATCCGGCGCAGCACGGGGAGTCCCCCGAGGACGAGTCCGCGCACCGACGGGCCATCGCCGGCCCGGGGCGCCAGGACCAGGAGGAGCGGCGACCCGCCCATCGCGATCTCGCAGCGCCGCCAGGCGTCAACCCGACGTCGGGGACGGCAGCAGCGCGGACCGGACAGGTGGCGGCCCGCGCCGCGGCGGCGCCGGAGCGACGAACGGCTCGCGCTCGCTTCGCTCCGCCCCGGCGAACAGGACCCGCCGCCACCGGCATCGCGCACCGGGGACGGGCGCGACGATCCGCACGGCCATCAGGCCACCGACTGGCGTTCCGCCCGGCCCGGAGCAGCAACGGGCAGCTTCGCCCCGCCGCGGCGGTTCGACTCCCGGGCAAGGGCCTCGAGCCGGACGCACAGCGACGCCTCCGACAGGTTGCCGGGAGAGGGGCCGCCGCCGACGGCGTCCAGAAACTCGCCGAGGACAGCGTGGAACCACTCGGGATGGTGCGAGCCGTCCGAGAGCCCGGGCGGGCAGGACCATCGCTCGTCGGCGCCGTCGCGCGCGAGCACGAGCTCCTCGTCGTCGAGGCGGAGGACGCCGTCGCGGCCTCGCACCTCGGCTCGGGTCCGGCGCTCGTCGGCCGCCCAGGTTAGGAGGATGTCGGCCCGGGTCGCCGGGAACGTGAGCCTGATCCGGGCGGTGTCCTCGACCGCCCACTGCCGGTGCCGGCGCTGCTCGAGGGTCGCGCCCACCGTGACGGGATCCTCGCCGATCCACCGGCGCAGCACGTAGAAGACGTGCCAGCCATGGTCGGTGAGCACACCCCCACCAGCGATGGCCGGGTCGACGCGCCAGTTGCCGGCGCGGCCGGCGCCGGCGGCGGCCGGGCGGAGGCGGAGGGTCTCCCAGGCAACCGTGTCCACCGGCCCCACGGCGCCGGCGGCGATGAGCCGCCCGGTGCGCTCCACGATCGGAGCGTGGTGCCAGTTGTGCACGGTGTGCAGGATGCGGCCTCGCGCCGCGGCGACGTGCGCGAGATCCGCCAGCACCTCGGACGACGGGACGAGCGGCTTCTCGCACAGCACGTGGCAGCCCCGGTCGAGCGCGGCGCGAATCAGGCCGGCGTGGCTCGAGGGCGGGGTCGAGATATCCACGAGGTCCAGCCCCTCGCGGGCGAGCAGCTCCTCGGCCGATCCGTACCAGCGCGCCCCGGGCAGCAGGCGTGCGGCCACGGCCTGGTGTTCCGGATCGAGGTCGGCGACAGCCTCGATGCGGACGTCCGGACGGGCGAGCCACCCGGGCAGGTGCCCGTGCACGGCCACGTTGCCCAGGCCAAGGATGGCGCCCCGGAGCACGGCGTCTGCTCAGGCCAGCCCGTGCTCGCGCGAGACCGTGCAAAGGGCCTCGTCGAGGATGTCCAGCCCCTCCTGCGCCTGATCCTCGGTGATCACGAGCGGGGGATTGATGCGCACGGTGGCCGAGTAGGTCATGGCCACCAGCCCGCGCCGCAAGCACTCCTGGTAGAGAGCCTGGGCGAATGCCTTCGGCACGGGCTCCCTGGTCGCGCGGTCGCGCACCAGCTCGAGCCCGAGCAGGAGCCCCTTGCCCCGCACCTCGCCCACCACGCGGTGCCTCTCCTTCAGAGCGTCCAGGCGCGCCAGCATCACCTTGCCCACCCGGGCCGCGCTCTCCACCAGGTTCTCGTCCAGGATGATGTCGAGGGCGGCGAGCCCCGCCGCCGCTCCCAGCGGGTTGCCCCCGTAGCTCGAGGAGCTGGCGCTCGGGTTCGACCAGGGCTTGTGCGCCGTGAGGTCGCCGGTGGAGATCACCGCGCTCAGCGGGAACCCGCCGCCGATCCCCTTGCCCACCGTCATGATGTCGGGGACGACGCCATCGTGGTCCGAGCCCCACATGGAGCCAGTGCGCCCAAACCCGGTGATCATCTCGTCGCAGATGAGGAGCGCCCCGTGGTCGCGGGCGATGGCAGCGATGGCGCGGAGGAATCCCTCCGGCGGCACGATGTTGCCGGCCGTGCCCTGGATGGGCTCGACGATGATGGCGGCGATCTCGCCCCCCGTCTGGTAGCGGATGACGTCCCGGAGGAACTCCGCGCACGCGATCCCGCACTCCGGGTACCGGAGCTTCAGCGGGCAGCGATAGCAGTCGGCATAGGGCGAGAGGTGCTGCCCGGGCAGGAACGGCCCGAGGTGGTGCTTGAACTCGCTTCCGAGGAGCCCGAGCACGCCTCCCGTCTTGCCGTGGAAGCCGCCCCAGAACCCCACCACCTCGTGCTTCGAGGTGGCGGCGCGGGCCAGCCGGAGCGCGGCCTCGACCGCCTCGGCGCCCCCGGAGAACAGCTGGATGCGCCCGAGGCCCGGGGGGGCGACCGAGGCCACGCGCTCGAGGAACCGCGTCCGGACCTCGGTGGTGAAGCTGCTGAAGGTGATCTGTTCCGCCTGTCGCCGGATCGCCTCGACGTAGCGCGGATGGCAGTGCCCGACGCTGCCGATGGCGACGCCGGCGATGAAATCGATGTATTCGTTGCCATCCTCGTCGGTCAGGATCGAGCCGCGGCCCTGCGCCATGGCCAGGCCCGCGTACTGCGAAAAGCCCTGGCTGCCCGGAGCCAGGTGGCGCTGCTCGCGGGCGACGATGGCCCGGGAGCGCGGGCCGACCTCGCGCCGGGCGCTCACCGCTGCTCCCCCGCGAACCGCAGCAACAGGTAGCCGGCGATGGCGGCGGCCGCCTCGTCGCGGTAGAGGGCGAAGCTCGGCCACGCGTTCAGGTCGAGCACCATGAGTCGGCCGTCGGGAGTGGCGATGGCATCGCCCCCGTACACCTCGAGTCCGAGGGCGCCGGCGGCCCGCCGGGCGAGGCGGGCGAGGTGGACGGGATCGAGCGGATGGCCGGCCACCGTCTGCCCCTTGTGATAGAACCAGCGAAACCACGGGGGACCGCCTCCGGCCGCGGCGCTGGCCCCGACCCCGTAGAACTTGATGAGGTCGCCGTCGACGTGCGGCTGAAGGACGGCCCGCTGGATCCCCCGAGCGGCGAGCCCCCCCAGGGCCGCACGGACGGCGGGCGCATCGGGGGCGAAGACCACGTCCCCCTCCTGGGTGTTGTGGACGTCCGCCCGCTTGACCCACGTGCGCTCGGCGACGGCGGCGCCGTCCGTGGACACCAGCCGGCTCGGCACGAAGGCCACCGCCGCCTCGGCGAACTGGGCGATCATGCGGTCCCGGTATGTGTTGAGCACGGCGACCGGGCGGTTGACGTGCGGAACGCCCCGTCCCTCCCAGTCGCGCAGGATCTCCAGCACGCCCACGCGCTCGCACATGAGGAACACGAAGCGCGGTCGCGCGTCGGCCATCCCGCCGAGGTCCTCCGGGCTCTTCATCACGACCTCGAACCCCTCGGCCTCCAGGTGCTTGCCGGTGAGGCGCAGGATCTCGGTGTCGTCGTACTCCCGGCCCGGAGAATGCGTCTGTTCGCGAAAGATGCCCCAGCACACCCCTCGGCTCACTCCACCACCTCCTGACCACCGGGCTCCTGACCAGCCGGCCGCGCACGCGCCGCCATCGCCTCGGCGAGGGCCACGTCGTCGGGCCGATCCACGTCGACCACGTCGGGGATCATCTCGGCGTACACGGGCTCGCCGCTACGCCATAGCCACGTGAGATAGTCGCGCAGGCGCGGGAAACAGGCGGGGGGCGCGGAGCGGCGCACGCGCTCCGGGATCAGGTACACGCCGGCGGTGACCGCCGTTCCGAGCAGCCCGCCGATCTCCGTCACCCGCCCGTCGGGCGCCGCCGTCACCCAGAGAGGCTTCTCGTCGGCGACAAGATCCGTCACCCCCAGCACGGTGGCCCCCGCGGGGCGCCGGCACGCTGCGTCCACGAAGGCAGCGAAGTCGGCCGCCCGGCACCAGGCGTCCACCGTCGACACCAGCACCCCGGGCCCGCGCGAAGCGGCCAGCACCCGGCCGAAGCTCTCGAGCGAGGAAGCGGTGGTCTCCACGATGAAGGAGAGGTCGAGGCCGGGGAACCGGGCCCGGGCCCACGCCACGCAGTCGCGCTCTCGCTCGTTCACGATGACGACGAGGGACTCGATGCCGGCAGCCCGGAAGTTCTCGATGACGGAAGCCATGAGGGGCACGCCGGCCACCGGCACGAGGGGCTTGGGGACGGTCCAGCCCGCCTCCCTCAACCGCCGCCCCTCCCCCGCCGCGATGATCGCCCCCGTCAGCCCGGCCATCAGAGGAGCCCCTCGAGATCGTCCAGGGCGCGAATCACCGCGTCGCCCGGGCAGCACCCGCCGCTCGCGCGCGCACCGGGCGCCAGCCACACGTGCGGCATGCCGAGACCCCGCGCCCCCGCCATGTCGCGGCGAAGGGAGTCCCC
>DATKEI010000477.1:0-15246 GCA_035544455.1 Binatia bacterium | reverse complement strand
CGCGATGGCCCCGGTGTCGGCCGAGGTGGTCCGCGCGGTCGCGGAGATCACCGCGGTGCTCCGGGGCTTCGCGCCGATCGACTCGCCGTGGGGACCCCGGATCCGATCGACGCTGGAATCCTTCCCCCGGCCGGGAGCACCACTCCCCCGCTGAACGCGCTGTCGGCCGCGCCGGGCCCGGCAGCCGCCGCCTCCGGCGGGCCATCGGTCACGACAGGTCGCGTCGGCCAGGCGGCCACCGGACTCGCCGCTGCCGTGGAAATCGAAGCGGGCCAGGGCCAGCCCGGCGCAAACCAGCGCGTCCGCGAGCATGAGGTACTTGTCGCTGTCCTTCGACGCGCCGAGGCCGTGACAGGCGATCACGCACGGGGCGCGATCGGCCAGAGGCCGGTGCAGCACCCCGGCGAGGCGGTCGCCCGCGACCGCGAGGTCGAAGCGCTCCATCGGCGCCGGGCCGGCGGTCGCGGAGGGGGCGCCGGCCCGACCGGCAGCGCCAGGCTCACGCCCAGACGAGGTCGAAGAGGCGGCAGGTGTTCTCGGAGATGCGGTACATCACCTCGTCGACGGGCTGTCGCTTGATCTTGGCCACTTCCTCGGCCACGCGCGACGCCAGCCACGGCCCGGAGCCGAGACTCTCGAACTCGCCGCCATAGGGCCAGGGGCCATCGCTCTCCACCAGGAGGCTGTCCAGCGGCACGAACTGCGCGAGCTCGCGATCGCGGTCGCGGTAGACGACCTCCGGCGTGACCGATACCAGATACCCCGCGTCGAGGATGGCCCGGGTGATCGGAAGCGGCGCCTTGTGCCAGTGAAACACGGCCCGCTCGATCCCGGCGCCCCGGAGCAGCTCGAGCGCCCCCGCCGCTGCGCCGTGAGGCGCGTGGAGGATCACGGCGAGGTCGTAGCGGGCAGCGATGTCGAGGAGGCGGCCGAGCCGCTCGCGGCCGCGCACCATGCGATCGGCGGCATCCGCCGCTCCCTCCAGGCTGTACCAGGGCAACCCCACCTCGCCCAGGGCGACCAGGCGTGGGTGGTGCTCGGAGAGCTGGGCCTCGACCTCGACCAGGGCCTCCTCCCCGAGCTGCGGCCAGTCCGGGTGAAAGCCGATCGCCGCCCACACCGCCTTGGCGTGTGCCGCCGCCGCCGCCAGCGTCCTGCGATTCGAGGCGGGGTCGCATCCCACCGCCACCACGCCCCACACGTCGCACTCGAGCGCTCGGCCCAGCGCGGCGGGCAGGTCGGCGTAGACGGGGTCGTGCAGGTGGCAGTGGCTGTCGACGATCATCCGGCGGCTCTCCTTATGACCCGGCCACGACCATGCGACCGATCAAGAGCGTGGGGGCCGAGCTGCGATCCCGGAACACGAGGTCGTTGCCGACTCCCTCCACCGCGTGGAACATCTCGAGCAGGTTGCCCGCGACGGTGATCTCCTCGACCGGATAGGCGAGCTCGCCGTTCTCGATCCACATCCCGACGGCGCCGCGCGAGTAGTCGCCGGTGACGCCATTGACGCCGAAGCCGATCAGCTCCGTCACGTACAGGCCGTTGCGCACGCTGGCGATCAGGTCCTCGGGCTGTGCCGTCCCCGGGGCGAGGTACAGGTTGGTCGTCGACACGGTGACGCCGCTCCCATCGCGCGCGCCGTGGTGCGTGGACGCCATCCCGAGCTTCTTGCCACTGTAGGTGTCGAGGAGATACGAGGCGAGGCGGCCCCCGTCCACGAGCACGGTGCGCCGCACCGGGAGCCCCTCGCCGTCGAAAGGACGCGAGCCGAGGGCCCCGGGCATGGTCCCGTCGTCGACGATGGTGACGGAGGGCGACGCCACCGGGTCGCCGAGGCGGTTCAGCAGGAAGGACGCCCGCCGGTAGAGCGCCGGGCCCGATGCCGCCCCGGCCAGGTGTCGGACCAGGCTCGCCGCCATGTCGGGGTCGAACACCACCGGGACCTCGACGGTCTTGACCCGGCGCGCCCCGAGCCGGCGCAGGGCCCGGCGGGCCGCCGTCGCCCCGATGTCCTCCGGAGCGTCGAGCCGCGCCCGGCGCCGGGTCATGTGGTACCAGCCGTCGCGCTGCATCTCTCCGTCGCGCGCCGCCACCGGCGAGACCGACAGGCTGAAGGACGACGTGCGGTACTCGCCCCGGAACCCGTGGCTCGTCGCATAGGCGTAGCGCGCTTCGCGGTCGGAGAAGTCGCCGCCCTCCGAGTTGGAGATGAGCGGGTCGTAGCCCAGCGCCGCGGCCTCGGTGCGGCGGGCCAGCTCGATCTTGTCCTCGGGCGCGAGGTCGTGCCCGGTCGGGTCGTGAAGATCGAGATCCGGGACGGCGCCGGAGAGGAAGCCAGCGTCGGGCAGTCCCCCGAGGAGATCGGGACTGGTGACGCGGGCGAGCGACACCGCTTCCGCCACCAGCCGCTCCAGGGAGGCCGCGCTCAGGTCGGACGTGGACGCGGCGGCCACGGAGGCGCCCACGAAGACGCGCAGCGACAGGTGCTGCTCGCGCGCATGCTTGACCGTCTCGACCTCACCCAGGCGCACCTGCGCCGAGAATGACCGGTCCTGGACGGCATAGGCGTCCGCCGAGGTCGCGCCGGCGCGGCCGGCCTGATCGAGGACATCCGCGAGCACGTCGAGCACGGCACTACATCTGGGTGCCGCCGACGGTCATCCCGTCGATGCGGATGGTCGGGAGCCCGACGCCGACCGGCACGGACTGGCCGTCCTTGCCGCAGGTGCCCATGCCCTCGTCGAGGGCGAGGTCGCGGCCCACCCGGGTCACCCGGATCAACGCCTCCGGCCCGTTCCCGATGAGCGTCGCCCCCTTGACGGGCGCCGTCACCCGGCCGCTCTCGATCAGGTACGCCTCGCTCGCCGAGAACACGAACTTGCCGCTGGTGATGTCGACCTGCCCTCCGCCGAAGTTCACGGCGTACAGGCCGTGGTCCACGGACCGGATGATGTCCGCGGGATCGTCGGACCCGGCGAGCATGAACGTGTTGGTCATGCGCGGCATCGGCGGGTGGGCAAAGGACTCGCGGCGCCCGTTGCCGGTGGCCTGCGCGCCCATCAGCCGCGCGTTGAGACGATCCTGCATGTAGCCGACCAGCACCCCGTTCTCGATGAGGACGTTGCGCCGGGTGGGCGTTCCCTCGTCGTCGACGTTGAGGGATCCGCGGCGATTGACCATGGTGCCGTCGTCCACCACCGTCACCAGCTCGGAGGCCACCCGCTGCCCCATGCGGCCCGCGAAGACCGACGTTCCCTTGCGGTTGAAGTCCCCCTCGAGGCCGTGGCCCACCGCTTCGTGAAGGAGGATGCCCGGCCAGCCCGGCCCGAGGACGACGGTCATCGTGCCCGCGGGCGCCTCGCGCGCGCCGAGCTTGAGGATCGCCTGGCGGGCCGCCTCCCGGGCGAACCGGCGCCAGCGTTCCCCCTCGTCGTAGAAGGACAGCGAGACCCGCCCGCCGCCGCCGAACGTGCCGATCTCGCGCTTTCCGTCCTCTTCGGCGATAACGGTAACGTTCAGGCGCGTGAGGGGGCGGACATCGCCCACCGTCCAGCCCGAGGGCAGGGCGATGAGGACCACGACCTCCTCGCTGCCAAGGGTGGCGATGACCTGGCGGACGCGCGAATCCTCCGCCCGCGCAGCGGCGTCGACCTTCCGGAGCAGATCGAGCTTCCGGCCGAGGTCGGCCTCGATCGGGGGCTCCGCCAGCGAGTACAGGTGGTGGGGCGTGGAGCCGCCGGCGCCGACCGCGACCACGGCCGTGGTCGCCGCGCGATCGGCGATGGCGCGCGCCTGGCGGGCCGCCTCCTCCAGGGTGGGCAGCGTGATCTCGTCGGTGTGGGCATAGCCCGTGCGCTCTCCGGCCTGCGCCCGCACCCCCGCCCCCTGGCTGACGTGGCGCGCGGCCTTCTTCACCGCGCCCTCCTCGAGAATCAACTCCTCGCTGACCCGGTACTCCAGATACACGTCTGCATGGTCCACCCGCCCCCGGAGGGCGGTGCCGAGCAGCCGCTCCAGGCTCGACGGCGTGAGTCCGAACCGATCCTCGAAAAAGCGATCCGGGCGCTCCAGCATCTCTGTCTCCGTCCCTGGTAGCTGAAAGGTGGTCCTTGCAGCAGAAACCGATGCTAGCACCGGGCTTCGGGGCCGCCCTCGTTCTTTCTTCCGAGGTGCCCCGGACGCGACGCGGCCGGTTTCCAGCAGGCGGGATCAGCTGCAGGCGGGTCCGGAATGGACCCTCCCCTCGAGGATACTCCCCGGTGACGTGCCGCGCCGCTCCGAGATGCCGGGCTGTCAGCCCGGGCCCACGGCGCGCTGGACGATCTCGTGGATCTGGCGCAGCCCGCTCATGAGCGAGGGGCCGGGCGCGAGAATGTCCGCTCCCGCGATCTCGTGGATACGCCCCTCCCGCACCGCGGTGATCCTCTCCCAGCCCGGCCGCCGCGCGATGGCATCGGTGTCCACCGGCTTTCCGCACCAGGACGCGAGGATCACCTCGGGGTCCCGGCGGACCACCTCGTCGGGATCCACGATCCGGTCCCGGGCGGAAGGCCGGTCCCGCAGCTCGGGGAAGACGTCGCGGCCCCCGGCGATCTCGACGATCTCCGACACCCAGCGGATCCCGGCGATGGGCGGCTCCGGCCACTCCTCGAAGTAGACTCGCGGGCGATCGGGCCAGATGCTCGAGAACTCACGGATCTGTCGGATCTCGTCCCGGATGTCGAGAACGCATTCGCGCGCCGGCCCTTCGAGCCCGAGGGCCCCGCCGACCAGGAGGATGGCTGCCATCGTGTCCTCGATCGACCGCTGGTTGGTGCACAGGACGGGCAACCCGAGGCGGATGAGATCGGCCGCCACCTCCGCCTGCAGGTCCGAGAAGGCCAGCACGAGGTCCGGCCGGAGTGCCAGGATGCGGTCGGTACGGAAGGTGGTGAAGCCGCCGATCCTGGTCTTGGCCCGCGCTTCCGGGGGGCGAAGCGCGGTGCCGGGGACGCCCACCACGCGGTCCCCTGCCCCGAGCGCGTAGCAGATCTCGACGTGATCGGCGCTGAGGCACACGATGCGCTGCGGAAACCGGACGCCATCGGTTCCGTACATCCACCCCGACCTATCGTTCCGTCACGCGCGGCCCAGGGCGTCGAGGAAGGCCCTGGTGGCCTCGCCCGGTCGGGGGGATCGCAGGATGGCCCCGATGACGGCCACCCCCTGCGCGCCGTGGGCCAGCACCTCGGATACGCGCTCCGGCGTGATTCCCCCGACCGCGATGATGGGTGCGCGCAGGCTGCCCGCGGCGCGAGCCAGGGCTGCGAGTCCCTGCGGTGGCCCGTACGCCCGCTTCGACGGCGTGTCGTAGACCGGGCCGAAGACCACGAAGTCGGCTCCCTCCGCCTCGGCGGCCACCGCCTCCTCCGCGCCGTGGACCGAGGCGCCCAGCAGCATCTGCCTTCCGCACGCGTGGCGAAGCGCCGCGATCGGCAACGAGGTGTGCGTGCGCTGGACGCCGTCGGCCCCGGCAGCGAGGGCGACGTCGGCCCGGTCGTTGACGATGAGCCGGGCGCGATGGCGATCCGTGGCCACGCGCAGCACCCGGCTGAGGTCGAGGAGCTCCACGACCCCCAGATCCTTCTCGCGAAGCTGCACAGCCCGGAGCCCGGCCTCGAGGCACTCCTCGACGACCGTCGCGATCGGCCGAGGCGTCGCGGCGCGATCGGTGATCAGGTACAGCCCGCAGCCCGTCCCGGGGACCGGATCCGCCGGGCGGAACCCGGGGCCGGCTAGCTGCTCCACTCCGGAACGCCCTCGAGGGGCGAGGACGCGGTGGCATAGAGCTTTTTGCCGATGCGACCGGCCCTGGCGGCGAGCCGGCCCGCCTCGACGGCGAGCTTCATGGCGGTGGCCATGGCGACCGGGTCCTTGGCCCCGGCGATGGCGGTGTTCATGAGGACGCCGTCGCAGCCGAGCTCCATGGCGATGGCCGCGTCCGAGGCCGTGCCCACGCCCGCGTCCACGATCACCGGAACGGTCACCGCCTCGAGGATGAGCTTGATGTTGTAGGGATTGCGGATCCCGAGACCGGAGCCGATCGGCGCCCCCAGCGGCATGACCGCGGCGGCTCCGGCGTCCTCGAGCTTCTTCGAGGTCACGGGGTCGTCGTTGGTGTATGGCAGCACGGTGAAGCCCTCCCGCGCCAGGGTCCGCGTGGCGACGAGCAGGCCCTCCGTGTCCGGGAAGAGCGTCCGCTGGTCTCCGATCACCTCGAGCTTGACGAACGAGCCGAGTCCCGCCTCGCGCGCCAGGTAGCAGGTCCGGACGGCGTCGTCCGCGTTGTAGCAGCCCGCGGTGTTCGGCAGGAGCGTGTAGCGCTGGGGATCGATGTAGTCGAGCAGCGACTCTCCCTGGCCCGGCAGGTTGACGCGCCGCACGGCGACGGTGACGATCTCCGCCCCCGAGGCCTCGATGGCCTCCCGCATGTTCTCGAAAGAGGGGTACTTGCCGGTACCCACGATCAGCCGCGACTTGAACTCCTTGCCTCCGAGCCACAGCGACGTGTCGTACATGGCGATGTTCCTCCTGTTGATGTCGGCGGAGCCGTGACCCCCTTCCGGACGAGGGGCCGTGTCCTCAGCCTCCCCCCATGGGCCGAACGATCTCGACCCGGTCGCCGTCCCGGAGGACGGTCTCGGGGTAGGCGTGCTTCGGCGTGATCTCGCGGTTCACGGCCACCGCGGTGTATTCGCGGCGGACGCCCAGGGACTGGAGAAGACCCTCCACCGTCAGCCCGTCGGGCAGGCTCAAGGGATTGCCGTTGACCGTGACTGTCATGGACGAAAAAAGGACCGCCCCCTCCGGGTGCGGTCCGTCGCGTCGCGTTCCCTTCGCTGGCATTACCCAGATCAGGTTCGTGGGGTCCCGGGCCGCACCCGGTTCTCAGGAGACCTCCCCCAGCGACGATGTGCGCATTATACTCCAGTCCTCCCGGGGGGCCCGGGAGGACTCATGTGCCCTCGAGCTGGCGGGCGAGATCGGCCGCATCGGTGGTGGGCAGGCGGCAGACGTAGCGACGGCACACGTAGGCGGCGGGCCGGCCGTCGACGGCAGTGCGATCGGCCAGGAGCGGGATGCCGGCGGCCACCGCGGACTCCGGCTTGCCCGCCACCACACGGTTCGGAAGGTAGCGCGCGAAGCAGGCGTGCAGGAGCGGCTCCATCGCCTCGGCGCTCGCGGAATCGGGCCAGACCAGGGCCACCTCGCTCACCGGGCCCAGGTGGAAATCCAGGGCGGAGAGATAGCGGCCGAAACCCGTCGGATGGCGCTGCATGAGATCGGCCATGGCCCGGAGGGCCTTGACGGCGATCGCCTCGTAGCGCTCCTCGCCGAGCAGCACATGCAGGCGCAGCAGCCAGTCGATCGCCACCGCGGTGCCGCTCGGGACCGCATTGTCGAAGAGGTTGCGGGGTCGGACGACGAGGCGCTCGTGGTCCGTCCCGGTGTCGAAGAACGCCTCCGCCGCAGGGTCCCAGAAGAGCGCCAGCGCCTGTTCGCACAGCGCTCCCGACGCCTCGATCCAGCGCTGGTCGAACGTCGCCTGATACACGTCGACGAGCGCGAACCCGACCATGGCGTGGTCCTCGAGATAGCCCAGCCCCCGAGGGTCGCCGTCCTTCCAGGTGCGACAGAGACGTCCGCTGCGCCGCATCGAACCGACCAGGAAGTCGGCGCCGGTGACGGCGGCGGCCACGTAGTCGGCGCGCACGAGGGCCCGACCAGCCTCGGCGAGGGCGCTGACGGCAAGGCCGTTCCACGCCGCGATGACCTTGTCGTCCAGGCCAGGGGGGACGCGCTGGGCGCGGACGCCGTACAGGATCTCGCGCGCGCGCGCGATGCGCGTCGCGAGCTCGGCGGCGGTGAAGCCGAGCGCGGCCGCCACCTCCGATGGCTCGCGCGGGACGTGCAGGATACTGCGCCCCTCGAAATTGGGCCCGTCGCCGAGCCCCCAGAACGCGATGGCGGCGCGCGCGAGCTCGTCGTCGTCGAGCGCGGAGGCGATCTCCTCCCGCGACCACACGAAGAACTTGCCCTCCTCGCCCTCGGAATCGGCGTCCGTGGCCGAGAAGAACCCGCCGGCGGGATGGCGCATCTCCCGCAGCAGATAGTCCAGCGTCTCCTCGGTCACCCGCCGGTACTCGGGCTCGCCGGTGACAAGCCACCCGTGCAGGTACAGGGTGGCGAGCTGCGCGTTGTCGTACAGCATCTTCTCGAAGTGCGGGACGAGCCACCCGGCATCGACGGAGTAACGGTGGAACCCGCCCCCGATCTGGTCGTACATCCCGCCCCGGGCCATCCGGGTGAGAGTGACGTTCGCCATGGTCAGCGCGCGCTCGTTCCGGGTGCGCCGCCACACGCGGAGGAGCAGCTCCCAGTTCATCGGCTGCGGGAACTTCGGCGCGCCCCCGAGCCCGCCGTGCCGCTCGTCGAAGTTTCCGGACAGCGCCTGGTATGCCGCGAACACGATGTCGTCCGTGAGCAGCGTCGCGGACTGCCGCAGGTGCTCGGCTTGCCGGATCTGTTCGAGGAGCTGGCGCCCCGTCTCCGCCACCTCGCCGCGGCGGTCCTGGTAGGCGTCGGCGACCGCCTGGAGCACCCGGGGAAAGGCGGGCATGCCGTGGCGCGCCACCGGCGGGAAGTAGGTGCCGCCATAGAACGGCACCCCGTCCGGGGTCAGGAACACGGTCATCGGCCACCCGCCGTGCCCCGTCAGCGCCTGCACGGCCTGCATGTAGATCTGGTCGATGTCCGGCCGCTCTTCCCTGTCGACCTTGACGTTGACGAAGAGCCGGTTCATCAGCGCCGCCGTCGCCTCGTCCTCGAAGGACTCGCGCTCCATCACGTGACACCAGTGGCACGCGGAGTAGCCGACTGAGAGCAGGATGGGCCGCTCTTCGGCGCGCGCCCGCGCCAGCGCCTCCGGACCCCAGGGGTACCAGTCCACGGGGTTGTGGGCGTGTTGAAGGAGATACGGGCTGCTCTCGCCGGCCAGCCGGTTGGTGTGCCGCCCCTGCCCTCCCGGTGGGAACTCGCTCACGAAAGGTTCCCCGCCCGCGGCTGGGGTTGGCACGAAGTCGGCGCGCAGCCGGGGCCCGGTGGCCGGGGGTCGCTCACGCGCTCCCGGCGGACCCATCCGCGAACGGGAGGGCGGCGACGCGGGCGGGTGTCGTCGCGTCCCCGTCCGCGATCTCGACCGCGCTTCCCGGCTCGAGGTGCTCGCGCCGGACGTAGCCGAGGGCGATGGGGGCGCCGATCGCGGGCGACCGCACGGCCGAGGTCACCCGGCCGACATCCTTGCCGCCGGCCATCACGCGAGCACCCGGCTGTGGCACGCGCTGGCCGCCGAGGACGAGGCCGCAAAGGGCGCGGTTGACGTGTCCGCGGTACTTGACGCGGGCGACCACCTCCTGCCCGATGTAACAGCCCTTGGTGTAGCTGATCAGGTCCTCCCGGCGGAGCTCCGGCAGGATCACCGTCTCGTCCACGTCCACACCGTACGAGGGAACACCGGCCTCCACGCGAAGGATCTCGTACGCCGCGCTCCCCACCGGGCGGGCGCCCGCCTCGCGAAGCGCCCGCCAGAGGGTCGGCCCGTGCTCGGCCGCGGTCCAGCACGCGTAGCCGGGTACGCCGGGCAACCCGCTCTCGATGACCCGCACCGGCGCCTCCCCGATCGCGCCCTCGACGTGCTCGTGATCGGAGAGCGCGACGGGGCGGTCGAGCGCTGCCGCCACGGCGGCGCCGGCCCGCGGACCGAGGACGGTCAGGACCGCCCAGGCCTCGTCCGCCGTCTCGAAGTACGCCTTCTCGGAGATCAGGTAGCGGTCGAGGAGCTGCAGTGTCTTCTCGGTGAGGGACGGGGGCAGGACCAGGAGCAACCGGTCCTCCGCCGCGTACACGTCGAGGAGCGCCATCACCTTGCCATGGGCATCGAGAAAAGCGGCGGCGCACCCCTGCCCGGGCGCGAGGGCCTTCACGTCATTGCTCAGCATCCCCTGCAGGAAGGCCGCGCGGTCGCGGCCGGTGACCATCGCCTTGCCGAGCAGCGAGCGGTCGACGACGCCCAGGCCCTCCCGAACCGCGGCGTGCTCCGCCACCGCGCTCCCGTAGTGCAGCGGCACATCCCAGCCGAAGGCCTCGCCCATCGACGCCCCTTCCTGGCGATGAACCGAGATCAGCGCGAGCGCGCGTGGCATGGAAGTCATTGTTGATGGGGGTCGGCGCCCTGTCAACTCGGGCCGGGCGCACCGGCGCGCGCGGCACGCCCTTGCCGGCGCGGCGGCCGTCCCCGACAATGGCCGCCGTGACCCGCCCCCCCGACCCCCGGCTGGCGCGCCGCTTCCGGCGCGCGCTCCTCGGCTGGTACCGGCGCAACCGGCGCGATCTGCCCTGGCGGCGCACCACCGACCCCTACCATATCCTCGTGTCGGAGATCATGCTGCAGCAGACTCAGGTGGACCGCGTCATCCCCAAGTACCGGGAGTTCCTGGCGCGCTACCCGACCCTCGAGAGCCTGGCCCGGGCGCGCCCTGCCTCGGTGCGGAAGATCTGGTATCCGCTCGGCTACAACATCCGGCCGCTGCACCTCTCGGCGATCGCGCGCGAGACGATGGCCCGCTACGAGGGCCGCCTGCCCGACACCAGCGAGGCCCTCACCGCCCTGCCCGGCATCGGTCGCTACACGGCGGGGGCCCTGCTGTCGTTCGCCTTCGGACGGGACGCCCACCTCGTGGACACCAACGTCCGCCGGGTGCTGGGCCGGGTCTTCCTCGGATCGCGACGCCTCCGGGCGCTCCGCGGCGACGCGCCCCTGTGGAGGCTCTCGGAAGCGCTCCTGCCCTCCGGCCGGGCCTACGACTGGAACCAGGCGCTCATGGATTTCGGGGCGACCTGGTGCACCCCCCGCTCGCCCCGCTGCGAGAGCTGCCCGATGCGCCACTTCTGCGCGAGCTACCCGTTCGCCCCGGCCCGGGCCCCGGCCAAGCGGCCGCGCCGGCGCCCCCAGCTCGCGCCCGGCGGACGGGCGCGACCGCCGGCCCGGACGTGACGTCAGGCGCCTCGCCCGACTCCCCGGCGCCCCTCGGGGCCCGCGTGGACGTCGTGGCCGCCGTCATCGAGCGCGAGGGGCGCATCCTCATCGCCCGGCGTCCGCCGGGGGCGCATCTCGGGGGCCTCTGGGAGTTTCCCGGCGGCAAGCGACATCCGGGAGAGCGGCCGGCCGAGGCCCTGCGGCGCGAGATCGCGGAGGAGCTCGGGGTTGCCGCGGTGGTGGGAGAGATCATCGAGACCATCGACTGGAGCTATCCCGGCACGCAGGTCCGCCTGAGGTTCTTCCGGTGCGCGGTCGAGGGCGAGCCCCGGCCCCTCGAGGGTCAGGAGATTGCCTGGATCGCTCCCGCCGACCTCGGGCGCTACGCGTTTCCCCCCGCCGACGCCGCGCTTCTCGCCCGGCTCACGGGGGGCGAGTCCCCGGGGGGAGCCCAGCTGCCGGCGGACTGACGGCGGGCCCGGGCGCGCCGGCGTCAGGTCGGGCGCGGAGGCAGCCCGTGCTGGACGGCGTCGTGGACCATGCGCACCAGCGTGGTGATGTCGAAGACGGGCAGGCCCGTGGCCTCCTGCAGGAGCGCCCGGTACGGCGGCATGTTCGTGCACTCGAGCACGATCGCTCCGATGTCCGGCCGCTGGGCCAGGAGCCGATGCGCCACCCTCAGGTGCTCTTCCCTGGCCGCGTCCACGTCGAGCTCCATCTCGTCGCCCAGGAGCACGCGGGTGAACTCCTTCTCGCCCTCGAGACCCGCCACCGCGACCGGGATGTCCGGGGCGATGCCGGCGCCGCGCATGTGCTCTTCGCGGAGCGACGCCGCGTCCACGGTGAGGATCCCGACGGCCCGGCCGGGCGGGAGCATGCGGTGCACCAGCGGCACGAGCATGAGGCTCGACGTGAAGACGGGAACCGAGACCGCCGCGCCCACCTCCGGCTGGAACATGGCGAGGAAGCCGCAGTTGGTGGTGATGGCGCGCACGCCCTCACGCTCCAGGAAGCGTGCGCCCTCGATGAAGGCGGGCAGGAGGTCGCGGTGTCCCTGGCGCACCACCCGGTCCGGAGAGGCCCCGGTGACGCGATGGTAGCGAACGGGAAAGTCGAACGTGCCGGCGTTGCCCATGTCGCCCGGGATCCGCGGGAACCGGGTGTCCAGCATCAGGATGCCTACCGAGAAACCGTAGAGGTTCTGCCCGCCCCGCACGCGTCCCATGGCCCTAGTTCAGCCGCGCCACGTGCTCGCGCGCCTTGCGCAAGCGGCCGCGCACCTGCTCGTAGTCATCGGCCTGCGGGCAGCGCGCCAGGTAGCGCTCCCATTCCACGGCGGCTCGGTGGTGCTCTCCGAGGTGCTGAAGGGCCGTGCCGCGGTCACGGCCGAGCACCGCCGCGCCCGGGGCCAGCACCAGCATCCGGTCCAGCACCTGCACCGCCTTGTCCCAGGCCTCCCGGCGCCAGTAGACGGCTTTCAGGTTGTTCAGCATGCGCGCGAGGAACTGGCGCTTGCCCACCGGGTTCCAGTGAGCCTCGGTCAGGGGCACCGGGCGCCCGACGGCCTTGGCCACCACCGCCTCGCAGCTCTCCGCCGTGACGATCCTCCCCCGGTTGAACGCATCCAGGAGGATGCGATCGTCCCCCATCCGGAGCCCGGTGATGAAGTGCCCGGGCAGGCCGATGCCGTGCAGCTCCAGACCGACCCGGCGACCCACCTCGATGAGGACGAGGGACAGGGTGATGGGAATGCCGAGACGGCGGTCGAGGACGTCGTTGACGAAGCTGTTCCGCGGATCGAAGTAGTCCCGCCGGTTCCCGGAGAAACCGAGCTCGGCGAAGAGGTACTCGCGCACGCGGTGAAGCTGGCCGAGCGGGTCGCGTCCTCGCGCCGCGGGGCGCGCGTGCCGCCCGCTGGCGGCCGCCAGCTCGTCGAGGCGGCGGAGGTAGGGCGCCGGGGAGAGATCGGAATACTCGAGGCGAGCCACCACGAGGGCGGCGCGGGCGAGGTCGATCTGGCCGTCGGGGCGGCCGACCTCCACCGCGAACTCGCGGAGCGCCGGATCGTCACCCATCAGCAGCCGGGGGCGTGGTGGATGCCCGCCGTCCTGAGGGCCGCGGCCTGGAGCTCCTCCGCCAGCTCGAGGGTGTGCGCGGCCGCGCGGCGCGCCAGGTCCTGCCCCTGCGCGGTCGTGGCATACCGGAGGAGCAGGGCGCGCCCGAGCTCGTGGTGGAAGCGCTCGTCCGGCTCGATCACGTCGCGGTAGAGGGTCGCCGTCACCCGGTCCCCCGCCCGTTCACAGAACTCGATGAACTGGCGGTTCTTCACCACCGCGACGGCCTCGCGGGTGAACTGCCCGGCGGCCACGCGCTCGACCGTGGTGGCCAGAGTGTCCAGGTACGTGAAGAGGGGCCCATAGCCCTTGGCCAGCGGGTCGAACGCGCGCGCGTCGAAGCCGAGCTCGCGCAGCCGATCGGCGATCATCCGGTAGTGCTTGGCCTCGTCGCCGACCTGGCGGGCAAACGCCATCTTCACGTCCACCTCCGCCGTGGTCACCAGCCATCGGGCGGCGATCTCGGTGGCCTCGATCTCGTTGCGAAGGGCGACCTTGAGCAGGGTGACGACGTTGAGAGCCCCTTCCACCTCGGGCCGCAGGGCCGCGTCCGGCGCCAGCCGCTGGAGCCGGTCCGCGTTCTTGCCGTCAAGCTCTCGCACGAACTCCTCAGCCGTCATGGCCGTACCTCCGTGGCAGCGGGATGCCCGGTGATCCCCTCCCTGAGAATCGCCGCGAGGTCCCGGGTGAGCATCTCCTTCGTCACCACCCGATCACACCGCCGGTGCCAGGGCTGCGTCTGGCGGGCCAGCACGTGCGTCGTGTAGCCGAGGACCGGGCCCCGGGGCGCGCGTTCCAGCGCAGAGAACACCGCCTCGTAGTCCGCACCGGGCGTGGTGAGGTCGACGATGACCAGATCGGCGGGAGCGGCGGCCAGGGCGAGCGCGATCTCGTCTGGCTCGCGGGCAAACACCACGTCGGTCTCCACCAGGCGCCCCGTCTCGCGAATCCGGGCAACGAAGAAGAGATCCCTGACAACCGCCACCGCGCGCCGGGACATGCTCAGAACGGGCGTCGCGCCGCCGCGTTGCCGCCGGCCAGGCGCCGCGCGGCGTCCGCCGCCTCTTCCGTCCGGGGGCGAGGGGGACTGGCGCCGCCGCCCGCGCCCATGCCGGTCAGTCGTCCTGCTCGACGACGCCCAGCCAGTGCTTGTTCCACTCGGCGAGGTGGGTGAGCGTCGACAGGTCCTTCATGCGGTCCAGGTACACCCGGCCCGCGAGGTGATCGGTCTCGTGCTGGACGACGCGCGCGAAGAACTCCTTTGCCACCACGTCGATCCACGCGCCGTCGCGCCCGTGCGCCTCGAGCCGCACCGCCGTGTACCGGGGGACGACGCCCCGCATGTCGGGCACGGACAGGCATCCCTCCCAGCCGTCCTCCTGCTCGGTGGACAGGGCCGTCACCACGGGGTTCACGAGGACGGTGAGCGGGACCTCCGGAGCGTCGGGGTACCGCGGGTTCGCGAGCACCTCGATGACGCAGACCCGGGCTGGCACGTGCACCTGATTGGCGGCGAGCCCCGCGCCGTTGTACTCGCGCATGGTCTCGATCATGTCGTCGATGAGTCGCTGGATCTCCGGCGAGCCGATCTCACCGACGGGCACCGGCTCGGCGGGGGTTCGCAGCACGGGATGCCCCAGTCGCGCGACCTTGAGGATGGCCATGTCCGTCCGTGACCTCGTCCCGGATTGTAGCACATGGCCTCCGGCGGCCGAGGGCGCTCACCGCCATGTCCGCCCGTCGCCGATCTGCCTCCACATGGAGGATCCGGGCGTCCACGTCCGAGCGTCTCGCCGGGATCGCCGGCCTTCTCAACCTCCCCGGCGGGGCGCCGAGCGCGATCCGGGATCCGCCTGGCCGCGGGCGAGCCCGGCGTTGCGGCGGAGGCCGGCTGGCCGGGCCCGCAGGAGCGCCGTGCCCTGGAAGCGCTCCCGGATGGCGCGGTCGTCCATCTCCGCCACCGCGGCCGCGCCCGGGTACGGCGCGGAGGGAAGGAAGGCGATCTCCGCGGTTCTCGGCGCGCGGCGGTTCCACGGGCAGACGCTCTGGCAGACA
>DATKEI010000476.1:0-4032 GCA_035544455.1 Binatia bacterium | reverse complement strand
TCAAGGTCAAGGGCGACGAGATGACGGGGCAGGTCAATGGCGTCCTCCCGGCGATGGTGACGATGAAGCGCGTCCGGTAGACCGGCCGCCGCCGTGCCGCCCGCTACAGGAGGATCTTGATCAGGCCGAGGAGCTGGTCCTGTGCTGGAGCAGCGGCTCGATGGCGCCGCTCTCGATCGCCCGCCGGTTCCACAGCGCCCACAGGACAAGGGGCAGCCAGCCTATCGCGATCACGACGGCCATGCGGCGGAACACGCCGAAGCGCCCGGCCGGGATCAGATGCGCGGCGCGCTGGATGTCGTGAAGGGGGCCCTCGCGGACCAGCGAGAAATCGGCGGTGTCGCCTTCCGGTGTCTGCTCGCTGACCGGAATCGTGGCCATGTTCAAGGGGGAGACTAGGGGTTTTCGCGGTTCGCGGTTGATGTCCACCGGCGGGCCCGCCGATGTCTGCCCGGTGGGAACGGACGCGGTGTTACCATTGCTCGCCGGCAACGGGGCGCTCGCGCGGCCCCGGCGCAGTGTCGGCGAGGCGGTTCGAATGGGACTCCCGTCGGTTGATCAGAGGAGGATGTGACGATGCGCAGTCTCCTGGCGGTCGCCCTGGCATGTGGCGTCCTGACCGGTCTTCCCGGCGCTGTCGACTCTCAGCCCGGCGCTCCCGCTATCGGGGACGTGTTCAAGAAGGTCCTGCCCTCCGTGGCGGTGATCCGCGCGAAGGGGACGGAGATCTCGTCCCAGACCGGTGGCATCGGCTCCTACAAGGAGACCGGCTCGGGCGTCCTCATCTCGGCCGATGGCCGGGTCATGACGGCCGCCCACGTCGTGCACGCGATGGACGAGATCGCCGTGGAGTTCCTCGGAAGCGCCCCGGTGCCGGCCCGCGTGGTCAGCTCGGAGCCGGGGGCGGACCTCGCCCTGCTGCAGCTCGACAGCGTGCCGGCGGGGGCCCGGGTCGCGGTCATGGCCAACTCCAGCAAGGTCGAGGTGGGCGACCAGGTCATCGTGGTGGGGGCGCCCTACGGCCTGAGCTACTCACTGACCGTGGGCTACATCAGCGCGCGGCACGCGCCCAATACCATCTACGGGGCGTTTCCCATGGCGGAGTTCTTCCAGACGGATGCCTCCATCAACACCGGCAACTCCGGCGGCCCGATATTCAACATGGCCGGCGAGGCCGTCGGCATCGTCAGCCACATCATCTCCAAGAGCGGCGGCAGCGAGGGGCTGGGCTTTGTGGTCACCATGAACACCGCCCGCGAGCTGCTCCTCGAGCGGCGGGCGTTCTGGAGCGGGCTCGAGTTCTACCAGCTCTCCGAGCGGCAGGCCGCCGTGCTCAACCTGCCCCAGCCCGGAGGCCTCATGGTCAAGGTCGTGGCCAAGGGCTCGCCGGCCGACCAGGCGGGCCTGCGCCCAGGCACGGTGCCCGGGATGGTCGACGGCAAGGAGATGGTTCTCGGCGGCGACATCCTGCTCGCCGTCGACGGGATCCCGGTCACCGAGCCCAACGCCATGGCAAAGATCCGAGGGCGGCTGGCGAAGGTGCCGCCTGGTTCCAGCATCTCGACCCGCGTCCTCCGGCTCGGCAAGCTCATCGACGTCCCCGTCCGGATCCCGTAGGCGGCGAGCCTCGCAGGAGGCCTTGCCGACCGGGGACGGGCAGGCCTGCGAGCATCTGGCTTGTACCCCCGCTGGCGCGCGGAGCTAGTGTGCTGAAAGGTGGGGGACGATCTGGTCATCCGCCACACCGAGGCCCTGGCCATCGCCGTGAACAAGTCCTGACGGCTCGCGGCGAGGGGCAGGGAGGGCGGCGCCCCCCGACCTCCGCCGCACGAGCGGTGGGCTAGAGTCGGGCCAGAGGTGGGAGATGAGCGGACGATGCCGATGACCGAGCGCCGAGGGCGTCCCGAGCCCTCGGCGGCGGCCCGGGGCCCGGCGCCGGCCGGGAAGGGCGCGGCGGCGCCCATCGCGGGCGGAGGAGGGCAGGCATGAGGCGTGCCGCCGCCCTTGCCATGGCGCTCCTCACGACGGGCTGCCTCGTGGGCCCGAACCACCAGCGGCCCCCGTATCCCGTCCCCGACGAGTTTCGCGCCGCTCCGGCCGGCGGGCAGGCCGATCCCTCCCTCGGCGACGTCGAATGGTGGACGGTGTTCCGGGACGAGGCGCTCGTCGCCCTGATCCGGACCGCACTCGCCGAGAACTTCGACCTGCGGATCGCGGCCGCACGCATCCTGGACGCGCGGTCCCAGGTGGTGGTGGCGCGGTCGTTCCTCTTCCCGACGATCGGAGCCGGCATCGGCGCCTCGTATAACCGCTTCACCGGGAGCTCCGGTCAGTTCGATCCGACCCTGAGCCAGCTCAACCAGAGCTTCCAGGGGACGGGGGGGCTCGAGGCCTCGTACGAGATCGATCTCTGGGGCCGTCTCCGCCGCGCCACGGAGGCGGCCGGCGCCCAGCTCCTCGCTTCCGAGTGGGCCCGGCGGGTGGTCGTGTCCGCCCTCGTCGCCGAGGTGGCGCGCGCCTACTTCGAGCTCCGCGGGCTCGACGACCAGATCGAGATCGCCCGGCAGTCGCTGGCCTCGCGCGAGGACTCCCTGCGGCTCGTGCGGCTGCGACTCGACGGGGGAGTGGCCACCCTGCTCGACGTGCGCCAGGCCGAGATCCTGCGCGAGCAGGCGGCGCAGACCATCCCGGTCCTCCTGCGGCAGATCGCGCAAGTGGAGAACCTGATCAGCGCGCTGCTCGGGCGGAATCCGGGACCGGTGCCGCGCGGGCAGCCCCTCGAGCAGCAGCTCGCCCTGCCTCCTCTGCCCCCGGGCCTCACCTCGGAGCTGGTCGAGCGGCGGCCGGACATCCGGCAGGCCGAGGAGCAGCTCGTGGCCGCCAACGCCCAGATCGGCATCGCCCGCGCCCAGTTCTTCCCGCAGGTCGCCCTCACGGGTTCGGCCGGGGTCGGCGGCAACGCGTTCAACAGCGCGCTGTTCGGGCCCTTCGGCTTCTTCACGATCATGCCCGCGATCTCCATGCCCCTGTACACGGCGGGGCGGGTGCAGGCCGGCGTCGACTCCGCGGAGGCGCGCACCCAGGAGGCCGTCCTGCGCTACCAGCAGACGGTCCTCCAGGCCTTTCGCGAGGTGGCCGACAGCCTCATCGCCTACGAGCGGAATCGCGAGTTCCGCCTCGAGAAGGAGCGCCTCGTCGAGGTGACCCGCGATGCGCTTCGGCTGTCGGAGATCCGCTACCGGGGCGG
The DNA here is from genome assembly GCA_035544455.1 of Binatia bacterium. Taxonomy (GTDB): domain Bacteria; phylum Methylomirabilota; class Methylomirabilia; order Rokubacteriales; family CSP1-6; genus DATKEI01. Next base: position 785 of record DATKEI010000476.1, on the reverse strand, counting down.
GGTCGCCAGCTACCTGGAGGTCCTCGATTCCGACACCCGGCGCTTCGACGCGGAGCTCGATCTCGTGCGGGCGAGCTTCGACGAGCGGCTGGCCATGGTCCAGCTCTACCGCGCCCTGGGGGGCGGCTGGCGCCCCGCGGACCTGGTCGAGCCGCCCTCGCCCGGCGCCGCCGTGAGGCCGGGCCCAACGAGCGCTGGTCGGTCGCCCTGACCGCACCCGCCCGGCGCGGCGCTCGCCCCGCGACGTGCCCGTCAGCGACCCCTGCGCGCCGGGCCCGCCAGTCGCTCGACCCTCCCCCCGAGGGAGTGGCCCCAAACCTCGAATCGCTCTCCGTGGAGGACCTCATGACCCACTTGCGCCGAGCCGTTCATGCCCTCGTCGTGGTTGCTGTCGTCGTCGCCCTCCTGCTCGTCCCGGACCGCGGCTCGGCCGCAACCACCCGGTGGACGGTGGACGGCTACACGATCCAGGTGAACGGGCAGCCCTTCTTCGCGAAGGGCGTCTGCTACTTTCCGCTCCCCCTCGGGAACCAGAGCAGCCGACCGCCCTACGGCGACTACTTCTACAATTTCCCGGGCGAACCCCCGGTGTGGAAGCCCTACCTCGACCGCGACCTGCCACGGATGCGGGCGGCGGGCGTGAATCTCATCCGGCTCTACTCGATGTGGGCCTGGGCCGCGGCCGACTACGTCGTGTCGCCGCTCAACGGGAACAAGGCCCGCACCCTCGGCCACGGGGCGTTCATGGACGCGGCGTACAACGGCGGCACCCATCCGATGTACGT
>DATKEI010000475.1:0-7273 GCA_035544455.1 Binatia bacterium | reverse complement strand
CCCGTCCCCCCTCCACGTGGTTGACCGCGCCCACCAGGGCCAGGCGCACGCGATGTCCAGCCGACCGGGCGACGCGCTCGAGCTGCAAGGTCTCGGTGAAGGGCACGACGGGGTCCTGCCGGCCGTGGACGAGGAAGATCGGCGATTCGATGCGCGGCAGATGTGCTTCGGGTGACAGGCGATCGAGGATCTGGCGGGTGGATGGCGACAGCGCCGCGAGGAGGGCATCCACCTGCGCGCTGTCCCGGCTCGTCAGGAGAGCGGCGCGGTCGGCGCGGTCGAGCAGGTCGGCGTTGGCGTCAACGAATCGCGCGATGGCCTCGTCGGACATCGGCCGGCCGCCGGGCGCGGAGGCCCGCGGGCCATCGCCTGTCAGCGCGAACCGGAGGAGCTCCCGGCTCGAGGCATACCCTCCGAGCAGCAAGATGGCGGAGAGCGGGAGGGCGGGCGCGTGGCTCGCCGAGAGCTCCGCGGCGGCGATGACGGCTGGGCCTGCGCCCAGGCTCACGGCCACGAGTGCGACCGGGCGATGGCCGGCGCCCGCGAGCGCTCGGGCGGCGGCCTCGACCGGCCCGGCATCTTCCGGCCGCAGCCGCATGCGCGTGAGGCCGGGCACGCTGGGCACGGCCACGGCCCAACCCGCCCTGGCCAGCAGGCCAGCCGCGTCCCGGACTCGCGCGTCGTCCTTGCCGGCCTCGGCGAGGCCGTGGACGAGGACGAGGCCCGGCCGTCTCGCCGATCCGGGGACGAGGTGAAGGTCCGCCGAGGCCGGGACACCGGCCGAGCCCAGATCAAGGGGCGTCGTCAGTGGCGGCTCGGTGATCCACGAGAGCGCGCGCCAGCGGCCCTCGCCGAGGAACTCGACGAGAAACGCGGTGGTCACGACGACGTCCGCCCCGCGCGCCAGCGCGGGAACGGCGAGGCCCAGCGCGACGGCCACCCACGCCAGGCCGGCGATCAGCCGGCCAGCGCGCCATCCCGGCCGGGCCGGCCTCCCGCTACTTACGATTCGAGCACTTGATGAGGCGCCAGCCGTTGAAGAGGTTGACGCGTTCCTGCAGGTCCGGTACCAGGCCGACGCGCTCGAGCAGGGGCTGGAGCGGCAGATTCGACTTCCATCCCAGGCGTGTGCAGACGGGGGCAACGAAGTCCTCGATCCGGGCCATGACCCGCTTGTCGCTGCGGAAATGGTTCAGGACCACGATGCTGCCCCCCGGCTTGACGACGCGCCGCATCTCGCGCAGAACGGCCACCGGGTCGGGCACCGCGCTGATCGTGTAGGTGGCCACGGCGGAGTCGAACTCGTCATCGCCGAAGTCCATGACGGTGGCGTCCATGGTCTTCAGGGTCACGTTGGTGAGGCAGAGCTCGGCCACCTTGTCGTGGGCCTTGCGCAGCATCTCCTCGGAGAGGTCGATCCCTGTCAGCCGGCAGTACGAGGGATACAGCGGCAAATTGAGGCCGGTCCCGATTCCCACCTCGAGCACGCTGCTGCTCGGGCAAATGCTGAGCAGCCGGATGGCAGCCTCCCGCCCGGGATTGAAGATCCAGTCGAAGACCAGATCGTAGGCGGGCGCGTACAGCTTGTAGGCCCGCTTGACCTGCCTCTTCTCCAGCGCTGCATCCACGTGGTGCCTCCTCCTCCCCGTCATCGTACTACGCGTCGCGAGATGCCGGGCCGCATAGAGCCGAGGCTCACGCGCTGCAACCTTCTAACACAGCGCGCGACCCATTGCCAAGCGTGTTTTGCCGCTGATATGTCGCGACGGCAAAAGGCAAAATCATTCCCCGCGAGGGTTGGATCTCGAGCGGGATCGCCTCTGCGTCGCCGCGCTGGTCCAGTGGCCGTCGGCAGCAGCTGCCATCAGCGATCAGGTGATGAGCCTCGTCTTCCTTGCGCCTTGCCGACGTCACCGCGCCTTGCCGACGTCACCCCAGCCCGGGTGGGAGCTGACCGGCTCGTGGCGCATGTCGCCGGCGAGGACGCGATGGCGGTCGGGGTGGGCGTGCTGACTCTGCTCAAGCGAATTCAGGCTGTTGACCAGCAGACCGTGCGCTTCCACCTGAATTGCGATCCGCGCCTGCCCGACTGACGGCCCCACCTTGCTGCCCCCACTACAGCAGGAACTGGATCAGCAGCGTGGCCAGCCCGAGAAACGACAGGAACCCGAACACATCGGTGAAGGTCGTGATGATGACGCCCGAGGCGATGGCCGGATCGATCCGGAAGGTCGTCAGCAGGATCGGGATGACGACCCCGACCACACCCGCCACCAGCATGGTGAAGACGAGCGCCACCGCCACGATGAGGGCGAGGAGCACCTGTCCCTTCCACAGCCAGGCAATCAGCGCCAGCAGCGCGGCGGTGGCGAGCCCGGTGGTGAGGGCCAGCACCACCTCCTTGCGCAGGACCCGCCAGACGTGGATGGCCGCCATGTCGCCGAGGGCGAACCCGCGGATGACCACGGTGGCGGTCTGGGTGGTGCCGATGCCGCCCATGGACGCCACGATGGGCATGAACACGGCGAGGACGGCCAGGGACTGGATGGAGCCCTCGAACAGGCCGATCACGGAGGCGGCGAGGACGGCCGTGCCGAGGTTGACGAGCCGCCACAGCAGACGACGGGGAAAGACCGCGGCCGCGGAGTCGAAGACGGTCTCGTCGCCCCCCGCTCCGGCCATGCGCTGGATGTCCTCGGTCGCCTCCGCGCGGATGACGTCGATCACGTCGTCGACGGTGATGACGCCGAGGAGGCGGTGGTCGCCGTCGACCACCGGCACCGACACCAGGTCGTACTTGGCGACGAGGCGCGCCACCTCCTCCTGATCGGTCTCGGGCATCACGCTCACGACGTCCTCCTGCTGGCAGATCAGCCGCACCGGCGTGCCCGGGTGCGCGGTGATGAGCCGGCGGAGGGGCAGGACCCCGACCAGGTGGTCGTGGTCGTCCACGACGTAGAGGGAGTGGGCGGACTCGGCGGCGGGGGCCTTGCGCACCTGGTCGATGGCCTGGGCCACCGACAGGGTCTCGTGCACGGCCAGCACCTCGGGCGACATGATGCGCCCGGCCGTCTTCTCGCCGTACTCGAGGAGCTCCTGGACGTCCTCGGACTTGTCCTCCTTCATGAGGTCGAGGACCTTCTCCGCCTGCGCCTCGGGCAGCTCGTCGACAACCTGGGCGGCGTCGTCGGCCGGCATCCGGTCCAGGATGCTCGAGATCTCGACCTCGTCCAGGGCGCGGACCAGCTCGAGCAGCTGCTGGTCGTCCAGTTCGCTCAGCACGAGGCCCGCCTGCTCCTGGTGGAGCAGGCGGAAGATGAGGACCTGTTCGGCGACGGGAAGATCGCGCAGCGCGGCGGCGATGTCGGCGGGGTGGGAGTCATCGAGCCGCTCGGAGAGGCGCTCGTGGCGCCGCGACTCAAGGAACTCGCGGACCGTCTCCCTGAGCTTGGCGATGTCGTCCATCCGCGGGATCCATCCGGGGATTACCGGAAGCCGTGGTCGGAGGGGGGCTCCGGCCGGCTCGGCGCCCCGGGGACTGCCGGTGCGACGGGGGCGGCAGGCGGGGCGGCGCGGCGGATCTGGGCCTCGAGCTGGCGGATGCGGCGGCGAAGCTTGAAGTGCTGGACGAAGCCCACCAGGGACGCGAAGGTCAGGCCGGTCACGATGGAGATGAGAATGACCACGGCGAGGGGCACTTCCTGGATTCGCCAGGTCACGAACCGGATGACGACGGGGTCCAGGTTCTGGAGCGCGAAGACCGCCATTGCCGCGCCGATCACCGCCATGACCACGTAGACGGCGATCACCGGCGTGCCCGATCCGCGGCGCCAGCCGCGGTCATCGCGCTCCCCCGGGACCGAGGGCGCGGAGGAAGCGGTGCATGATCCGCTCGGCGAGCCCCCGGCCCGGCCGCCTGTCGTCGCCCTCCCGGGAGAGCGCCTTTGCCGGGAACACCGCCTTGGCCATGGTGCGGTGCCCGCCCGCCGATCCGAGGTCGCCGAAGGCGGCCCGAACGACGTCGCCGGCGCTCTTGACGTACCCCACGTTGCGGATCGAGACGTGCACGGTGCCGCTCACCACGCCGGAGACGACCGACCACTCGACGCCCTCCGCCTGGAGTCCGAAGTCGGCGAACTGGGGAATCAGGTCGGAGGTGTCCACTGGCCCGAGGTGGGAGAAGAAGACCCCGCGCACGACGCGACGCCGCGTCAGACCCTGGGCCAGGACGTCCAGGGCGGCGTCCGAGAGCTCGGGCCGCTCGATCCGGCGCATGGCGTTGTGGTTGGCCAGCGGGAACAGGAACGCGAAGGCATCGAGATCGGCCCGCGTGCCGCCACGCTCGAGCCCGAGGGTGTCGGACTTGATGCCGTAGAGCAGCGCGGTGGCGAGTCGCTGCGTCATCTTGACGTCCGCCGCCCGGAGATACTCGACGAGGATCGTGGCGGTGGCGCCGTAGGAAGGGCGGACGTCCTTGAAGCGAGCCTTGATCGGCGCCTCGATCGGATGGTGGTCGATGACGAGATCGACGACCTTGTCGAACCGCGCGCTCAGGAACGACGGCTGCACATCCACCATGGCCACCCGGTCGAACTGGTCGAGAGCCTGGGCGCTGATCTCGTCGACGTCGATGTCGAGGATCTTGCACATGGCCAGGTTCTCGGGGCGCGTGATGCTGCCGAAGGTGCAAAGGGGGGCGGAGACCCGGTTCCGGCCGAGCAGGATGCGCAGGGCGAGGGCGGAGGCGATGGCGTCGGGATCGGGGTCGTCCTGCATCAGGATAAGGACGCGCTCGGCCCCCTCGAAGATGCCGCGCAGCCGATCGGCACGGGCCCGGTGCACGGCCCGGTCCAGGGCCGGGCGGATGAGCTGATCGGCCATCGCGGACAGGTCCACCACCGAGGCCCCCGCCAGGGGCGCCGGATCGTGGCCCAGCACGAGAGCGGGCACCTCCGGCGCCACTCCACGCGCGGCGGCGAGCACGGCGGCAGACCGCTCGCGCGCCACCGGCACGACCAGCGCTCCCCGCCAGCGGGCGAGGAGCCGGCGGTAGGTGGCCGGCTCCGTCGGATCGGCCACTCGCGCGTGGAGGTCGTGCCGGAGCAGCCGCGCGCGCGCCGCCGCCGTTCCCACGATGATCAGCGCGGACTCGTCGGGCGAGGCGAGGCTGCCGGCGAGATGCTCGAGGAGATCTTCGGAGCAGATGAGCAAATACCGCATTCGCGTTCCCGGGACCGACCACCCGGGCCTTCATTGTCGGTCCGTGTGCAGGCTGCGCCAAGCGAAATATCTCGGACTGCGTGGGGGGGCGGGGCGAGGGGGGGCGATCCGAGGGCCCCACCCCACCCGGCGCCGTGAGTCAACGAACTTTCGACTCGGCACACTAGGCTCCGGGATCGCCGGCGCGGGTGGCCGGCGCGGCTGCGTCTCCCGGCGCCGGGGCCCCGTTGAGACGCCCCTCACGGCGGAGCGCCCGCGCCCTGCAAAGGAGGGCGAGGCCGACCCAGCCGCCCACGAGGGCCAATGGGATGACGATGAGCCAGGGGCAGACGACGGCGACGATCGCCAGGATCAGGAGACCGAGACCGGCGCCGCCCATGACCCTGGCCTCGGCCGGGCCGAGCGCGCGATGGTTGGTGATGGCCGCGCCGATGGCGCTGCCGATCCCGATGGCGCCGGCAGCGGCTCGGCCCGCGCTGCCGCGGCTCCCGTCGGCCCGGCGCCGCGGCGCCGGGCCGACAGGGCTGACGCGGGTGCGCTCGCCGAGCACGATCTCGGTGGCCCGGGTGAGGTCGTCGAGGAACATGGCCTCCATGGCCTCGGCGAAGCGGTCGTCCTCGACGGCGACGTCGAGCTCCCAGTTGCCGAGCCAGCTCGCGATGTTGAGGTTCGTGGAGCCCACGCGGGCCCATCGCCCGTCGGCAACCGCTGTCTTGGCGTGAAGCATGGAGCCGTTCCACTCGAATACGCGCACACCGGCCTCCAGGAGGGGCCGGTAGCCGGCGCGCGAGAGGGAGCGCACCAGCCAGACGTCGCTTGCCCCGGGCACGAGCAGGCGCACGTCCACACCGTCGAGAGCGGCCGCGCGGAGGGCCTGCACGTAGGGCGTGACGCCGACGAAGTACGCGTCCGTCAGCCACAGGCTCCGGCGTGCCCCCGCTGCGATGAGCTGGTCCAGGCGGTACAGGCCGGCGGAGTGGGGCACACTCGCGATCACGCGGAGCATGACGTCGCCGGCGGCGGGCAGGGCGTCCCGCTCCACCCGCTCGCCGTCGGGCAGGGGGTCCCCGGTGAGAGCCCAGGTCTGCTCGAACGCGCGCTCGATGTCCGCCACTGCCGGCCCTCGCACCTCGACCCCGGTGTCGCGCCACGGCTCGATGCCCCGCTCGGGGCGGCCGACCCAGCGCTGCCCCACGCACAGGCCGGTGACGAAGCCGATGCGCCCGTCGACCGCGATCATCTTGCGGTGATCCCGCGAGAGCCACCCGAAGGGCTGGCCGAAGCGCGGCGGGTTGAAGCAGCGAACCTCGACGCCGGCGTCCCGGAGCCCGCGCCAGAAGCGCGCGGAGGCGTGGCCGAGGCCTCCGAGCCAGTCGTAGATGAGCCGCACGCGCACCCCGGCCCGGGCCCGGTCGGCCAGGAGGGCGGCGAAGCGCCGTCCCGCGTCGTCCTCGTGGATGATGTAGCTCTCGAAGTGGACGGTGCGCGTTGCCCTCCCGATCGCCTCCTCCCACGCCGGGTAGTTCTCGCCGGCATCCCGGAGGATGCGGACGCTGTTGCCCGCGACGAGCGGTGCCCCGGCCACTCGTGCGAACGTCTGGTCGGCGAGGATCCGCGCCTCCGGCAGGCGGGCGCGGTGCCCCGGGCGCTCGCCCGCCGCGCGGTGGCCGGAGCGCTCGCGCGGCTCCGGCCCGACCGGCCTCATGGCGAGATCGCCGTCCACAGCGCCAGCGCGAAGCACACGCCAGTCATGGCCACGGTCAGTGATGCCGCCAGCCGGAGACCGCCGCGCTCGGGCCCCCGCGCCTCGTGGCCGAGCGCGAGGCCCGCGAGGTAGCCCCCCACGAAGCCTCCGGCGTGGGCCAGGTTGTTGACCCCCGGCATGAAGAATCCGAAGACGAGGAGCAGCAGTGCCCACTGACCGTAGCGCCGGAACACGGCGAGCCCGAAGACGCCGCCCCGGCTGCGCCCATAGAACACGAGCGCGCCGAGCAGCCCGAAGACTGCGCCCGAGGCGCCCACCGAGAAGACGACCCCGGCCAGGTCGGAGAGG
>DATKEI010000474.1:0-13267 GCA_035544455.1 Binatia bacterium | reverse complement strand
GACGCGCTCGCTCAGCGCGCCCAGCTCGTCCTCGACCGCCCGGCCAGCGAGGGTGGCCGACCGGAGCGCATCGAGATCGCTGGTGTACCGGGCGGCCCGCTCCCGCAGCCTCGCCACTTCCAGTCGACGCCCCACCTGCTGTTCGAGGTGGTCGAGGTCCCGCCGCGCACGAGTCGCGCCGTCCTCGGCGTCGGCCAGGTCGCGCCTCGCCTCCTCGAGCGCCTGGCCCTGCTGGTCAAGCCGGCCGGCGAGCATGTCCTGGCGCTGGCGCGCCTCGCCCTCCTCCCCGGCGACCCCGGCGCGCCGCTCGCGGGTCGCGACGAGCTGGCGCGCCTCGACCTCAGCTTGCCGGAGGGCCACGTACCGGTCGGAATCGTAGGCGAGCTCGGCGATCTGCTCGTCGAGCCGGGCGTTCTGCTCCGCGAGGGAGGCGAGGAGGTCCTGGGCGCGGGCAAGGTCCGCCTCGGCGGCGGAGCCGGCCGCGCGCGCCGTGTCTTCCTCCGCCTTGGCCTCGCCGAGGCCCCGGGCGCGGGCCTGCTCCTCCCGCGCGGCCTCGAGCGCGTTGTCCACGCGGCCAAGAGCCTGCGTGAGCTGCTCCTCGCGCTCGGCTGCCTGGCGGAGCTGCTTGCGCACGTCGGCGAGGTGCTCCGCCGTGGCATCGGCGTACTCGTCGCGGAGCGTGCGCTCCCGCGCTTCGACCTCCGCGTCGGCGGCGGCGGCCCCCAGGTTGGCGGCGCGCTGGACGCGCTCGTAGATCTCCAAGCCGAGGAGCTCGGTGAGGATCTTGCGGCGGTCGCGGCCCTGGCCGCGCAGGAACTCGGCCACCTGCCCCTGGGGCAGCAGCACGACCTTGGTGAAGGTCTCGTAGGGCAGGCCGAGGATCCGCTCCACCTCGCCGCGCGACTCACGGGAGCCACGGATCAGGGCCTTCCAGCCGGCGCCGTCCTGCACCTCGAGCCGCACCTGCACCGGGCGCGTCCGGTGGATCGCCCGCTGGGCGCGATACCGCCGCCCGCCCGCCACGAACTCGAAGAGGATGCGCGCCTCGTCACCGCCGGCACTGACGAGCTGCTTGAGGTCGTCGGCGACCTCGGGGGCGCGCCCGTACAGGGCGGCCGTCATCGCGGTGAGGAGGGACGTCTTCCCCGCTCCCGTGGGCCCGGTGATGGCGAAGAGCTCGAGCCCCTCGAAGTCGACGTCGACCGGCTCGACGAAGCTCGTGAAGCCCTGGATCCGGAGCCTACACGGTCTCATCCAGGGCGTCCTGATACAGCCGCGCGAACAGCTCGCCCACGGCCTCGGGCAGCTCGGCCTGGTGCGCCTGGCGGTAGTAGGCCCGGAGCATCTCGGCGGGCGGCACCTCGCCACTCGCCATCGCCTCCGGAGCGCCCGGCCCGGCCGCGCCGGACCAAGCGCTCACAGCCGGGTACTCCTGGCGGATCTCCAGCGCGTCCGGGAGCGCTTCCTTCACCAGGGCCGCGATGCCAGGGGTCGGCGCGGGCACCTCGACGTGCACGCGCAGCCATGCGCCGCGCAGCTCGTCGGCGCGGGCCCGGAGGGTTTCCAGCGTGCCCCGCACCTCGAGCAGCCGCCGGCCGCTCGTGAGCGGCACCGAGCGGACCTCGACAGGCCGGCCGGGATGGCCCTCGACGAGCACCACGCGCTTGTCCTGCTGGAGCTCGCCGAAGTCGAGCTGCAGGGGCGATCCGGAGTACTCGCACCACGCCGCCGTCGGAAGGCGCTGCGGGCGGTGGAGGTGGTTGAGGCCGATGTAGTGCGCGCCGGGCGGAAGCCGCTCCGGGGTCACCCCGTAGACGTCGAGGAGGTGGGTGGGGCGCTCGCCGCCCCCGACCAGCGCGCCGCTCACCATCAAGTGCGCCAGCATCAGGTTCACGCAATCCGCCCGGAAGCTGCCGGCGAGGATCTCCAGCATCCGCGCCACCCGGTCGGCGTAGGCCTGGTACCACTGCTCGGCGGGGTCGAACAGATCCGACGCCTGGGCGATCCTGGTCTCCGCCGCGAAGGGCAGCACGGCGATCTGGGCCGCCTCCCGGCCGTCGCGCGAGGGGAGCGAGATCACGCCGCCGTGGGCCGGCCCCACCGGCTCCGGTCGGACGAAGATGCGCAGCGGGTCGAGCAGGTTCTGGAGCGCCGCCAGCTTGCGCGGGTGCTCGTGGTTGCCGCCGATCAGCACCACGGCGATGCCCGCCGCGCAGCAGCGAGCCAGCGTCTCCCACACGAGCTTCTCGACCTCGGCCGTGGGCACCTGGTGCTCGAAGGCGTCGCCCCCGACAAGGAGGGCGTCGACCCGCTCCGCCCGCGCGATCCCCACGATCTCGTCCAGGACCTCGACGTGCTCCTCCAGCCGCGAGCGCCCCTTGAGGGGCTTGCCGACGTGCCAGTCGCCGGTGTGGAGGAAGCGCATCGACCAGATCCTCGAGGTCAGATGCTGACGATCGAAAGGCCTTCGACCGCCTCGAAGTGCCGGCGGTTATTCGTGCACATCTGGAGATGGTGATGCAGGCAGGTCGCAGCGATCAACAGGTCGAAGTCCCCGATCGTGCGTCCCTGCCGACGGAGTCGTCCCCGCTCGCGACCGAAGATCCGGCACACCTCGTCATCGACGGGGAGAATCGAGAGCCCCGTGAGCAACTGCCGCAATGCTCTCTCGCTTCGGCCAGGTTCACGAGAGTAGTGCACGCCCTCGTATCGTTCGGCCAGCGAGATGATGCTCACGGCCAAGCCGGCGGGCCGCAGCTCATTCAGCCGCGTCGTGATAGCCGCGACACCACCGAGATGATCGATGATCCAGTCGGTGTCGACGAGGTAGCCCGACCTCACAGGCGAGCGGGCGGGCGGGTCGTCACGAGACGGTCGGAATAAATGTGACGCTTCAGAGCCTCACCATCGACGAGGTTCTTCCACGCCCCCGCCGTTCCGGCAATGGGGTCTGCCGGGTCGTTGCTCGGAGTCGAAACGGTGAGCAGGACCTCTTCCCCTTCGTGGAGTGCCGTCGTCACCTCCGGCTCCAGCGGCTCGAAGACGCCCTTTGAAAACCGCGCCCTGATTGTCCGGACCACCTGTTCGCCTCCGCCGAGAGACTGACGCATCTACCGCTTCACGCTTTCAAAGTACCACGTCAGCTGGATCGCCCTTTCCCCTCGCCTCTTCGGAGGTGTACTCCGCGGTGCGGGCGAGGCGGCGAGCGCGCCTCCACGGTGCTGGGGGCGGCGCCCCGGCACTCGGTGCGGTTGCGGGAAGCGCCGCTACTTCTCCAGCCGAAGAGGTCGCCGTAGCGGATCACGGGGACCCGCTCGTCGAACCCCTTGTGCGCTTCCTCTCAGGGGGCCATCCGCGTTGTCGAGTCACGTCGCGCTGGATCTGCTGTGTCGGGTGATGCGACGACCTCGGCGTGCTCGTGCCGCCGCGAGCGCCACTTGACGGGCCCGCGGACGGGGCCGTTCCCGGGAGGAGGCAGCGCATCAGGGGCGGAAGTCCGCGAAGGGATCGTCGCCGGCCGCGCCCGATGGCTGCGCCTCGGCGGGCCGCGTGGCCCAGGCCGGGAACGGAAACTGGACGAGCAGGGGCACCGGGATCTCGGGCTGGTGGACGATGAGGCTGCCCGGCTTCAGGATGCCGGCGCGCAGGCGGGTGGCCGTGGGCAGGAAGCCATACTCGCCCCGCTCGGCCTCGGCGGTGTCGAGCCGGCCCACGACGCGAAAGGCCGCGTTGGCCACGATGCGCCGCTCGACCTCGCTGGCCGTCTGCTGGGCGCCGATGAGGCTGACGCCGAGGCTCCGCCCGCGCTCGGAGATGTCCAGGAGGACGTCCTTGATCGGGCTCCACCCCTCGCGCGGGGCGTACTTGTTCAGCTCGTCGAGGACGACGAAGACCAGCGGGTCCGGCGTGCCGATCTCGTCCTTCTCCTCGAACATGCGCTTGAGCACCGCGCCCACCACGAAGCGCTTGGCGCGGTCGTGCAGCCGGTGGATGTCGATGACGGTGACCTGCCTGTCCCGCCAGCGGATCTGATGGGCCGCCGCCTCGGCGGGCGCGGCCGGGCGGATCAGGTGCCCCACCCGGTGCATGGCCCCCTCGAGGCGGCGGATGAAGGCGCCCTTCGTACCGGCGGCGGCGGTCGGGGCCCAGGCATCGAGCTGGGCCTCGATGTACTGCACGAGCTGCTCGGCGTCGGGGATCGCCGTCTGGTCGATCTCGACCGCGCCGGGCAAGCCGGGCGCTGGCCGGGCCCGGGCGAGCTGCGCCTCGGCCCGGTCGACCACGAAGCCGAGCTGGCTCGTCTCGTGGTCGGCGTCGGCGAAGAGGAAGCGCAGGTAGCGGCCCTGGCAGAACTCGAGCAGCGACCAGAAGTACGCGGTCACGCCCTGCTGCCGGCTGCCGGTCTGGGGCAGGGGCAGGGAGGCGCCCGGCCGCACGGGCGCGTAGAACGCGGCAGAGGCGAAGGGCTCCATCGGCAGCCCGAGGGCCTGGTACTTCGCGGCCTCGGCGGGCGGCAGCGCCGCATTGGGGCGGTCGAGGAACAGCAGGTCCTCGCCCTTCACGTTGAAGATGAGGGCCTTGGCGCTCTGGGCGCGGGGGCCCAGGGCGTTCGATCGGAACAGGGCGTGCAGGATGAACGTCGCGTAGGTGGTCTTGGTGGCGATGCCGGAGATGCCCGAGATGTTGATGTGGGCCCCCCGCGTGCCGTCGAGGAAGTCGGTGTTGCCGAAGATCGGCTGCCCGTCGCGCGAGAGGCCCAGGGGCAGGCGGCGCTCCATCCGGTCGAAGAACAGGGCCTGATCGCGGTCGGCGCCGGCGGCGCGCCAGACCTCGGCGCCCGGCAGCGGGGGCACGTAGATCTCCGGCTCGATGCGGGTCACCGCCACGTGGGCGGTGCGCGCGGTCGCCGCCGGCAGCACCGCGCGCTCGACCAGGAACACGTCGCGCTGGAACTGGACGCCCTCGTGGCGGGCGCGCACGAGGTCGACCACGCCGTAGAGCGTGACCACCTGGCCGTCCGGGAGCCGGGTGCGGCTGACGACGACGTCGTCGAGCTCGAGATACTGGTCGTCGCTGATCGCGACCCAGTAGTCGAGGGGCCGGGCGTCTTCCGTGCCGAGCACGCGTCCCACGCTCATGCGGCGATCTCCGAGAGGTGCTGCATCAGCATCCGGCGGATCCACCGCGCGTCGCCGAGGCGATGGCGGAGCTGCTGCTCGAGAGCGCCGACGGGGACGAGGTTCTGCGGAGCCCGCGGATCCCGGTCCGCGGTGGAGGCCAGTCCCGGCAGGTGCTGGGCCGTCATTCCGGCCGCCCGTCGAGCGGCCTCGAGGCCGGCGGCCGCCGACAGCTCCAGGCGCACCACGCTCGCCAGCGTGTGGGCCACCGGTCCCGGCGGGGCGAGCCGGACGTACCACGAGTACCGATCGAAGCGCCCGCCGGGGTCGCGGATCAGGAAGAGCGGTGTCCGTCCCCCGACCGGGAGCTGCGCGAGCAGCGGCGAATGGGTGACGGGCAGGTACGCGCGCCGCAGTCGCTTGATGTAGCCCACGATGGGGTCGGCCGACGGCGGCAGGTGCGTGAGCGGACCGTCCACGATGACGAGCCCCTGGCGACCGAGGCCGGTTGCCAGCTCCGCCTCCGCCTGGCGCATGAGGGCCTGAAGGCCCGCCAGCGGCGCCTCCGGGGTGCTGTCCGCCACCGGGTGTCCCGCGAAGCAGAGCGTCGCCTGCGCCACCGCGACCTTCACGGGGCCGGGCAGGATTCCCCCGCCCATCACGAGGGCCCGCTGCACCACGGGCTCGTCGAGGGTGGCGCGCTCGGAAAGGCGCACGGCGCCCACGGCGAGGCTGCCGAACAGGCCGTAGCGAAGCGGCTCCGCATCGCCGGCCAGCACGCGCAGCTCGACCCGCCGCACGCCGTCGACGAGCGAGAGCGCGGGCCGGGCGACGGGCTCGGGCACGATGGGCCGCCAGGAGGCGGTCTCCACGGTGGGATCGACGGCCTCGGCCGCCTCGTCGGGATCATCGTCGGGCACGAGCTGCAGGGCGCCGTCGTACTCGGGCGCCCATGGGTCGACGCGGAGGATCATGCGGCCGCGCGCGCCGACGGCGCTTCTTCGGTCAGGCATCGCGTTCCACCCATCGCCGGCCAGCTCCGCAAGGCCTCCTTCAAGGGCACTGGCCCCCAGACGGTCGTGGGCGTCGCCGGCCTCTCCTGGGAGCGCATCCGCGAAATGGCGTACGAGCAGCCGCGGCGTGTGATCGCGAAGTAGAGTTCATCTCCAGGCACCCTGTCGCGCTGGTGTGACGGGATAGGTCACGGCTCGCGAAGGCGGAGGCGTCGGCGCGGAACTCGGGAGCACGGCCCGACCTGTTCACGAACATGCCGTTGAGCTGCCGCGCGCCCTTCACCCCAAGCGACCCAGGGGGACCGGCGGAAGCAGCCCTCTCCTCCTCTGGGGCAAGGGAACCGCCACGACTCCCTCGCCCTCGGAGAGGGAGAGGGCCGGGGTGGGAGGGCATCTATGCACATATAGCCCAGCCTGTCGGGAGGGCTAGATCCGTCGTTGCGTGGAGGTTGCCCCGCGACCGGGCAGGCGGGCAGATCGAGGGGTGGTCGGAGATGAGGGGACGCTTCCCGGCGTGGCGTCGCGATGGCCTTCCATCTCCACCGGGGGCCGGCGCACCGGGAGCAGCTTGCGGGCCAGGGCCTCCGCGTCCTGGCGGAGAGCCTCCCGCAGCGCCGCCGGCTCGAGGACCTCGGCGCCCGGACCGTAGCCGAGGATCCAGCGGCGCACCTCGAGCGTGTCCGCCACCCGCAGCGTCATCTCGACCCGGCCGTCCTCCCGCTCGCGCACCCGCTGCGTCGGGTGCCAGAGCCGGTCCTTCACGTAGCGGCCGACGTCCCGGCTGAACACCACCCGCACGGTGACGATGTCGCCGCGCAGGATGCCCCAGGCCCCCTCGAGGTACCGGCTGACGTCAAAGGACGCGGGGGGCGTGAAGCGGACGGCGAGGATGTCGAGGTCGCGGATCCGCTCGACGGCGAAGATCCGCACGTCGCCGCGCAGGTGACAGTGGCCGACCAGGTAGAAGCCGCCCTCGAACAGGGTCAAGTGATAGGGATCCACGCGGCGGTCGGTGAGCTCGTCGCGGCTCATCGACTGGTAGGTCATCCGCAGCCGGCGCCGCCCGACGAGGCCCTCCTGGATGACCCGCAGGTGCTCGGCCGCGGGTGCCTGGAGCTTCGCGCCCATCGCGCGCACGCCCACCACCTCGCGCATCCGGTCGATCAGGGCGAGGGCGTCGCGGCTGAGCACCCCGGCGATCTTCTCGAACGCGGCCGAGATGGCAGGGCTGGCCGGCCCCACGGCGGTGGCGAGGTCGCGGCTCATGAGGAGGGCGGCCAGCTCGCTCAGGGAGAGTCGGAGGGGAAGGCGCTGCTTGAAGCTCTCCTGGATCCGCCAGATGGACCGGCGCCCGTCGGCCTGGGCCTCGTCGTAGATCGGGAACCCGGCGGCCTCGAGCACGCGCAGATCGCGCCAGATCGTCCGCACCGTGCAGTCGAGTTCCCGGGCCGCGTCCTCGACCGACACGCCGGCCGCCCGGTCGAGGAGCTGCAGCAGCTGCCACTGGCGGGTGAGCTGGTTCCCGCGGGCCATGGGCGATCTGCCAATTCTGGCGGGCCCGCCCGCCGTGGTCAACAGCTCAACGGAGGGAGGCTTCTCGTCCCCCGAGCCGAGGCCGTCGCGCCCAGGACGCCCGCGGAGGCGCGGCGTTCAAAGGGGTTCTCGTGGATCTGATCGCGCGGCTCGCGGCCTCCCTGCCTGTCATCAGCCCCGGTAGACTATCGTGACCCGTCCACTGCCTGCCAGCGTCGCGATCAAGGGTGGCGCATAGCGCCGGCAGATCCTGGATATCGCGGGCAGGGCGGCCACCACGACGCGCGCCATCT
Source organism: Binatia bacterium (assembly GCA_035544455.1). GTDB lineage: Bacteria > Methylomirabilota > Methylomirabilia > Rokubacteriales > CSP1-6 > DATKEI01. Next base: position 5,311 of record DATKEI010000474.1, on the reverse strand, counting down.
CGATCCCCTGAAGATCGCCTTTCGTGATCACGAAGGCCCGGACTCGAGCGCCGATCAGAGCAGCCCGCTCCGTCTCCCGATACCTGATCCTGCGATCCTTGGTGATGACCACCCAGCCTTCCTGGCCAGCCACGTGAAGCCATTCCTCGTCGCGGGCGTCCGGGGCGAAGTGGTCGTCATGGACATGAACTTCGACAGCGACCTGGCGCAACGCGTCCGCGATGATGTGACGTCCGAGTGATCGGTCGAGAAAGAGCGGAGGGAGAGGATCAGGCGGCGTCGACTTCCAGCTCGCAGCGGATCGCTTCCTCGATCTCAAGCCGGCTCCGACCGTAGTCGACAGCGAGGCTGTCGATGGACTCGCCGGCCTTGTACCGTTCGGCGACCACCGCGGTGGGGATACCAGTGCCGTGAAGGACCGGGCGTCCGAAGGACACGAAGGGATCAATCACAACCCCGAGAGGCTCCTCCAGCTCGCGGTTGCGCGTGAAGGGGAACAGGCGAATTGGGACACCTGACGGATCGTGGTCGATCCGCTTGAGGTGAGCGGCGAGAACCTCCCGCATCGCGAGCTGTCCGTCGCGGGACAAGTTGATCAGCTCTCCGTATCGCTCCACGAAAAGATCGAGCCCACTCGTCGCGAACTGCTGGTCGGCGAGGGGATGGCGAGACGGAACATGTCGCAGGAGGAGATCGAGCGCTTTCCTGACCCGCTGGAGCGATACCTGATGTTCACGACGTATCGCGTCGAGCACATGAGCTTCCACGAGATTCAGGAAGGACAGGACAGGCTGTCCCGGCTTGGGCAGGTGGAACAGCGGCCGGGCCAATGCCAGTCCAGATCCCTTCGGATAGCTCCGGCCCATGACCCACGCCCGGAGCGTGGCCCGTGGGATACGCAGGTAGTGGGCCGCCTCGGAGAGCCCATAGGCTGGGAGCTCTCGTGGGTCCTGGGACTTGGTCGGGCGGGACATGACCATTCACCGAGACTATAGCACCCTTGGCTGGATGGCACCGCGCGCTCGCGGTGACGCCTGGAGGACCGTAGCGCGAAGGGCCCACGCGATGGGGCGGCAAGGATCCGCACGTCCGACAGCTTCGAGCCGAACGGGCCGGGCATCGCCAAGTCGCTCATCGGCGAGTGGGGGATGCGCAAGGACGAGGTGGCTGCGCTTTCCAGCCCGAGGCCGTCCTTGTGGCAGTGACGCGGCAGGTGCTCCGGCCGGGTGGCTCACGCACTTCGAGTGCCTCGCTGCGTTGGTACCGGTTGCAGAACTCGGGCTCGATCGCCGATCCTGTCATCGAGCACGGCGCCGGCCTACAGGGGGCCCAGCCGCGCTGAACGTCCTACAGTGTGGTCGGGCCGAGCAAGGAGGGCCGCCCTGGCGGAGGTCGGAGGATGAGGATTCCGGCAGGTATATAACCGGTGAGCGAAGCAAACCGCTGGCAGAGGGGACCTGCGCGTGAACGCATCGGACACCGATAGCCGCGTCCGCCTGGCCGCGTTTGAGTTCCTCGCCAAGGAAACGGCCCGCCGGGGCGAGGTGGTGCCGCGGGGCATCCTGGCGGAGGGCTTCCAGTTCGGGGGCACGCGCGTTCCGCTAGTCGGACCGCAGGGCATCTTCAAGCCGGCCGTCCTGCCCGAGATGCCGCTCACGATCACGACGGTCCCGGAGGTCCGCGGCCGACCGAGGCCGTATGCCGACAGCATGGGATCGGACGGGTTGCTCCGCTACGCCTATCGTGGCACTGACCCGCTCCATCGCGACAACGTGGGTCTGCGGACGGCGATGCAGCGGCGCGCGCCCCTCGCGTACCTCTTCGGGGTGGTCCCCGGTGAGTACATGCCGGTCTGGCCGGTCTACATCGAGGGCGATGATCCAGCGCGGCTCGAGTTTTCTGTCGCGGTCGACGAGCCCGGCGCGATCGTCGGCGCGCAGCCGCAGGTCGGCGCGGTGGCGGAAGCGCGCCGCGTCTACCTCACGGTGCTCACGCGCCGCCGGCTCCATCAGCAGACGTTCCGGCAGCGCGTTCTGCGCGCGTACCAGGAGCGCTGCGCGGTGTGTCGTCTGCGTCGCCGCGAGCTGCTCGACGCCGCCCACATCCTGCCGGATATCCACCCGCTGGGCGAACCAGTGGTCCCGAATGGCCTGGCCCTCTGCTCGCTTCACCACGCGGCCTTCGACCGCCACGTCCTGGGCATCCGCCCTGACCTTGTCGTGGAGCTGCGCCTCGACATCCTGCGGGAGATCGACGGCCCGCTGCTGGTCCACGGGCTCCAGGGCTTTCAGGGGAGGGTCATCGAGATCCCCCGCGAGGCGCATTTACAGCCCAATCCGGCATGGTTGGCCGAGCGCTATCACACGTTCCAGCGAGCGGGCTGAGGGAGGACGCATTCGGATGAGCGGCAGTTCGGACTGGGGGAGATGCCTTGCACGTGTGGCGCGGAGGGCAACCTTCGTGCGCTACTCGAGCTCGCGGCGGCCGCGCTCGTAGGTCTCGTCGAAGCGGGCCTCGAGCCAGGCGTTGGCGCCCCGGCAGCCGTCGACGACGCGCTTCGCCCATTCGAAGTACTCGCGGCATCGCGCGGTATCCCAGTGGACCGGCGGGCTCTCGGTGACGGACCGCAAGTTGCTCGTCTTGTCGGCGATCTTGATGAGCTTGGCGCGGTGTGACCGGTCCGCGGTCGTCTCGATCTGCAGGCGCTTGCGCTCCTGCTTGGGCAGGGTCTTGTCGTCGGTCACCTCGGCCACGAGGGCGGCGACGTCGGCGCTGAACTCGCGCGTGAGGTCGTCCGCGGTGGCCGCGGTGTCTTCGATCGTGTCGTGCAGCAGGGCGCCGACCACGGCGAGCGGGTCCGTGCCCCCGGTCGCCTCGGCCACCAGGAGGGCGACCTCGGCCACGTGGTTGATGTAGGGCTCGGCGGCCGCTCCCTTGCGCCGCTGGCCGCGGTGCTTCTGCGCAGCGAAGTGCAGGGCTCGCATCAGCGAGACGGTCACGTCACTCATCGCGGCCTCCTTGTCGTCGGGTCTCCATGGTACGCCGGTGATCGCTCCCTTCGGCCAGCGAGGAGGCCAGGCCTCGTGGGTGCCGGCGCTCAATGGGGCCACGAGATGGATGGTGGCAGCTTCGGCGATCCGCAGAAAGATACGGTTCCGCGAGCGCCGAACAACCACGCAAGCGCCCGGCCCGGGGTGTGGCAGGTCACGGGCGAGAGATCGGATCGGGTTGCGGTTCCTCGGGTGGGTCGCGGCGGAAGCCGAGATCCTCGAGGGCCGCCCTTCCCCGGGCGCGGCGGGCGGCCTTGAGCTGGGCCCGCTCTTCCCCGAACACGTTAAGCTTCCTCGAGATCCAGACGCATCCTCGCCATCGTGATGGCGAAGGAGCGCAGGGCGTTCACTCCGCGGCGGGTCTTGTCCAGGAAGCGCCGGTGAGAGAGGTCCGAGATCGCCCGGCCCGCGTCCTCGGGGAGCGGGGCGAGGCATGCTTCGCACACCCAGAAGCGCATGCGGCGATTGGCCGGGATCTGGTCCACGGGCTTCCGGCACACTTCGCAGAACCGGTGCGGCTGCCGCTCGAGGGCGGCGCGAGCCCAGGCCCGGCCCTCGTTCATGTCGCGGCGCGGCCGGTCCGGCCCGCGCCGGCAACGTTCGCAGACGTAGTCCGTGAGGGTGCCGAAGTGGACCGCGGCGGCGTGGATCTGCCCCTCGAATGTGCCGAGGCGCGCGCAGAGCTGGCACACATCGGCGCCGTAGATCCCCACGCGCATTCCGTTGACCCGGATGTCGAGGAGCTGCCTGATCATGTGCTCGCGCTCGGCCGCTGGGTCGCGCTCGGGTGGGCTTGGTCTCGGTTCGTCGGGCATTGGGCTCTCTTTCTGGATCACATCCTGACGCCGGCACGGCCGGCAGGCGCCGGGCCTGGCCGTAACGCACTCGTGTGGGCCGTCGGTGCGGTTCCCGCATCCTCGGGGAAACCGCCGCGCTGATCATGCCAGGCGGCCGCAGGGGAGTGATCGCTTCCACACACACGATGCCCGCGACGTATGACAGCCGCGGTCAGACCGCCCGCTGTCGCTCCGGACTTGCCCCGCTCCCGGTTCGATGCCTTCCCCTCCCCGGACCGGGCCCTGACCCTCGCTGTCACGGGTGCGCGAGACACTGACCGCGATGTCGATCGACCACGAGATCTCCAAGGAGGAACACCTCATGAGCACTTCCAGCAGGATGAGCGCTTCCAGCAGGGAGGAAGCAGCCGCGCCCGTCACCTCCATCGCCGTTGTCCTCGACGAGACAGGCTCGATGGCGCCGTCCCGGGACGCCACCATCCGCGGCTTCAACCAGTGGCTCCGCGCGCAGCAGAGCGACGGCGCGGCGTGCACCCTCACCCTGACGCTCTTCAGCCTGAAGGCGGACGCCCCCGTGTGCCGCGTCCGCTGCCGGCAGGTGCCGCTGGCCGAGGTGAAGCCCCTCCGCCGCACGACGTACCGGCCCGCTGGCAACACCCCGCTCCACGACGCCATCGGGCACACGCTGACGGCCCTCGACGGGGCCGCGCCGGCGGCCGATCGCTACCTGGTGGTCATCCTGACCGACGGGCTGGAGAACGCCTCGCGCACCTACACGGGGGGCCAGATCCAGGACATTATCCGCGAGCGCGAGGCCACGGGGCGGTGGACGTTCGTGTTCCTCGGGGCCAACCAGGACGCGGTGGCCGCCGGCGAGGCGATCGGAGCGTCCGGGGCAAACTCCGCCTCATTCGACGTCGCCGACATCGACAGCACGTTCGCCACCCTGAGCGCTGCGACGCGCTCTTATCGGAGCGGGCACGCGCGGCGATCGGGCACGTTCTGGAGCGGCGGCCGGCCGCGCTAGCCCGGATTATGCGTGAACCAGACGCCCACCCTCACCCCAACCCTCTCCCTCTCCGAGGTCGGTGCGGTTCCCTCGCCCCCGGGAGGGGGAGAGGGCAGGGTGAGGGGGCGCGCAGGACGCGGCAGGCGCGTTCATGAAGAGGTCGGGCTAGTGTCGTGAGTCAGAAGTTCGGGAGTTTCGTTGACTCGCGGCGCCGGGTGGGGTGGGGCCCTCCCCGCCCGGCGCTTTGTCGGCACGTCTCTGGCTCGGGACGCTAGAGTGGTGGGGCATGTCACGAGGGCCGTACATCCTGCCGGTCACGATGTTCGTCGGCTCCTTCGCCTGGTCCTTCGTGTACGTCAGCCTGCCCTTCTACCTCCAGGCCCTCAGCACGGCGGACGCCGCCACCACGCTGCGCTCCACCGGATGGATCCTGGGCATCACCGCGCTTGTCAACG
>DATKEI010000473.1:0-15930 GCA_035544455.1 Binatia bacterium | reverse complement strand
CCGGTAGCGCTGCGCGACACAGCGTGTCCCGCGGGGAGAACGCCCACCCCACCCGGCGCTTTGTCGGCACATTTCTGACTCAGCACACTAGGCGGGGGGCGAGCGGAAGGCGGGCAGGACCTCGGCGCCGAAGCGCTGCATGGAGGCCGTGATCTGCGCGTGCGACAGATAGCCGAAGGACAGCTGGCAGAGCAGGTGCTGCACCCCCGCCTCGCGCATGGCCTCGACCTGCTCCGCCACGCGGCGCGGCGTGCCGCACAGCGCCCCCGTCGCCAGCGACCAGCGCACCGCCTCCTCGTCGGACACGCGCGGGTCGTTGAACGGATTGACCATGGCGGGGTCGACCTGGAAATCGAGCGGGTTGTGCGCAGCCCGCGCGTGAAGCATGTGCTGCCGGCTGTGCAGCACCGCTCCCGCCAGCGTGTCCTCGGCCTCCGCCTCGCTCTCGCCCACGTAGATGTGACGCCACACCGCGAGGTCGCGGCGGAGCCGCGCCTGCACCTCGGCGGAATGCCCTCCCTCCTCGAGCCCCTGGGCGTAGAGCGCAACCCGCTCCGGAATCCGCTCCAGCGCGATCCGGCTCGTCATCACGGGCGTCCCGAGGCGGCCGCACTCCCGGAAGGACGGGGGGGTGATGACGCTCCGCCACAGCGGCGGATGCGGGCGCTGGTAGCAGCGGGGCCGCACGGCGGGCAAGCGCAGATCGAAGTACTTCCCTCGCCAGACGAAGGGGGCCTCGGTCCACGCCCGCGTCATCACCTCGAGCACCTCGGCGGCGCGCTCGCGGCTGTCGTCGCTGCGCAACCCGTACCCCAGGAACTCGTACTCGTTGTAGATGGTGCCCCGCCCCACTCCCACGTCCAGCCGCCCGTGGCTCAGGTTGTCGAGCAGGGCGAGCTGGATGGCGAGCCGGATGGGATGCCGCAGGGCGAGCTGGATCACGGCGAAGCCGATGCGCACGCGCGATGTCCGCGCGGCCAGGGCGCTGGCAAAGGGAATGGGGTCGCAGTACACGGCCTCCCCGGTGAAGTTGTGCTCGGTCAGCCACACGCCGTCGAAGCCCAGGGCCTCGGCCAGGCACGCCTGGGTGAGCTGCTCGTCGATGGCGGCGCCATCGGCCTCCGGCGAGGGGGAGTGCGACAGGGTGAGCCAACCGAAGCGCATGGGCCTAGCTCGCGGCCCAGACATCGACCAGGTAGCGGCCGGCGGCCGCCATCTCGTCGAGCCAGCGCTCGGTGGCGGGCTCGTCCGCACCCGTCGCCACCTGGCACACACCGGCGAAGGCCCGCTGCACGTCAGGAGCCATCCGGCTCGCGTCCCCGCACACGTAGATGACGGCTTCGTCCTGGATCATGCGCCAGACCTCGCTTGTGTTGCCGAGCACCGCGTGCTGGACGTAGGTCTTGTCCTGACCGGGAACTCGCGAGAAACATCCGTGGAGCCGGGTGACACCCTGGGCGGCGAAGGCGGCAAGCTCCGCCTCGTAGATCACCACCGGCTTGCCCATCATGTCGAGCCAGTAGATGGGCCCGTACTCGCGGGCGAGCTTGACCATGTCCTGGACGGGGGTGGTGGTGCCGAGGGCCATCAGGTTGCCCAGGAGGAGGGTCTTCGGCGGATGCGGGATCGGGTGCAGCGGGTTCTTCGCCGCCATCAGCGCCGCTCCACGTACAGCGCCTCGATCTGGGTCGCGTAGCGCTGCCAGGCCACCCGGCGCTTCAGCTTCATCGTGGGCGTGAGCAGGCCGTTCTCGGTCGTGAAGTCCTCGGCGGCCAGGACGAAGCGCTCGATGCGCTCGAAGCCCTTCCATTCCCCCGAGCAGCGCTCCACCTCGGCCCGGATGAGGGCGACCACCCGCGCATCGTCGACCACCGCTGGCCCCTCCGGGAGGGCGTGCCCCTCGCGCCCCGCCCACGCCGCGAGCGCAGCCGCATCCGGCACGATCAGGGCCACGTTGTAGCGCCGGTTGTCGCCGAAGACCATGGCGTTGGCGATAAACGGCGACAGCTTGAGCTGCTCCTCGAGCGGGGCGGGCGCCACGTACTTGCCGTTCTCCAGCTTGTATTGCTCCTTGATGCGCCCGGTGATGTAGAGAAACCCCTCGGCGTCGAGATACCCGAGGTCGCCGGTGCGGAACGCCCCGGCCGGGGTGAAGACGGCGCGGTTCTCCTCGTCGCGGTTGTGGTAGCCCTGCATCACATTCGGCCCGGAGACGATGATCTCCCCGTGCGCCTCGTCGCCGGCCAGGGCGCGGTCGATCTCGATCCGGACGCCGGGGATCGGCTTGCCCACGCTCCCGATGCGGTGCGCGCCCGGCCGGTTGGCCGTGGCCATGGGGCTGGTCTCGGTCAGGCCGTAGCCCTCGTAGACGGTGATGCCGAGCCCGTCGATGAACTCGGCCACCTCGCGGGCCAGCGCGGCGCCGCCGCTGAACGCATAGCGGAGGCGCCCCCCGAAGCGCGCCCGCACCTTCGCGAAGATCAGCCGATCGGCGAGGGCGAGGGCCGCCGACTCGCGCAGGCCCAGGCGCTCGCCGCGCCGCTTCCTGGCCGCGGCGCGCAGGCCGGCCCGGAAGAGGGTGCGGATCACCTCCGGCCGGGACGCCATCTGGGCGTTCACGCCGTCGTAGATGCGATTGAAGACGCGGGGGACGCTCACCAGCACCGTCGGGCGCACCTCGGCGAGCTGCTCGACCAGCCTGGTCACATCCTCGCAGATGGCCATGGACCCGCCGAGGGAGAGCAGGGCATGCAGCTCGCAGGTCTGTCCGAAGGAGTGCGCCCACGGCAGGAACGACAGGCTCGAGTCGGTCGACCCCATGGGCATCATCTCGTGCACGGCGCTGATGTTGGACGCGATGTTGCCGTGGGAGAGGATGACGCCCTTGGGGTTGCCCGTCGTGCCCGAGGTGTAGATGAGACACGCCGTGTCCCGCGCGGCGGGGCGACTGGCCGGCACCGGATCCCGGCGGCCCGCCGCCAGCAGCGCCTCGAACGAGGCCGGATCCTCCCGGGGCAGGCTCAAACCGATCACGTGCCTGAGCGCGGGGACGGCGGCGGCGACCTCGCGGCAGCGGGCGTCGATCTCGGCGGTGGCCGCGATCAGCACCGTCGCGCCGGCGTCGTCGCAGATGAAGGCCCACTCCTTGGGCAGCTGCGCCTCGTACATCGGCACCAGGGCCGCGCCCAGCCCGTAGCACGCATACGCGCACACCGCCCACTCGATCCGGTTGTTGGACACGATGGCGACCCGATCGCCGCGCCTGACGCCGAGCGCGGCGAGGCCGCCGCGACAGGCGTCGACCAGCGCTCCCACCTCCTGGTAGGTCGTCCACGTCCACGCTCCCCCGCGCTTGACGCCGAACAGCGGCTGCGGGCCGAAGGCCTGGACCGATCGCTCGAACATCTCGACGAGGTCGCCGAACCGGGGTGACGCCATTGTCGTGGCTCCTTCGGCCGGCCGCAGGCGGGGGGCGGGATGGCGGGGACAGCCCCGCGCCGAGGCGAGCCGGATCACTCTCGAGGTCCGCCGCCCGTCGCTCCGCGGTCGGCGCAGGTTGACCGGGCCATCCCGCCCGGGCTCGCGCGCTCGCCCCCGGGGGGTGCCCGGGAGTACGGGCATCATAGACGACGCCCCGCGGACCGGGCAAGGCCCGGATCGGCCTGGAGGCGGCGCAAGAACATGGCCGGCCGGGGGGGGAGGCCGGCCGCCCGAGGACTCCCGCGGCGAGCCTCGGCGCTACAATGGCGCGGAGCCGATCCTCTCCCCTCTCGTGCGTCGCTGGTGCGGAGAAGCGATTGCGGACCGTGCCCTTCGTGGCGCTGCGCATGCGACAGGGGGCACGCCGCCGTCGGCTCCCGTCCGGGGGGCGACGAAGCCCGAGGGGACCGGCTCATCAGGAAAGGAGCTGCCATGATCGAGCGACGGCCGTTTGGCCGCACCGGGCATCAGAGCACCGCCACCCTCTTCGGCGCCGCCGCGCTGGCCCGCGTGAGTCAGGCCGACGCCGACCGCACGCTGGAGCTACTGCTGCGCCACGGGGTCAACCACATCGACACCGCCGCCCGATACGGCGACTCCGAACTGCGCATCGGCCCCTGGATGGCGCGACACCGCCGGGATTTCTTCCTCGCCACCAAGACCGGCCAGCGCGGAGCGCGCGAGGCCCGCGAGGACCTGCACCGGTCGCTGGAGCGCCTGCGCGTCGATCACGTCGACCTGATCCAGCTCCACTCCCTGGGGCATCCGGACGACTGGGAGCGGGCCATGGGGCCCGGCGGCGCCCTCGATGCTCTCGTCGAGGCGCGCCAGCAGGGCCTGGCGCGCTTCATCGGGGTGACCGGCCACGGCTGGACCATCCCCGCCATGCACCGGCGGAGCCTGGCGCGCTTCGACTTCGACGCGATCCTGATGCCCTACAACTTCTTCATGGCCCAGGACGAGCGCTATCGTCACCACTTCGAGGAGGTCCTGGCCCAGTGCCGCCAGCGGCAGGTCGCGGTGCAGGTCATCAAGTCCGTGGCGCGCGGGCCGTGGGCCACCGCGGAGCGCACACGCGCCACGTGGTACCAGCCCCTCGAGGATCAGGTCGACATCGACCGCGCCGTGCACTGGGCGCTCGCCGTGCCCGGCGTCTTCCTGAACACCCCCGGCGACATCGAGCTGCTCCCGCGCGTCCTCGATGCCGCTAGCCGCTACCAGGGCCGGCCGCCGGACGCGGAGATGAAGGAGATGGCGCAGGCGCAGCGAATGACCTCCCTCTTCGGCCTCGCCACCTGAGCGGCGCGCGCCCGCGGCCATCGCTTTCTGGCCATCGCGCTCATTGACAACGGTCCGCGGGTGGCGGACAAGAAGGGCCGGGACCGCGCGCACGCGACGGGTCCCGGCGCCGGGTCCGCGGACGCGGCCGCCGGCCGGACGTCCCGGTCGGGCGCGGCACACGCCGCATCCGCGATGCAGGGACCGTTCCTGCCGCATCGACCGCGGCGGTCCAGCCGCATCGCCAAGCCGCTCCCGCGCCCGCCGCCAGGACGCGCCGGACAAGGAAACGTCGAGTGAGCGATCCAAGGAACGGTCGTCGCCCATGATGCGCCTCGGGCTGGTCCTGGCCATTGCGCTCCTCGCCGGCTGCGCCGTCAGCCCCGCCGATCGCGCCAGCACCCTCGAGGCGTGGGAGAAGCGGGACGAGGAGCGGGCCCGCGAGTGCCAGCAACAGCGCGGGCGCTACATCGCCGGGAGCTGCAGCTTCGGCGGGCGATAGCGATCCCACCCCGGGCCGTTGACGAGCGGTTCCCGGGGCTGGTACAAGGGCGACAGGCACCCGCCGGGCCGACCGGATCGCAGGAGAGCGAGCACCCATGACCGACGTCCTCATCGGCATCGACACGGGCGGCACCTTCACCGACTGCGTCGTGATCGACGCCGCCGGACGCATCTCCACGGCCAAGGCCCCCTCGACGCCGGCCGATTTCTCCCAGGGCGTGCTCGACTCGCTCGGCCTCGCCGCCGAGCGGCTCGGGCTCGACACCCGCGGGCTCCTCGCCCGGACCGCCCGTCTGGCCCTCGGCACCACCGTCGGGACCAATGCCCTGCTCCAGCGCCGTGGCGCCCGGGTGGGGCTGATCACGACGCGGGGGCATCGCGACGTCATCCACATCATGCGCGGCGCCCGCGGGGTGCCGGGCCTCGATAGCGCCCTGGTCCTGCACTTCCCGGAGAGCAACAAGCCCGACCCCCCGCTGGTGCCGAAGACGCTCATCGCCGAGGTGAGCGAGCGGGTGGACTGCAAGGGCGACGTCGTCGTCGAGCTGAACGAGGCCGAGGCCGAGGCGGCCATCGCCAGGCTCGTGGCCAAGGGGGTGGAGGCCATCGCCATCTGCTTCCTGTGGTCGTTCAAGCACCCGGAGCACGAGCGGCGGGTGAAGGCCATGGCCGAGCGCCTGGCCCCCGGCCTCTTTGTCTGCTGCTCCGTCGACCTCGTGCCCCGCTGGGGGGAGTACGAGCGCACCGCCGCCACCGCGATCAACGCCTATCTCGGCCCCGTGACCGGTCGCTACATGGACCGCGTCGGCCAGCGCGTGCGCGAGGCCGGCCTCGCCACCCCCGTCCAGGTGATGCAGTGCGGGGGCGGGGTCGTCCCCTCCGCCCAGGCCGCGGCCCGGGCTTTCCTGACCCTCGATTCCGGGCCCGTGGCCGGCGTCCTCGCCTCGCAGTTCCTCGGCACCGTCCTCGGCCAGAAGCACGTGATCGCCACCGACATGGGCGGGACCTCGTTCGACGTGGGCCTGGTCCACGACGGCGCCCCGGTGGCGAGCTACCAGAGCGTGGTCCACCAGTACGAGTACTTCGTCCCGCGCATCGACATCCGGTCCATCGGCAGCGGGGGCGGCAGCATCATCTGGCTCGAGGAGACGAGCGGCAGCCTCCGGGTGGGCCCGGTCTCCGCGGGCGCTGCGCCCGGACCCGTGTGCTACGGGCGCGGCGGCACCGACCCCACCGTGACCGATGCCGCCGTGGTCCTCGGCTACCTCGACCCCGACTACTTCCTGGGGGGGCGGCTTCGCCTCGACCGCGAGGCGGCGGTGCGGAGCCTCGAACCGCTGGCCGGGCGGCTCGGCATGAGTGTGGTCGAGGCGGCGAGCGGGGCGGGCCGGGTGGTCGAGCACCAGATGGCGGACCTCATCCGCAAGGTCACGGTCCAGAAGGGCTACGATCCCCGGGATTTCGTGGTGTACGCCTACGGCGGGGCCGGGCCGGTGCACGCCGCGGTGTACGCCAAGGAGCTCGGGGCGCAGGGCGTGGTCGTGCCGCTCGGCGGCGTATGCTCGCTGTGGTCGGCCCTGGGGGCGGCCTCGGCGGATCTGCTGCACATCCACGAGTCGGTCGACATCCAGGCAAACCCATTCGACCCCGCGCGTGTCGCCGCCCATTTCGCCGAGATCGAGGCCCGCGGCCTGGCCCAGCTCCGCGAGGACGACGTCGCCCCCGACGCCGCGCGGATCACCCGGTCGGCGGACATGCGCTACAGGGGTCAGATCAACGAGGTGGAGGTCCCCGTCCCCGGCGGCCCGCTCGACGCCGCCGCGCTCGACCAGGTGGTGGCCGACTTCCACCGCCGCTACGAGACGCTCTACGGGGCGGGGGCGGGCTTCCGCGAGGCGCGGGTGGAGATGGTGACCATGCGTGTGCGCACCTCGGCCGTCTCCACCAAACCGGCCCTCCGCCCCGCCGCCGAGGAGGGCCCCGCCCCCCCGTCGGACGCGCGCGTCGGGACTCGCCCGGTCTACTGGGCCGAGCTGGGCGACTTCGAGTCGACCCCGGTCTACTGGGGCGACAAGCTCCGCCCCGGCAACGTGCTGGCGGGGCCCGCCATCGTCCAGGTGCCGGACACGACCATCGTCGTGCATCCCTTCCAGTCGGCGCGCCTCGACCTCTACGGCAACGTCCTCATCGAGCTGCACTCCACCCCGCCCGTGCCGGGAGGGGCCCGAGCGCTCCCCCGCGGAGGCCGCTGACATGGCCGACACGCCCCATCCCTCGTCGGTGGACGGTGGCCCGTACGACGGCGTCACCTTCCCCTACATCCCGGCCGACCAGCTGCGCATCGACCCGCGCCTCGCCCTGCACCGGGACTTCACGGACAAGATCGATCCCATCACCTACGAGGTGGTGCGGCACAACCTCTGGAACATCAACGAAGAGCTCGGAATGACGATCCAGCGCATCTCGGGCTCGCCGGTGGCGATGTACGCCTTCGACCTGAACTCGTCGATCTTCACCGAGGACGGGGAGTTCATCTACTACGGCCCCTACCAGCTCTACATGTCGGGGGTCTCGGATGTCCAGGTCAAGTGGACGCTCGAGCACCGGAGCGCCAACCCCGGCATCGGCGACGGCGACATGTTCCTCTCCAACGACCCCTGGGTCGGGGCCGCGCACCAGATGGACGTGACCCTCCTCTGCCCCGTGTTCTGGGAGGGCAAGCTGTTCTGCTGGATCACGAACGTGCTCCACCAGTACGACGTCGGCGGCATCACGCCGGGCAGCTTCTGCCCCAACGCGCGCGACACCTTCGACGAGGGCATCCTGATCCCGCCCGTCAAGATCATCGAGCGGGGCGAGCTGCGCCGGGACATCGAGGCCGTGTACCTGCGCGCCTCGCGCAAGCCCTACCTCGTGGCCCTCGACCTCCGCGCCCAGATCGCCGGCAACGTGACGGCGACGCGGCGGATCAAGGCCCTCATCGAACGCTACGGGCCCGACGTGGTCAAGGGCGTGATGCGGAAGATCATCGACACCGCCGAGAGCGCGTTCCTCCAGAAGATGGCCAGGCTCCCCGACGGCACCTTCCGCGAGCGCAGCTACGTCGAGGTGGCCACCGTCGGCGACCGGGGGACCTACCAGGTCCTCCTCACCATGCAGAAGCAGGGCGACCGGCTGGTCTTCGACAACGCCGGCACCGCGCCCCAGGTGGGCGCCATCAACACCACCTATTCGGGCTGGCGCGGATCGATCCTCACCGCCATCAACGAGCTCCTGTGCTGGGATCAGCTCTACGCCATCGGCGGGGCGCTCCGGCACATCGAGTTCCGCCCGGCCATCGGGGCGTTCACCTCGGCCACCCATCCCGCGTCGGTGTCCACCGCCCCCGTGCAGGCCATGGAGATCTCGCTGTATCCCGCGTACAACACGCTGTCCAAGATGCTGGCCGGTCACCCCGAGCTGAAGAAGGACGTGATGTGCATCGGAGGGACGAGCCAGTTCCCGCTCACGTGCTTCCGCGGGATCGACCAGTGGGGCGAGCGCTTCGGCTACCTGCTCCTCGATCCGATGGTGGGGGCGATCGGCGCCTTCTCCTTCCGGGACGGGATCGGCACCGGCGGCCAGGTGCGGAGCCCCATCTGCCGCATCGGCAACGTCGAGCACAACGAGCAGAGCTTCCCGCTCCTCACCCTCTATCGCCGCGAGAACACCGACTCCGGCGGAGCCGGCACCTACCGGGGCGGCAACTCCGCCATCACCGCGTTCATCCCCCACGGGACCGCGGAGATGTGGCACGAGACGGAGTCCTCGGGGGCGGCCATCCCGACGGCGCCGGGCCTGTTCGGCGGCTATCCGGCGTGCACCAACGCCTACGACTTCCGGCGCGACACCGACGTCCTCGAGTGGTTCCGCCGCCGCCGCATCCCCGACGACATCGGCGAGCTGGCGGGCACGGAGGAGCTGCTCCAGCTCCGCCAGACCGACATCCGCCAGGGCCCGGCCGACGTGTACGAGGTGGCCTTCGCCGCCGGCGCCTCGTACGGAGATCCTCTCGAGCGCGATCCCGAGAAGGTGCGCCACGACGTGGAGACGGGCGACGTCTCGCGCGCGGCAGCCCGGGATCTCTACCGCGTGGTCGTGGTGGGCGACGAGGACGAGCCCCGCGTGGACGCAGCGGCCACGCAGGCCCTGCGCCACCAGGCGATCGTCGAGCGGCTGGGGCGAGAGCCCGCGCCGGAGCTCGCGGCGCGGTTCCCCGTGGTGCGGCACGTGACCGAGTGCCTCGACCTCGTCGAGGACGGCGGGCAGCGCCGCCTCGCCTGCGCCCGCTGTGGCCGCGCCCTGTGCGACGCCCGCGAGAACTACAAGGCGCACACCCTGCGGATCGACCGGCCCATCCAGGCGTCGAACCCCCTGATCGGCGAGCCGTCGCGCTTCATCGACGCCGGCGTCGAGTTCCGCCAGTTCCACTGTCCCCATTGCGGGGGCCTCGTCGAGAACGAGGTGTGCCGCGCCGGCGATCCCCTCCTCTGGGACATCCAGCTCGCGGTCGAATAGCCCGACCTGTTCACCACCGTGCCCCTCAGCTCCTGCGCGCCCCCCCACCCCGGCCCTCTCCCCTCCGGTAGCGAGGGAATCACACCGACTCCCTCGCCCTCTCCAAGGGAGAGGGTTGGGGTGAGGGTCGCGCTTCGACCGGGCGCATCGGTCATGCTCGAGCGCGCCCCTCACCCCGGCCCTCTCCCCGGAGGGGCGAGGGGGAAGAGGAGGCGGCAGACCCGATGCGCGTAGGGGTGGAGGTCGGCGGGACCTTCACGGATCTGGTCGCCGTCGACGGGGGCCGCGTCCTGATCGCCAAGGTGCCGAGCACTCCCGCGCGGCCGGACGAGGGAGCGCTGGCCGCCCTCGAGGCCGCCGGCATCGCCGCCGGCGCGGTGACGGACCTGGTGCACGGGTCCACCGTGGCCACCAACGCCATCCTCGAGCGCACGGGAGCGGCCATTGCCCTCGTGGTCACGCGAGGGTTCCGCGACATCCTCCTGCTCCAGCGACACAACCGGAAGCGGATCTACGACCTCTTCTACCGGAAGCCCGCGCCCGTGGTCGGGCGCGGCGCCACCTTCGAGGTCCGGGAGCGCATGGGCGCGGACGGGATCGCGATCGAGCCACTGGACGAGGTGGCGGCGGCGCGGGTGGCCGAGCGCATCGGCGCCGACCGGCGCTACCAGGCGGTGGCGGTGTGCCTGCTCAACGCCTACGCCAACCCCGCCCACGAGCGCCGCCTCGCCGAGATGATGCGCGCCCGCCGGCCCGACCTTCCCGTCACCTGCTCCTCCGACGTGACCCGCGAGTTCCGGGAGTACGAGCGGGCCTCCACGACGAGCCTGGCCGCCTACGTCCAGCCCGTGATCGACAGCTACCTCTCGCGTCTGTCCCGCGCTCTCGGGGAGCGCGGCTTTCGCGGCCGCTTCAGCGTGATGCAGTCCAACGGCGGGCGCCTGCCCGCCGAGGGCATGGCCCGGAACGCCATCACCGCCCTCTTCTCGGGGCCAGCGGCGGGAGTGACAGGGGCGGTGTCGCAGGCCGCGCGGTCCGGTTTCGGCCACGTCATCACCCTCGACATGGGGGGCACGAGCACCGACGTGTGCCTGGTGTCCGACGGCACGCCGGCCCTCCGCGCCGAGACCGAGGTGGACGGGCTGCCCATCCGGATCCCCGTGCTCGACATCGTCTCGGTCGGAGCGGGCGGCGGGTCCATCGTGTGGGTGGACGACGGTGGGCTCCTGCGCGTGGGCCCGCGGTCGGCGGGCGCGGATCCGGGTCCCGCCTGCTACGCCCGGGGCGGGCAGGACCCCACGGTGACCGACGCCCACCTGGTTCGCGGGACCATCCAGCCCGAGGCCTTCCTCGGCGGCCGCATGCACGTCGACGGGGAGGCGTCGCGGCGCGCCCTGGCACCGCTGGCCGAGCGCTTCGGGATGACCGTGCGCGAGATCGCCGACGCGGCCGCACGCGTGGCCGAGGCGAGCATCGTGCGCGCCATCCAGGTCGTGTCCACCGAGCGGGGGCGCGACCCGCGCGACCACGTCCTCGTGCCCTTCGGCGGGGCCGGTCCCCTGCACGCCGCCCGCGTCGCCGAGGACCTCGGGATCCACACCATCTGCGTCCCGCCCAACGCCGGCGTGCTCTCGGCCTACGGGCTCCTCGCCGCCGACCACGTCCAGTACGAGACGTGGACGCGCCGCGTCCCGGTGGACGAGGCGGCCCCCGCCACCGTGCGCGCGGTGTTCGGCGAGATGGAGAGCGCGCTCCGCGCCACGCTGGCCCGCCTCGGGATCGAGGGGCCGCTCGCCTTCACCTACGGGCTCGACATGCGCTTCGTCGGCCAGGCGTTCGAGGTGCCGGTGCCCCTTGGCTCCGCCGCCGTGGCCGGGCTCACCGCCGACGGCGTGCTCGACCGCTTCCGCGAGGCCCATCATCAGGTCTTCGAGTTCGGGGAGAGCGGCGACGACCGCGCCGAGATCGTCTCCTTCCGCGTGGGAGCCTCGGCGCCCGCGGGCGAGCTTCCTGCGCTCGCGGAGGCTGGCGAGGTCCGCGCCCCCGGCCGGGTGGTGACGATCTTCGAGCGCGGGGCGGAGACGGAGTGCCGGCTCCTCGTGCGCACGGCATTCCCGGTCGGCGAGCCCGTCCCCGGGCCGATCCTGGTCGACGACGCGACCGCGACCATCTACATTCCCCACGGCTGGCACGGGGAGCGCGACCGGCACCACAGCCTGCTGCTCCGGCGCGCCACCGCCTAGCCCGGACTATGCGTGAAGGGACGTCCGATTTCACTCCAGCCCTCTCCCTCTCCGGGGGCGGGGAAGTCGCTGCGGCGCCGTCGTCCTCGGAGGGAAAGAGGGTCAGGGTGAGGGGGCGCGCGGGAGCTGGACACGTCGTGAACGGGTCGGGCAAGGGCGCGGCGGCACGACGCGCGCGCCCCCCCGGGAAGCAGGCACCGGCGCAAGGGGCAGCGCGAAGGAGCGCAGGCCGGGGCGAGGAGATGCGATCGTGACTCACGTGGACCCCGTGGACCAAGCCGTCATCAGCCAGGCGCTCATCGCCGCCGCGCGCGAGATGGGCGTCAAGCTCGTCCGCTCCGCCTACTCGCCCGTGGTGCGGGAGGCCAGCGACTGCGCGGCCGCCCTCCTCGACCGTCACGGCAACGTGGTGGCCCAGGCCGAGCTGATCCCCATGCAGCTCGGGCCCATCGGCACGACGTTCCGGCCGTGCGCCGAGATCCACCCGGTGGATGACCTGGTGGAGGGCGACTTCTACATCAACAACCACCCCTTCGCCGGGGGGCAGCACGTGCCCGACGTGTTCCTGTTCACGCCGATCTTCGTCGCGGGCGAGGTGGTCGGCTTCGGCGCCACCGTGGCCCATCACCTCGATCTCGGGGGCGGGGCCCCCGGCCTCAACCCCGAGGCGCGCGACGTCTACCAGGAGGGCATCCTCTTCCCGCCGAGCAAGTGGAACATGCGACGCGACTGGAACGGCGGGCCCCTCGAGCGGCTGGTGCGCGCCAACGTGCGCGTACCCGCACAGACCATCGGCGACTTCAACGCCCAGTTCGCGGCGAACGGCATCGGGGTCCGCCGCGTCCAGGAGCTGTGCGCGCGGTACGGGGCCGCCACCGTCACCGCCGCCATGGCCGAGCTGCTCGACTACTCGGAGCGCCGCATGCGGGCGGCCATCGCGGACGTGCCGGACGGCGTCTACCGCGGGGAGGCCGTCCTCGACGACGACGGCGTCGGCGGCGCGCCGCTCGCTGTCCGGGCCACCGTGACCGTGGCCGGTGCGGAGATCCACGTCGATTTCGCCGGGACCGCGGACCAGGCGCCCACGAACATCAACTGCCCGTTCGCCTCGACGATCGCGGCCGCCCTGTCCTGCGTGAAGTCAGTCCTGACCAGCCCGGACATCCCCTTCAACGAGGGGAGCAAGCGGCCGATCGTGGTCACCGCGCCCTACGGGAGCCTGGTCAATCCGCGCCCTCCCGCCCCGGTGCGGGCTCGCATGCTCTCGGGCTACCGGGTGTTCAACGCGGTGATGAGCGCCCTGGCGCGGGTGGTGCCCGAGCGCGTGATCGCCGAGGGCTTCGACACCACCGAGGTCGTGTGCCTGAGCCATCTCGGCGACGACGGATATCGCATCTACCTCGAGATCTTCGGCGGAGGCTACGGCGCCAGCGCCCAGGGCGACGGCTGCGACGCCGTGGACAGCCCGCTGTCCAACTGCGGCAACATCCCCGTGGAGTCCATGGATCTCGACTACGATTTCTTCCGCGTGCTCGAGTACAGCGTGCGGGTGGGCTCGGGCGGAGCCGGCCGGCACCGCGGCGGGATGGGCTTCTGCCGGCGTTACCTCATCACCCGGGACCAGGTGAGCCTGGCCACCTACGGCGACCGCTTCGTCTTCGCGCCGCCCGGCCTCTTCGGCGGCCAGCCGGGGGCGCGCGCGGCGACCCACGTGGTGCGCAGGGGCAAGCGCATCCCCATCGGGTCCAAGCAGAGCTTCGCCCTGGCCAGAGGAGACGTGCTCGTCATGCTGACGGGCGGCGGCGCCGGCTACGGCGAGCCCGTGGAGCGCCCGCGCCAGCTGGTGGCCCAGGACCTCGCCGAGGGGCTCGTCGCCCCGGCGGTGGCGCGCCGCCTCTACCGCTTCGGGCCCGCCTCCCGGTCCGGCCACGGGGCCGGGCCCGCCGCCCCGGACCTCGAGCGCACCGGACACCCGGCGCCGGCGTGACCTCCGTGAGCCCGGGAGCGGATCCGACGGGCCCGGGCGAGACCCTGGAGCCCGGGATCGTGGACGCGCCCCTCGGAAGCCGCCCCGGCGCCGCCCCTCCCTCCAGCCTGCGCGGGGAGCAGGGAGGAGTGCCCCCCGTCGACTACAAGACGCTCGGGCGCGACGACCGCATCCACCCCTCCCTGTACACTCGGCGCAGACCGAGAGGGAATCGCCCCGGACAGGCGTCGAGGCCGGACGAGCTGCGGTAAGCTGACGGGAGCCGCGGTGCCCCGTCATGGGCGCGCCGCACGAGCCGAGGCGTGACCCCGGGGTCAAGGAGGACACCAGCCATGATGGGCAGCCGCGTCCACCGCCGTCACTTTCTCAGGGTCTCCGGCGCGAGCGCCCTCGCCGCCAGCGGCCTCGAGGGCATCCTCGCCGCCCGCCGCGCTCCCGCCCTCGCCCAGGGCACCACGCTGCACTTCCTGCAGTGGTCTCACTTCATCCCGGCCGCAGACCAGCTCTTCGAGTCCCAGGCCCGCGACTTCGGCAAGCAGGCGGGGGCCGAGATCAAGATCGAACGCATCAACCAGAACGACATCCAGCCCCGGGTGACGGCGGCCATCCAGAGCGGGGCGGGCCCGGACATCATCATCATCGCGAACAACCACCCGCACCTGTACGAGAACTCGCTGGTCGACGTGACCGACGTGGCCGAGGAGATCGGGGGCAAGCAGGGCGGCTGGTACGACTACACGCGCCTCAACTGCGTGGCGAATGGCCGCTGGGTGGCCGTCCCGCAGTTCATCATCTCGTGGGCTGTCACCTACCGGGAGGACTGGCTACAGGAGGCGGGCCTCACGTATCCCGAGACCTGGGACGACTTCCGCAAGGTGGGCCGGGCCCTCAAGGCCAAGGGCAAACCCTTCGGCCAGGCCTTCGGGCACAGCCTCAACGACCCGAACGCCTGGGCCTACCCGGTCACGTGGATGTGGGGCGGGATGGAGGTGGACAAGGACGGGCGCACCGTGGTCCTGAACAGCAAGGCCACCGTGGACGCCCTCAAGTTCACCGCGGCCCTGTGGAAGGAGTGCTTCGACGAGGGCGGGCTGGCCTGGGACGACGGGAACAACAACCGCGCCTTCCTCTCGCAGGAGATCTCGCTGACCGGCAATGCCCCGAGCATCTACGTGGCCGCGCGCAAGCAGTTTCCCGACGTCTACAAGGGCACGAACCACGGCCACTACCCGGTCGGCCCCGCCGGCCGCTTCTACTGGCTGCCCGTCTACAACAGCTGCGTGATGAAGTACTCGAAGAACCCCAAGCTCGCCAAGGACTTCATCCGCTGGTACATGGACCGGCCGCAGTACGACAAGTACTTCGAGACCATGGACACCTTCGGCATCCCCGGCACGCGCGTGTACCGCGACCACCCGCTGTGGAAGAAGGACCCGAAGACGGCGGTGTTCCCGGAGACCCTGCAGTACGCGCGGCAGGTCGGCCATGCCGGACCTCCGGGGCGCAAGGCCACCGAGGCCCTGTCCAAGTACATCATGGTCGACATGTACGCCAAGACCCTTCAGGGGACGAAGCCCGAGGACGCGGTGGCATGGGCCACCGGGGAGCTGAAGCGAATCTACAGCGCCTAGACTACTGTCCTGACTTCAGAACTGGCCATGTCAGGAGTTCTGAAGTCAGAGCTGTGCCGACACAGCGCCGGGTGGGGTGGGGGCCCTCCCCGCGGGACACGCCTGTAACGCGGGGGCGCTGCCGGCACTCAATGGGGCCACGAGACGGGTGGCGGGTGGCTTCGACAATCCGCAGAAGATACGGTCCCGCGGGGAGGGCCCCCACCCCACCCGGCGCCGCGAACCGACGAACGTCTGGCGCAGGATACCC
>DATKEI010000472.1:0-5736 GCA_035544455.1 Binatia bacterium | reverse complement strand
AATTCCTCATGAGCGGCACGGCGGGTGGACGCATCGAAACGGCCATACGCGAGAGCCTGTGTCACGGCCGGTGAGGGAAAACCAGAAGTAGCCGGTAGGGAAGGAGAGCCAGCGCTTGATCGCGCTTTCCTTCAAGCAGTGCTTGGAGGAGTCCATGCGGCCGTGATGGGAGCCGAGGCCGGTGCGGCCGGTGCCCCGCCCGGTGGGGCCTCGAGATACCGCCAGCCCCGGAACGACGGACAGGGCGCCGCGGCGATGGGCTCCCAGCAGCGCGGATCGAAGATGAGGGCGTAGGGCGCCGTCGGGTCCTTGGGGTTCCAGTACACATCTCCGGACAGCAGGAAGGACCCGCGCCAGACGCCCCGACAGGCCACGTAGAGCCGATTCGTCCAGCCCGGCGTCAGCCGCGTCGGGCGCCGGCGGGTGTTCCAGGTCGCCACCCCGCGCCGGCGCACGCGCCCCTCCTCGAGCTTGTCCTGCAGGACCTCCCCGCGCATCACGATCCCGAGATTCATCGATGTCCGGGGTTTTCCGCGCCCTAAACATCCCACTGTTCCCCTGGACCGCGTCCACGTCAAGCGAACGCCGACAGGAGGACCCGGCCGATGAATCTGTCACCCCCCGATCCCCTGCGCCACCCCGTCGACCCGGCCCGCGTGCGCACCGTCCCGGGCCACTTCGCCTGGGTCGATCACCGCCTGCGCGAGCGGCTCCAGGAGCTGAGCCTCGCCGAGATCGCGCTGCTCTTCTTCCTCCACCTGGCCGCTGACAAGCACGGGCTCAGCTTCTGGGCCGACGCCACCATCGCCCGCAAGCTCCGCCTGGGCGAGGGCGACGTCGTCCAGGCGCGCTTCCGCCTCGTGGCCAAAGGGCTGATCGCCTACCGCTACCCGCTCTACCAGCTCTTGCCCCTGGCGGACACCCGGCCGTGAGCCTGGTCCTCGACGTGCCCGTCGCGCAGCTGACCACCACGCTCGCGCCCCTCCGGGGCCCGCGCACGGATGCCGGCACCGCCCTGGCCCCGCTGCCCCTGCGGGTGGCGCCGGTCGGGGACGGCACCTACGAGGTCCTCGATGGCTTCAAGCGCCTGGCCCGCTGGCGCGGCGAGGGCTGCACGCACGTCCCCGTGGTCGTGGAAGAGGCCGCCCGCGCCCGGATCATCGACAAGGCCCGATTGCTGGCGGCCAATTCCCCCCGGCGCACCGTGAGCCCGATGGACGAGGCGCGGGTCGTCCGCTCCCTCGCGGATGACGATCAGCTCTCGCCGCCGCAGATCGCCAAGCTGCTGGCCCATGGGCGCGGCTGGGTGGAGCGGCGCTTGACCCTCGGCCGGCGGCTCGCCTCCGAGGTGGCCCCGCACCTCGATCACGGCCGCCTGTCGGCCACCACCGCCACCACCCTGGCGAGCCTGCCTCGCGGCGAGCAGAAGCGGCTGGCCGAGGCGATCGTGCGGCACGGGCTGCGCACCCGCGAGGCCGACGCGCTGCTCGCGGCCTGGCGCGTGGCCGCGGACCCGGCGACGCGCGAGGCGCTCGTGCGCGATCCCCGCGGCGGTATTCCCGAGCCGCGGGCGAGCGCCGTCTCGCCGCTGGGGCCCACGGCAGGCGCACTCCAGGCGCGCTTCCGCCAGACCGAGCGCGATCTCGCCGAGCTCCCGCACCTGGATCTCTCCGGCTTCACCGACCCCGAACGCCGGGTGCTGGAGGCCTGCCAGCGCCGGCTGGCCGCGCTTGTCGTCCAACTGGCCCACACCATCCACCAGAAGGAGGAGACCCCCGACCATGCTGACCCCCGAGGAACATGCCGAGCTGCAGCGCCTGCTCCGCGAGCACATCCCGCTCCGGGCCATCGCCCGCCGCCTGAACCGCGACCCCAAGACCATTCGCCGAGCCCTGGGCCGCTCGCGCTCATCCCGCCCGCCGGCGCTGGCGACCTCGAAACTCGCCCCCTACCGCGCACTGATCACGGAGCGATTCCAGCAGGGCCTGCGCTCTCCCAGGATCCTGCGCGAGATCCGGGAGCGCGGGTACACGGGCGGCCCGACGATCCTCAAAGCCTTCCTCCAGACCCTGGGCCCGCCCCCGCCGCCGCCGGCCCGCGGGTTTCACCGCTTCGAGACTCGGCCCGGGGAGGAAGCGCAGTCGGACTGGAGCCCCTACCGCGTGCGGATCGCCCAGCGGGAGACGATCGTGCACGCCTTCAGCCTGATCCTCTGCTTTTGCCGCCGCCTGTTCGTGGCCTTCTTCCGCGACGAGCGCCTGCCGACCCTCCTCTGGGCGCACCAGGAGGCCTTCCGCTACCACGGGGGCCTGTGCCGCCGCATCGCCTATGACAACCAGACCGCCATTACCCTGGGGCGGGTCGGGGGCAAGCCGCGCTGGCACCCCACCTTCCTCGCCTTTGCCCAGCACTATGGGTTCGAGCCGTCCGTCGGGCGGCCCGGGCACAAGGAACGGCGAGGCAAAGTGGAGCGCCCCTTCCACTACCTCGAACACGACTTCCTCGCCGGCCGCGCCTTCGCCTCCTGGGACGATCTCCACGCGCAGGGCCGACAGTGGCTCGATACCGTCGCCAACGTCCGGGTGCACGGCACCACCCGCCGCCGCATCGATGAGGCCTTCGCCGAGGAGCAGCCCTGTCTCATCACCCTGCCCGCGCTCACCTATCCCGCAGCCCGCCAGGAAACCCGCACCGTCCAGAAGGACGGCTACATCCCCGTCGACGGCTCCTACTATCCCGTCCCCGAGCCCCTCGTGGATCGCGGCCCGGTGAGCGTCCGCATCGATCCCCGCCACGTGCAGATCCTCGACGCCGCGGGGGCGGTCGCGGCCTCGCACCCCGTGCCCGAGACGCCCACGCGCATCCCCGCGCCGGCGCCGCCGCCCGGTTACCACCGGGCGACTCTCTCCCGCTCCGTCCAGGAAGCCGCCTTCCTCGCGCGCTTCCCGGCGGCCCGCGCGTTTCTCGATGGGCTCACGCACCGGATGACCACGCTCACCCCGATTCACCTGCGGGCCCTCGACCGGCTCGTCGATCTCTACGGGGAGCTGGCCGTGCACGCCGCGCTGGACCGCGCCACGGCCTACCGCAACTTCAACGCCCGCGCCGTCGAGCGCATCCTCCAGCGCGCGCACCCCACGGTCGTCCCCGAACCCGCCCTGGGCGCCCTGTCGCCGCGGCCCGAAGCCTTCGGGGCGCTTGACGACACCGACCCCGGCTCCCCGCACGACTACACCCTGGACTCCATGCTCCCCACCGGAGGTGATGATCATGACGCGTAAGGCCGAGTTGCCGGACCCCCTCGCCCCGGTGCGCACCCTCCTGGAGCGCCTCAACCTCACCACGGCGGCGCGCTGCCTTCACGAAGTGCTGGCCCAGGCCGAGAGCACACATCCGGCCTACTCGGGATTCCTCTGCCAGCTCCTCGAGGTCGAGCAGGGCGCCCGCTGGGAGCGCAAGCTCCAGCGCCGCCGCCGCTGGAGCAAGCTGGGCCCGCCCCTGTCCCTTGACGGCTTCGACTGGGCCGCGCGCCCTCAGCTTTCCCCGCAGGTCGTCAAGGAACTGCTCACCTGCCGCTTCATCGACGAGCACCGCAACGTCCTGCTCGTCGGCCGCCCGTCCACCGGGAAGACCACCGTCGCCAAGGCCCTCGGGGACGCGGCCTGTAACCACGCCTTGAGCGTCTACTACGCCCCGACCGCCGAGGTGCTCGAGACCCTGCACGCCGCCCGCGCCGATGGCACGTACCGCAAAGTCTTCCGCCGCGTCACCACTGCCGATCTCTTGATTCTTGACGACGCGGGCTTCTCCGACCTCGGCCGCGAGGCCGCCAACGAGCTCTTCCGGGTCGTCTGCGCCAGGTATAGAGCGAAATCCACGGTGGTGGTTTCGAATCTCCCGTTCAAGCACTGGGGGGAATTCTTGCCGTCGCCCGCCCAGGCGGTGGCCATCGCCGACCGTCTCGTCGACGACGCCACCATCCTGCGCTTCAGCGGCAAACCCTATCGGCAGCCTCGCGACGTGCACGGCGCCCCGCTCGACAACGAGTAGCGCCCGCGCGCCGCCGGCCGACTCCCGACGGGGACCACCGGCCGGCGCCCTCCCCGCGCGGCGCCCCCACTCCGGCCGCCGATTCTCCCCACCCCCGCGCGGGGAAGTAGATCCACTTCCCCCTGGGTTTGCGTGACCTTCCCCGGTGGTCCCTTTCCCGGAAGTAGATCATCGAGGCCCTCATCGGCCGTGACACATGTCACGGCCGATGGACTTCCCACCATTTGTCAAGCCGCTTTTTGGCAGCGCCGCTCGGCGTCGTAGAGCGTGCGGCTGGCGAGCATGGCTAGGAGGACGCCGAGAGACCGGTCGGCGACGCCGCGGAGGGCCCGGGCATGTTGGTGCCCGCCTTGACGGAGGCGATCATAGTGCGCACGACAGCGCGGATCGACGCCGATGCTGACGCGCGCCCAGTGATAGACGGCGTTGCGGAGCCGGCGGTTGCAGGCTAGGCGCATGCTGACCTGCGCTTTCTTGCCGCTCTGGCGGGTCACCGGCGCCACTCCCGCCTGGGCCCGCAGGGTCTGGTAGTCTCGCTCTGCCAGAGGCCGGGCGGCCTCGGCAAGCACCGTGGCGGCGACGAGTCTCCCCACGCCTGGCAAGGACCGGAGGATAGTCACGTCACGGTGCTCTCCGGCCACCTCTTCTTGGCCCAAGGCGGCCAAGAGGGCCTCGAGGCGGGGCCCGACTGTGCGCGTGCGTTGATCGTGGACCAGGCGCAGGCGGGGCAGCAGCAGGGCGATATGAGCGCAGGCGGCTTCGACGGTCCCAGGCGCGACCCGCAAAAACGGAACCTGCAGGGCCGTGTGCACGGTCTCGGCGGTGAGCCGCCGAATGCGATGGGCTTTGAGGACGGCGGTCACGGTTTTGAGCGACAGCGGCTTCCGGCGCGACGGGGTAAGGGCTTGAGCGAGCAGGGCCCAGAACCAGGGCTCATCGGCGGCCGGGCAGAGGGTCAGGAGGTCAGGGCAGAAGCGGTGGAGCTGGTCACGCAGGCGATTGCTGAGGCGCGAGAGTTCCTCCCGCAAGTCGTCGTCGAGGCGGGAGAGCTCCCGCAGCTCGACGAGCACAGGATCCTCGAGGTGGACGCGGCGAAAGGCCGGCTGGTCGGTCCGCAGCGAATCGGCGAGGACGAAGCCATCCCGGCGGTCGTCCTTGGCGCCGGCGACCGTATGGCGGTCTCGGAAGCGGTCCAGCTGCTTGGGGTTGAGGGCGAAGACGTGGAGGCCCCGCTCCAGCAACGTGGCGACGACGGGACCGCGGGGCACCTCGATCGCGATGGCGACCCGCCCTGGGTCCTCGGGGTAGAGGGCAACCAGCTCAGTCGCCAAGGCCGCGAGGCCGGCGCTGCTGTGGGGCACGGTGTGCTCAGTGCGGCGGCTGTCGTGAGCCACTATGCAAACCTTATGGCTCTCGCTCGCCCAATCGATGCCGACGTGGAACAGATACTCTGGCTCAGTCATGGGGCTCGCTCCACCTATCCGTCGCCAGCTCCACGCCGTGGCGCATCCGTCGTCCCTGTACTGGCGCTCCGGGGCGCGACTTCCCACTGGACGTTGGCGCCACGGCAACCTCGGGGAGGCGCAGTCCATCGGAGGTGCTATCCACGCACAGGGGGAAATTGGCACTCCCCCCGAGGGGGCCGTGTGGCGACATCGGAGATGGTACAGGGGGAAAAGTAGATGT
>DATKEI010000471.1:0-7608 GCA_035544455.1 Binatia bacterium | reverse complement strand
CGCGGGACCGTATCTTCTGCGGACTGCCGGAGCCACCCACCACCCATCTCGTGGCCCGATCGAGTGCCGGCAACGCTCCCGCGACTCAGCGTGTCCCGCGGGGAGGACCCCCGCCCCACCCGGCGCTTCGTCGGCACACCTCCGACTCAGGACACGACTAGCCGTGCCGGACGACCCGTTCGCTCCGCCGAACGTCGATCGGACCGTCATCATGCCCGCTCCGGGCGGCCGGGCGGCTCCCGGGCGCCCGGCGCCAGCCGACCAGACGGCGGTGTTCGATGCGGCGGCCGTGTCGGGCGGCCTCAACCCGCTGGTCGCCGCCGCCAACCACCTCCTGGACGTGATCCCGCCGATCCGCACCACCGCGACGCACTCGAACCCGGTCGGCCTGCGGGACAGCCTGGCCCAGGGCGTTCGCCGGTTCGAGGCCCAGGCACGAGCGGCCGGGATCCCGAACGAGCAGATCATCGCCGCCCGCTACGCGCTCTGCACCCTGATCGACGAGACGGCGACGAGCACGCCGTGGGGGGCGTCGGGCGCGTGGGCCCAGCACGGCCTCCTGGCCTTGTTCCACGGCGAGGTGGAGGGCGGGGACAAGTTCTTCCAGCTCCTCGGCCGGCTGGCCGAGAACCCCCAGGCGAACGCCGATCTCCTCGAGCTGATGTACGTCTGTCTCCAGCTTGGCTTCGAGGGCCGCTACCGGGTGACCGAGGGTGGCCAGCGCCAGCTGGAGGCGATCCGCCAGCGCCTCCTGACGATCATCCGGACCCGGCGGGGCGAGTACGAGCGAGACCTGTCCCCGAACTGGCGGGGGGCCGCGGTGGCGCCGTCCAGGCTGGCCTGGCTACCGCTGTGGGTGGTCGGCGCCGTCACCGCGCTGGTGCTGCTCGCCATCTATCTGAGCTTCGCGTTCAGCCTGACCGGAGCGTCCGACCGCCTCGCCGCCGATCTGGCTTCCGTGCGCGTGGCCGCTCCCACTCCCCCCGCGCCCCCGCGGCCCGCCGCCGAGCCGCGCATGGCGCCGTTCCTCGCCGAGGAGGTCCAGCGCGGCCTGGTGGCGGTCGACGACCGCCGCGACCGCACGGTGGTGACGATTCTCCGCGACGGCCTGTTCAAGCCGGCCGAGGCCAACGTCAGCGCCGGCGACCAGGCCCTGCTGGGCCGCATCGGCGCTGCCCTCGCCACCGTGCCGGGGCAGATCGACGTGATCGGCCACACGGACAGCCAGCCGATCCGCACCCTCCGCTTCCCGTCCAACTGGGAGCTGTCGCGGGCTCGCGCGGAGTCGGTGGCCCGCATCCTGGCCGGGAGCGTTCCCGCGGCCCGCCTCCGGGCGGACGGCCGCGGCGACAGCGAGCCGCTCGCCCCGAACGACACACCCCAGGGACGCGCGCGGAACCGGCGCGTCGAGATTACCGTGTACGTGGCCCCGGGATTGGCGTCCGGCTCGCCCGCCGGGGCGGACCCCGGGGCCCCGGTCCCCCGGACGCCTCCGGCGCGCTGATGCGGCGGGCCCTCCGGCTGGTCTTCAACCGCTTCGTTCTGGGCGCCGTCGGCCTCCTCGCCATCGGCCTCGTCATCTGGTGGGTCGGCCCCACCATCAGCGTCGCCGGCGTGTACCCTCTCGAGTCGGAGTGGGCGCGCTGGCTCCTGATCGGCGCGATCGTGCTGATCGTGGTGGGACGCCTCGTGTGGCGCGCGGTGCGCAAGCGCCTGGCCACCGCCGCCCTCACCACGGGCCTCCTCAAGGCGGCGGCGCCGGCGGGCGAAGTGCGCCCCGACGTCTCGGCGGAGGAGGTGGCGCAGCTCCGCCAGCGCTTCGAGCAGGCGCTCGCCATGCTCCGCAAGGTCCGCTTCGGGACGGACCGGCCCTCGCTGTGGGCCCGCGTGCGCGCGCTCGGCTCCCGGCAGTACCTCTACGACCTGCCCTGGTACGTCTTCATCGGCGCGCCCGGCGCGGGCAAGACGACGGCCCTCGTCAACTCCGGGCTGCGTTTCCCCCTCGCCGATCGCCTGGGGCGCGAGGCCGTGCGCGGCGTGGGCGGCACGCGGAACTGCGACTGGTGGTTCACCGACGAGGCGGTGTTCCTCGACACGGCGGGCCGGTACACGACCCAGGAGAGCAGCCGGGACGTGGATGCCGGAGCGTGGAAGGGATTTCTCCAGCTCCTCAAGAAGTCGCGTCCGCGACGGCCGATCAACGGGGTCCTCGTCACCGTCAGCATCGGGGACCTGCTGCGCGAGTCGCCCTCGTCGCTCGACGCGCAGGCGGAGGCGGTGCGCAGCCGCGTCCAGGAGCTCACCGCGGAGCTGGGCGTGCGCTTCCCCGTGTACGTGCTGGTGAGCAAGAGCGACCTCCTCGCGGGATTCAGCGAGTTCTTCGCGGCGCTCGGCCGGGAGGAGCGCGGCCAGGTCTGGGGGTTCTCGCTGCCGTTCGGCGGCCCTGCCCCCGCGGGACTCGATCCCGCCGTGATGGCGGCGGAGCTGCCGCGCCTCGAGCAGCGCCTTTACGAGCGTCTGCCCGACCGGCTCGAGGAGGAGCGCGATCCGGCGCGGCGTGCGCTCCTGTACGGTTTTCCCCAGCAGTTCGCCCTGCTGCGGGACCGGCTGATCCGCTTCACCGACGTCGCCTTCGCGCCGACCAGGTTCGAGGCCATCCCCCTCCTCCGCGGCATCTACTTCACGAGCGGGACCCAGGAGGGCAGCCCCATCGACCGGGTCATGAGCGCCCTCGGGCGGGATCTCGCCCTCGAGCGCATGATCCTGCCCGCCCAGCAGCCGAGCGGGCGGAGCTACTTCCTCACCCGCCTCCTGCGCGAGGTCGTCTTTCCGGAGTCGGGCCTCGCCGGTCTCGATCTCAAGGGCGAGCGCCGCCGGCAGTGGCTCCGCCGGGCCGCCATCGCTGGCGCCGCCGCCCTGGTGGTGCTGGCCACCGCGGCCTGGTGGGTCAGCTACACCAACAACCGGGCGTACCTGGCCGAGGTGGAAGGGCAGCTGGCCGAGGTCAAGAAGCACGTGGACGCCGTCCAGGCCGGGGCCAAGGGCGACCTCGCCGATCTCCTGCCCACCTTGACGCGCGTGCGCACCCTCGCCGAGACGCCGGCCTCGGCGGGGGGCTCGGTGCCCTGGTCCTGGCGCTTCGGGCTCTACCAGGGCGGCAAGCTCGAGGCGGCAACCCGCGCCGCCTATCAGCGCATGCTCCAGGCCACGCTGCTGCCCTCGCTGGTCGCGTATCTCGAGCAGCACCTGCGGCAGGACCCTGCCGCTGACCCGGGCGAGGCCTACGACGCGCTCCGGACGTACGTCATGCTCTACGACGGCACGCATTTCGACGCGGCCGCGGCGTGGCGCTGGTACGAGACCCACGGCGAGCCGCTCATGCCGGCGACCCGCCCGGACGCGGCCCGCGATCTGAAGGCGCACTTCGATGCGCTCTACGCGCGGGGTTGGGTGGATCCCAGCGTCCCCCAGAACGAGGCCCTGCTGGCCCAGGTGCGGGCGGCGGTGGGCCGGGAATCGCTGGCGGGCCGGATCTACGAGCGCCTCAAGCGCGAGCCGCTGCCGGACGTCCGCGACTTCACCGTCGTCGACAAGGCCGGTCCGCGCGCCATGCTGGTCTTCGAGCGCACGAGCCGGGAGCCGCTCACCAAGGGCGTGCCCGCCTTCTACACGAAGGACGCCTACTACAAGCACTTCGCGAAGCGCGCGGACCAGGCCGCCCTCGAGCTGGCCCAGGAGGAGCCCTGGGTGCTCGGCACCGGGGGAGCCGTCGGCGCTGCCGTCTCGAGCCCGAAGGTGGCCGAGCAGGTCAAGCGCCTGTACCTCGACGAGTACCGGCAGACCTGGCGCCGATTCATCGACGACATCGCCACGATTCGCGGCCGCGACCTCGTCCGGCTCATCGAGGTGACGCGCGTGATCTCCTCGCCCCTGGACAGCCCGCTCAAGCCCCTGGTCAAGGCCATCGAGCGGGAGGTGACGCTCTCGGTGCCGCCCGACGGGGACCCGGGTCTGGCCAGCACCATTGCCGGCAAGGCACAGCAGTACGCCGGCAAGGCGCGCCAGGCGATCACCGGAGGGCCGCCGGGATCGCTGGAGAAGGCGCTGGTCGACGACCATTTCGAGGACGTGCGCCGGTTCGCCAGCGCCCCCGCCGGCGCTCCCGGGCCCGCGCCCGTCGACGGCATCATCCAGCAGCTGAACGACTTCTACCAGATGCTCGTCGCGGCCAAGGTCGCGGTCGACACCGCCCAGACGCTGCCCCCCACGGACGCTGCGACCAGGCTGAGCGGCGAGGTCGCCCGGCTGCCCGAGCCGGTGCGGTCGATGCTCCAGGCCCTGGTCGGGGACGGGACCCGGCAGGTCGTGGAGAAGACCCGCGAGCGGCAGGCGGAGGAGGCCCGGCAGCTCCGGCAGAAGGAGCTCGACGAGGCCCGGGTGGCTCGCGAGCGGCAGGCGGAGGACGCGCGCCTCCTCCGCGAGAAGCAGGCCGAAGAGAGCCGGATGGCGCGAGAGAAGCAAGTCGAGGAGAGCCGGATGGCGCGGGAGAAGCAGGCCGAGGAGGCGCGGATCGCGCGGGAGAAGTCGGCTGATGACGCCCGGGTGGCCCAGGAGAAGCAGAAGGCCGACATCCGGTTGACGCGGGAGCGCATCGACGCCGAGCTGCGGGCGCAGATCACCGACTTCTGCGTCAAGGCCATCGACGGCCGCTATCCGTTCGTGCGCGCGAGCCAGAAGGACGTGACGCCGGAGGACTTCTCCCGGTTGTTCGCGCCGGGGGGCCTGCTCGACACCTTCTTCCAGAAGAACCTGGCCCCGCACGTCGACACCAGCCAGAAGCCCTGGCGGTTCCGGGATCCGATCATGGGCTCGGCCGCCTCGCTCGCCGATTTCCAGCGCGCGCAGGCGATCCGGGAGGTGTTCTTCCGCGGGGGCGGGAACGCGCCCAGCATCCAGCTCGAGTTCAAGCCAGTGACGATGGACGCCTCGATCACCCAGTTCGTGCTCGACGTCGACGGCAAGCCCGTCCGCTACGCGCACGGGCCGCAGCGGCCGGAGCGCGTGCAGTTCCCCGGGCCCGGCGGGCGCAGCCAGGTTCGCGTGTCCGTCGCCCCTCCCGCGGCCTCCGGGTCGAGCAGCATGCGGTTCGATGGCCCGTGGGCGCTCTTCCGGATGTTCGATGCCGTCAACGTCAAGGAGACGGGACAGTCGGAGCGCTTCGTGACCACCTTCGACGTCGGCGGCCGCCGCGCCGAGTTCGACGTGTTCGCCTCGAGCGTGCGCAACCCCTTCCGGCTGCCCGAGCTCACCCAGTTCCGCTGCCCCACTGCCCTGTGACCGGCGATCTGCTCCGCGACGCGCCGGGTCCGGAGGCCGCCGCTCCCGGCTGGTACGGCAAGGTGCCGGGACTCGGCGACTTCGTCAGCCGCCGGCTGCCCTCCGAGTTCATCCAGCCCTGGGACGAGTGGCTCCAGGAGGGGCTGGCCGCCACGCGCGCGGTCCTGGCCGAGGGGTGGCTCGACTGCTACCTGACCATGCCCATCTGGCGCTTCGTGCTCCTGCCCGGCGTGCTGGGACCGAGCGGCTGGGCCGGCGTCCTGATGCCCAGCGTGGACCGGGTCGGACGTCAGTTCCCCCTCACGCTCGCCCTCGCCCTGCCGTCGCCCGCGGCGGCCGCGCACATGGTGTTCGACGGCGCGGTCTGGTTCGATTCGCTGGAGTCGGCCGCGCTGAGCGCGCTCGACATGGAGCGCGACGCCTCGGACCTCGACCTCGCGCTCGCGGCCTGCGCCCTGGCCCCACCGGACGGACCTGAGCTGGACGCCGCGGCCGGCGGGATGCGCGGCCTCCCGCCGGGCACGGAGTTCTCCGTGCTGGCCAGGGCGGAGGCCCTGCGCGAATGGGCCGAGCACGGGGGCTGGAGGTGTCTGTGGTGGACGCGCGGACGGATCGACGATCAGCCGCTCATGTTCACGTCGGCCGAGCTGCCCGGGGGGGAGGAGTTCGCCGCTCTCCTGCAGAGCCGCTCGCCGATCTCGGCCCGGGTGGCGGGGAACGCCGACGACACCGCCGGCTACCCGGACCCGCTGTCTTCCCAGCCCGGGTGATGGGCGCGTTCCCGGGCCGGCGCGGGCGGTGCGCGGCCCAGGCATGAGCGCGCGCCAGCCGGAACGCGTCATCGGATTCGCGGATCCCGAGGATGGCCTGCGGGCGCGCGATGCCCTGGTCGGGGCCGGCTACTCGGAGGAGGGCCTCCGCGATGCGCTGGGCGTCGCCGACATCCTGGATATCAGGCCGATCGACCAGCCCGCCGCCCTCCGGCGGACCCGGGCGGAGGCGCCTCTGCTCACGCTGGTGCGCCTGCTCTTCCTGGGCGCCCCGGTCGAGGAGAGGGCGGCGCGCGGGGCCCTCGCGCCCATGACGATCGAGGCCTGGCTGGACGCGGGCCTCCTCGCGCTCCACGCCGGCGAGGTGACGCCCCTCGTTAAGGTGGTGCCGTACCGGTCGTTCCTGGTGGCCTCCGACATGCCCGCGCGGATCCAGAGCGGCGCCCCCGACGACTTCGTCCTCGGCGTCAGCAAGAGCTCGGTGCTGCTTGGGCACACGATGATCCCGCGGGCGGCCGGGCAGACCCTCGACCTGGGCGCGGGGTGCGGCATCCTGGCGTTCCTGGCCAGCTCGCATAGCGACCAGGTCACGGCCACCGACAAGAACCCCCGCGCCGTCGCCTTCACCCGCTTCAACGCCGAGATCAACGGGATCCGCAACGTGGCGAGCGAGGCCGGCGACCTGTTCGAGCCGGTGGCCGGGCGACGCTTCGACCTGCTCGTCAGCAATCCGCCGTACGTGATCGCCCCGGCCGTCCGCTACCTGTTTTCCGACAGCGGGGTGCGCGGTGACGAGTTCTGCCGTCGCCTCGTCGGGCTCGCCCCCTCCTTCCTCGAGGAGGGAGGGTACTGTCAGGTCATGGCGAACTGGGGATCGGCGGCGGGCCAGTCGTGGCAGGATCCGCTCGCGGGGTGGTTCGAGGGCTCGGGTTGCGACGTGCTCGTGTGGGGCGCGGAGACGCAAGAGGCGTCCGGCTACGCCATGAACTGGATCCAGCAGACCGAGGCCGACTACCTGCCCCGCCTGTCCGAGCTCTACGACACGTGGATGAGCTACTACGAGCGAGAGGGCATCGAGGCCGTCACCTACGGCCTCATCGCCATGCGGCGCGCGCCCGGACACCGGAACTGGACGCGGTTCATCAAGGTCCCGAAGGGAGCGTCCGCGCCCAGCGGCGAGCACATCCTGCGCCGCTTCCAGGCCCAGGACTTCCTCGAGTCGGCCGGCGGCGACGAGCAGCTGCTCGACCAGCGCTTTCGCCTGGCCGCTGACGTGCGGCTCGAACAGCACTACGCCCCGCGCGGAGGCGGCCTCGCCGCGGTGGCGACCCGCCTGCACCTGGCCCGCGACCCCGCGTACTACTCGATGGACGTCGACACCATGGTGGCAGCGCTGGTCATGGGCTACCGCGAGGAGCGCCCCCTGCGCGACGTGTTCGAGGAGATGTCCCGGGCCATGGGAGTCGATCTCGACCAGATGGTGCCCGGCGGGCTGGCCGTG
>DATKEI010000470.1:0-7613 GCA_035544455.1 Binatia bacterium | reverse complement strand
GGTCCTTGACAGGGCTCGCGCTCCGCGCGAGGGCGGCGGCCCAGGGAGAAGCGCATGTTCTCGGGCGGTGACTACGCCGAGGTTGAGCGGTGGGTGCAGAACTTCGTCATCTCCCACGCCAAGAGGGAGGTCCTGGCGGCGGAGGCGGTGATCGAGTCTGATGGGCCCCGCGAGGGCAAGAGCTACGGCATCCGGCTCTCTCTCGGCGATCGGATCGTGCCACCACCGCCGCACCCGCCCCTCGAGGTGGACTACACCGAGGCGGCCCGGGAGCGCGGGAGCCTGGCCTGGTGCCTCGCTCTCGCCGACCGGATCCGCGCGCTGGCCAGGGAGCTTGTGAGCGCCGAGCGCGAAGCTCGGACCCTGGCGTGACTGCAGGCCCGGGCCGGCAACGCCTCGCCGCCCGCGACCAGTGCTGACCGAGAGGCTGCTGGCGGAGCCTCTCTGCGGTGGCTCCATCCACCGCCGGCCGAGGGCCGTGACCGTCCGGGCCCGCCCCTGCTGAGGTCCGTGGCTTTCTCGGGAAGAGAGAACGAGACGAGCGCGATCTCGGTGAGGTCCGTGGGCGCGCCGAGGGCGCGGAGGCGGGCTACCGGCGGATGAGATCCAGCATCTGCCGATCCGAGGCGAACTTGAACTCGGGAGCGTGAGAGGAAGCGGCCCGGGCGCGCTCGTGCGCCTCGATCTGCTGGACCTCCTCATAGGTCACGGGGACGGCGCCCCTGGCGCGCAGGCTGTCCAGCGCCGACTCGATCAGGCGATCGGCCTCGGCTCGCGAGCGCGGCGGGCGCCCGGCGAGGTGCTTCAGCACGTGCTGCACGCCGGTCTCGGCGTCCAGGCGCGCGCGGCCCACGACGCCGTCGCTGGCTCGCCGGGCCCATCCCACCACGAACGTGTCCGGAATGGGGGCACCGCGCTCGGGATCCCACACCCGATACGCGGCGTCGGGGATGTCGAGGCGATCGGGGGCAGTCAGGTACACGCCGTCCCGGTACGGCAGGCCCACCGACTCGTCGACGCGGTCGCCCACCGCGAACACGACGCTGTCGCACGGAATGCGCTCGACCAGCCCCGTCCCCACCGCGCTGATGCGGTTGCCGGCGCGCGAGAGGCGCGTCTGCTCCACCTCGAGCGCTGCCACGCGCCCGCTCTCGCTGACGACTCGCCGGGGCGAGGCGAGGAAGTGAAACCGCAGCCGGGCGCGCGGCGGGACTTCTCTCTCGGCGGCCCGCGAGGATTCCGGGCGATCGAGGGCCGCGATGAGCACGTCCACGTCCTGACCGACGGCGGCGAGGCGCGCCCGGATCCGCTCGAGCTCCAGGCGATAGAGGTCGTGGTCGAGGGCGCCCTCGACGTCCTCGAACTCGCGGTCGTCGTACGCCTTCTCGAAGGGGCCACGGCGGGCGACGGCGATCACCTCGCCGCAGTCCGCGAAGTGGATGCAGAAGTTCGCGATGTCCACCATGACGTTGCCGACGCCGATGATGGCGACCCGGGGACCGATCGGGAACGCGCGCTCGCTGAAGGGCGGGAGCCGGTTGTAGTGGTACACGAGATCCTTGGCGTGGTACACGCCGGGGAGCTGCTCGCCCTCGATGCCGAGGTACTTCGTCCCCTGCGCGCCGATGGCGAAGACGGTCGCGTCGAAACCGAGGGCCTGGAGGTCGTTGAGGGTCAAGGCGCCCGCCTGGCCGACGGACACGTGGCCGGCGTAGGTCACGCGCGGATCGGTGAGGATCTTCTGGAACTGCTTTCGCAGGCCATTCTTCATCTTGTACTTGTTCAGGAAGATGCCGTACTCGGCGAGGCCGCCCGGCTTCACGTCGCGGTTGAGCAGGAGGATGCGGCAGCCGCCCGCAGCCAGCGCCCGGGCGGCGAAGAGACCCGCCGGGCCGGCGCCGACGACCACGGCGGCGTGAACGGGAGCCGTCATGGGGGCCGACGATACCACAGGGGTTCGCGGTATCATCGGGGGACTGCCTGGCTCTCCTCGGGATGGGTCGGTGCGGATGGCGGCCCGTAGTGTGGCCAGGAGTGGGAGGTGGCAATGGCGAGTCGCAGGCCGGCAGTGATCGCCGCCGCGGTGGCACTTGGGGGAGCGCTGATGAGCGCGGGGGTCTGGGCTCAGAGCCCGTGGACCGCCCCCGCCGCGGACAAGGCCAGGAAGAGTCCGGTGTCCGGCCCGAAGGCGGTCGAGCAGGGGAAGAAGGTGGCTCAGGTCAACTGCACGGCATGCCACGGCGCCGGTGGCAAGGGCGACGGGGCGGCGGCGGTCGCCCTCAATCCGAAGCCCGCGGACTGGACCTCGGCCCGCGTCCAGAGCGAGAGCGACGGGGAGCTGTTCTGGAAGATCTCCACGGGGCGCGGTGCGATGCCGCCGTGGAAGCACCTTCCCGAGAACGATCGCTGGGCGCTGGTGACCTACATCCGCTCGCTCAAGAAGTAGCCGTTCGACCCCACGCGCGAGCGGGGCCGCCGACACGATCCCCTCGAGGCGTGGCGGAGAGGCTCCACGGGCAACGGGCCTGGGTCCGGACATCCAGGAGGGAAGGCAGGTGGCATGAGCCGGAACGGATCGGCTCGAGGCAGCGTCTGCGGCTGGCACGAGCGGTGCTTGGAATCGTGTCGCGCGTCGCGCATGGTCCGGGGCGGGGTCCCTTGACTCGAGCCCTTGCATGGGCCGGCCGGGGCGTGTCTGTCGAGGCCGCAGGTCGGCGGCCCCCGGCGACGTGTCGCAGAAGACTGCGCGGTGTCGCCGTCGCGGCCGTCCATCCACCATCCGCCGACTCAGGCAGGGAACCCGCACGGTGGTGCTGAACGAGTCACTTGCCGAGATCACACGCACGCTGGAGGTCCTGCGCGTGCGCCTTCAGGAAATGAGCCACGGCCAGGCCACCTCGGCGTCGCCGGCGCCCGCCGGCGCCGGGGGGGGCGATCCGCTGCCCACCGCCGTGCGCGCCTTCGAGGACATCCTGGCGCTCGCCGGGGCGGCCGGCCGTACAGAGGACGTGTTCGCACGGGCGCTCGATCGGTTGGGTCAGTCGCTGAACGCCGATCGCGCCATGGTCTTCGTGTGGGACCCCGAGCGCGCGCGGCTGCTGCCGCGCGCCGCCCGCGGTTTCCGGCGGGACGACCCGGCGGACATCGCGCTCGCCGCCGGAGAGGGCCTGGTCGGGCGCGCGTTTGCCGGCCGGCGGCCGCTCGGTTACTCCGGGGCGGACGGCCACCCGCCTGACGATCCGTTCATCGCCCGCTTTCCCGTCCGGGACGCCCTTGCCGCCCCGATCCACATCGCCGCCGATCCCGTCGGCGTGCTCTATGTGGGGCGCCGCGGAGCCGCGGACTCGCCGCCCATGGACCAGTCCCTTGCGGTGCTCCTGATCGCCGATCAACTCGGTGCGGCCCTCGCCCACGAGCGCCTGGCCGCCCGGATGGGCGAGCACATGAACCGCCTCGTGCAGCTCGGGGCATTCTCCGGTGAGGCGGTCGTCGGCCGCGATCTCGACCGGATCCTGGCCGTGGCGTGCGACACGGCGCGCGGGCTCGCCGGCGCATCGGCGGCCGTCATCTGGATGCGCCGGCCGGGGGACGGGCTGGTTGCCGGCGCGTCGTCGGGGATCCCGGATCGGGCCGGGGTCGACGATGCGGCCGACCAGCCGCACGAGATCGCCGCCCAGGTCTTCGCGACCCAGCGGCCCGTCGTTCAGTGCCAGGACCTCGAGGCCGAGGGCGCCCCCGCCGAACCGTATCTCCGCGCGCTCGGGATGCGCAGCTGCGCGGCGGTGCCGCTGCGCGCCGGGGGCCCGATCGTCGGCGCGCTGTACCTGGCGGGCGCCGAGCCCCGCGACTTCTCCGTCGACGCGCTCGAGGCCGTGCAGGTGCTCGTGTCGGTGGCCGGGCTGGCCATCGAGAACGACCGGCTGTACCGCCAGGTGCAGCGCGCTCTCGACGAGCTCAGCGCCGCCCAGGAGCGGCTGGTCCAGACGGAGAAGATGCGCGCCCTGGGCGAGATGGCGGGCGGCATCGCCCACGAGTTCAACAACATCCTCGCCATCATCCTCGGCAAGACGCAGCTGCTGCTCGCGCGCTCGCCGGAGGACCCCCTCCGCGAGGGGCTCGGCGTGATCGAGGAGGCCGCGTGGCGGGCCGCGGACGTCGTGCGCCGCCTGCAGGGATTCGGCACCGGGCCGGCCGATGACATCCGCAGCCCGGTCGACGTCGGCGCTCTGGTGCGCGACGCCGTCACCCTGACGCGCTCCATCTGGAAGGACGAGGCCGAGGCCCGAGGGGTACGCATCGACCTGGTCACTGACATCTCCACGACGCCGCCGGTCCCGGGCAACGCGGCCACGCTGCGCGAAGCCGTGACGAACCTGCTCATGAACGCGATCGACGCCATGCCCGGCGGCGGCCGGCTCGGCCTGACGACCCGCGCCGAGAATGGCGGCGTCGTCATCGCGGTCGAGGACAGCGGGGAGGGCATTGCGGAGGAGGTGAGGGGGCGCATCTTCGACCCCTTCTTCACCACGCGCCATCCGCTGCGCTCGGGACTCGGCCTGTCAGTCGTCCATGGCATCGTGACACGACACCGGGGCCGGATCTCGGTATCGAGCGTCCCGGGGCGCGGAACGCAGGTCTCGCTGTGGTTGCCCGTCGCGCCCCCGGCGCCGCCGCCGGTCGAGGCCGGGACGCCCTCCGGGCTCTCGATCCTCGTGCTCGAGGACGAAGCAGCCATCCGCAAGACGCTGGTGGAAACCTTGATCCGCGAGGGGCACATGGTGGAGTCCGTCGCGGACGGGCTGAGCGGGCTGGCGCGATTCCAGGGGGGCGACTACGACCTCGTCCTGACCGACCTGTCGCTGCCGGAGTGCTCGGGACTCGACGTCGCGCGTGCCGTGAAGCGCATGCGACCGGAGACGCCCGTCATCCTGGTCACGGGCTGGGGACACCTGCTCGACCCCACGCGGCTTTGCGAGAGCGGCGTGGACCTGATGCTCGTCAAGCCTTTCCGCATCGAGCAGCTGCTCGCCGTGGTCGAGGACGCCCGGCGCCTGCGGCCGGCGATGTAGGTCGCGGCTCCTTCGACTCACTCGCTGTCCCCGCGGCCGCGCGCCCCCCTCGGGCCACGGCGCCGACTGCGCCGCAAACAATACCCGGCGGCGCCGGGGATCCGCCAGAGGCTGACAGTTGGCGTCGCCATGGGCCGCGCCGCGCGGGCGGTGGCGACGGCGCCGGCGGGCCGTTGTGACCTCGTGCCGGCCTCCGCCGGATGGCACGTCTCCTGCGGGTGGTTCCTTAGGGCGGTTCCCCGTTGCCCGAGGAGGAAGAGGATGCACGTGGCGCCGAGGTCACAGGGTCGCCGCTGGTTCGAGGTGGTGCTGCCCGTGTATGCGCTTGCCGTGCTGATCTTCTATTTCCATCCCGAGTACCTGCCGATCGGGCTCGATGATCGGATGATGGACTCGCCGATGCCGTGGGCCATCTGGGGCATCGCCGGAGCCCTGGGCGGCGTGCTAGCGCTGTCGGGGCTGTTCGTTGCCTTCTTCCTCCTGTATTCGCCGGTCTACTTGCTGGCCAAGAGCGGGGTGCTGGTGGGCAGTGGGGGGTGGGTGGATCGGCGCGAGGTGCGCTTCTACGCCGGTTGCTTCGTCATCCTGTGCTTCCTGGCCGGCCTCGCCGCGTACGATCCGGTGTTTGCCGCCGCCGCCTTCGTCGTCATCGCCGGCTGCGCCCATCTCATCTGGCGCCTCCTCGTCTGACCGCAACCCGCGCCAGGCCCACGCTCCGCCAGGCCCCCGGGCCCCAACCAGGAGCGCCCGAACTCAGCCCACCGGGACCCCCGCTCAGCGCACGCGCCACCTCTGGCGCTATCACTGCAGAGCCAACCTGGGCCCGCCCCCAAGCAGCTCCACCCCGCGGAGCGCCCGAACTCAGCCCGGGACCCCGGGTCAGCGCACGCGCCACCTCTGGCCGTATCACGCCCGAGAGCACCTTGGGCCCAGCCTTCCAACCAGCGCCCAAAGTCAGGCCGATGGGGGGGTGGGGGGAGCAGGGGGCGCTCCCCCCACAGCTGAATTGACAGCTCCCGCCCCCGATGACTATCCTCTTCTCCGGGTATGGATGACTTGGCGGTCCTCGTGCTGAACTATACCTACGAGCCGCTCCACTTCGCCAACGCCAAGCGGGCCGTCACTCTCCTCCTCAGCGGCAAGGCCGAGAGCGTCGAGACCTCGCCGCGGGTGATCCGGTCGCCATCGAGGTCCTTCCACCTCCCCGCCGTCATCCGCCTTGCCGCCTACATCCGCAAGCCGTTCCTGGACCGGGTGGCGTTCAACAAGAAGAACATCCTGCGCCGCGACGGATACACCTGCCAGTACTGCAGCCGGCGGGGGGAGAAGCTCACCGTCGACCACGTCGTCCCGCGCTCGCGGGGGGGCCAGACCACCTGGACGAACGTGGTGGCGGCCTGTCTGCGCTGCAACCTGCTCAAGGGCAACCGCACCCTGGAAGAGGTCCGCCTGCGCCTCATCCGGGAGCCGTTCCACCCCCAGTTCCTGTTTTCCGTGCAGCTCTTGCGGCACCCGCACGCGAGCTCGTTCCTCGACTCGTGGCGGAAGTACCTGGTCGCCGTCCCGTCGGCGCACTGAGCCACGGTGTTCGCCCTCGCCTCGGACTTCGCCCCCTCGGGGGATCAGCCCCGCGCCATCGAGCGGCTGGTGTCGCTCGTGGGGGGCGGCGAGAGGCACGTGGTGCTCCTCGGCATCACGGGAAGTGGCAAGACGTTCACGCTGGCGAACCTCGTCGCCGAGCTGGGGCGACCCGCGCTCGTCATCTCGCCCAACAAGACGCTGGCCGCCCAGCTGTACGGGGAGTTCAAGGCGTTCTTCCCGTCCAATGCCGTGGAGTACTTCGTCTCCTATTACGACTACTACCAGCCCGAGGCCTACATCCCGCAATCGGACACGTACATCGAGAAGGACGCGCTCATCAACGACGACATCGACCGGATGCGGCACTCCGCCACGACCTCGCTGTTCGAGCGGCGCGACGTCGTGGTGGTCGCCTCGGTGTCGTGCATCTACGGCATCGGCGAGCCGGAGACGTACCGGGGGATGCACGTGCGCCTGCGGCCGGGGCAGGAGGTCTCCCGCGACGACCTGATCCGGGACCTGGTGGCCGTGCAGTACGAGCGCAACGACTACGACTTCCGCCGCGGGACGTTTCGCGTCCGCGGCGACGTGGTCGAGATCTTCCCCGCGGCCGCGGAGGGCAGCGCCATCCGGGCCGAGTTCTTCGGGGACGCCCTGGACCGGCTGGTGGCGGTCGACCCCCTGCGCGGGGTGCCGACGGGCGCGCTCGACGAGGCGTACGTGTACCCCGCGAGCCACTACGTCACCCCCGCCGACCAGCTGGAGCGCGCCCTGCACTCGATCCGCGAGGAGCTCGCCGAGCGCCTGGCCTTCTTCCGGGGCCGGAACCGCCTCCTGGAGGCCCAGCGGCTGGAGCAGCGGACGCTGTTCGACATGGAGATGCTCCGCGAGCTCGGCTACTGCCACGGCATCGAGAACTACTCCCGGCACCTCTCGGGCCGCAAGCCCGGCCAGAACCCGGCG